>JAFPTK010000156.1 GCA_017400305.1 Lachnospiraceae bacterium | reverse complement strand
GGCTACGAGATCGTGCTGGTCAATTCCAATCCGGCGACGATCATGACAGATCCGGAGATGGCGGATCACACCTATATCGAGCCGCTCAATGCAGAGCGCGTCGCAGCCGTCATCGAGAAGGAACGGCCGGACGCGCTCCTTCCGAATCTGGGCGGACAATCGGGCCTGAATCTGGCGGCGGAGCTGTACAAAAAGGGAATCCTCGACATGTACGGCGTCAAGGTCATCGGCGTCCAGGTGGATGCGATCGAACGCGGCGAGGATCGGGTGGAATTCAAGAAGACCATGGACGCGCTCGGGATCGGCATGGCGCGGAGCGAAGTGGCCTACAGCGTGGAGGAGGCGTTAGCCATCGCGGATCGGCTGCATTACCCGGTCGTGCTTCGCCCGGCCTATACCATGGGCGGGACCGGCGGCGGCCTCGTATACAACCGCGAAGAACTCAAGACCGTCTGCGCTCGCGGACTGCAGGCCTCTCTCATCCATCAGGTCCTGGTGGAGGAGAGCATCCTCGGCTGGGAGGAGCTGGAGCTGGAGGTGGTCCGCGATAAGGACAACAACATGATCACGGTCTGCTTCATCGAGAATGTCGACCCGGTAGGCGTGCACACGGGAGATTCCTTCTGCACGGCGCCGATGCTGACGATCGATGAGGACCTGCAGAAGGAGCTGCAGAGACAGGCCTATGCCATCGTCGAGCACATCGGCGTGATCGGCGGCACGAATGTGCAGTTCGCCCATGATCCCAAGACGGGACGCGTCATCGTGATCGAGATCAATCCCCGCACCTCGCGGTCTTCGGCGCTTGCCTCCAAGGCGACGGGCTTCCCCATCGCCCTGGTGTCCGCCAAGCTCGCCACGGGGCTCACCCTCGCGGAGCTGCCCGACTCCAAGTTCGGGACGCTCGACAAGTATGTGCCGAACGGGGATTTCGTCGTCGTCAAGTTCGCCCGCTGGGCCTTTGAGAAGTTCCACGGGGTCGAGGACAAGCTGGGGACCCAGATGCGCGCCGTCGGTGAAGTGATGAGCATCGGCAAGAATTACAAGGAGGCGCTGCAGAAGGCGATCCGTTCGCTGGAAAAAGACCGGTACGGCCTCGGCTTCGTCAAGGATTTCCATGAGAAGAGCGCGGAGGAGCTGAAGCGCCTGCTGGAGGACGTGAGTTCGGAGCGGCACTTCATCCTGTATGAGGCCCTGCGAAAGGGCGTCAGCGTGGAGGAACTCTTCGAGATCACCAAGGTCAAGCACTGGTTCCTGGAACAGATGAAGGAGTTGGTCGAGGAGGAGGAGGAACTCCTGCAGTCAAAGGGAAGCCTTCCGCCGGACGATCAGCTGATCCGGGCCAAGCGGGACGGCTTCTCCGACCGCTATCTCGCACAGATCCTGTCGATTTCGGAGGACGATGTCCGCAGGCGCAGGGAGGCCCTCGGCGTGGTGGAGACCTGGGATTATGTGCATGTCTCCGGCACCGAGGACAGCGCGTATTATTATTCCACCTACCGGGAGGGCGCCAGAAACGAGGAGCCTCACGAGGCGCGGCCGGCCAAGCTCGGCAGCGTGATGATCCTCGGAGGCGGCCCCAACCGCATCGGACAGGGAATCGAATTTGATTACTGCTGCGTACATGCGGCCAAGTCCTTAAAAGCCCTGGGATTCGAGACGATCATCGTCAACTGCAATCCCGAGACGGTCTCCACGGATTACGATACCTCCGATAAGCTCTATTTTGAGCCGCTGACGCTGGAGGATGTGCTCGCGATCTATCACAAGGAAAAGCCGGTGGGGGTCATCGCCCAGTTCGGCGGACAGACACCGCTCAACCTGGCTGCCAAGCTGGAAAAGGAAGGCGTACATGTCCTCGGGACCACGCCGGAAGTGATCGATCTCGCAGAGGATCGCGACCGCTTCCGTGCCGTGATGGAGAAGCTCGGGATCCCGATGCCGGAGGCCGGTATGGCGACCACGGTGGAGGAAGCCAAGGAAGTGGCCGGCAGGATCGGCTATCCCGTGATGGTGCGGCCCTCCTACGTGCTCGGCGGGCGCGGCATGGAGGTGGTCCATGACGAGAACGCCATTGAGGAGTATATGAAGGCTGCCGTGGGCGTGACGCCCGATCGCCCGATCCTCATCGACCGTTTCCTGCACAATGCGCTGGAGTGTGAGGCGGACGCCATCAGTGACGGTGAGGATGCCTACGTGCCCGCCGTCATGGAACACATCGAGCTGGCGGGGATCCATTCCGGTGACAGCGCCTGCATCCTGCCCTCTAAGCATATCCCGGAGGAGCTGGTGGAGACCATCCGGAATTATACCCGCAGGATCGCGGTGGAGATGCATGTGGTCGGCCTGATGAATATGCAGTATGCGATTGAGGACGGACGCGTGTTCGTGCTGGAAGCGAATCCGAGAGCATCGCGGACGGTCCCGTTGGTTTCCAAGGTCTGCGGGATCCGCATGGTGCCGCTCGCGACGGAGATCATCACCGGGGAGCTCACCGGGAGACCGAGCCCGATCCGGGGACTCGGGGAGCGGAAGATCCCGTATTACGGTGTCAAGGAAGCGGTGTTCCCGTTCAATATGTTCCCGGAGGTGGATCCGTTACTCGGACCGGAGATGCGCTCCACCGGCGAAGTGCTGGGACTTGCCAGGACGACGGGAGAGGCGTTCTGCAAGGCGGAGGAGGCTGCCAAGGCAACGCTCCCGCTCTCGGGCTCCGTGCTGATCTCGGTCAATGCGGCTGATAAGCCCGATGCGGCGGAGATCGCGAAGAGCTTTCAGGAGGACGGTTTCACGATCCTTGCGACCGGAAAGACCTGCGATCTGATCGAGCAGGCCGGAGTGAGTGTCAAACGCGTCAAGAAGAGCTATGAGGGCCGTCCCAATGTCCTCGACATGATCACCAACGGGGAGATCGATCTGATCATCAATTCCCCCATCGGACCGGACGGCGAATATGATGACAGCTACCTGCGCAAGGCGGCCATCAAGGCCCGCATCCCGTATATGACGACGATCGCTGCCGCCAGGGCCGCGGCGGAGGGGATCCGGCAGATCAGGACCAATCCGGCATCGGAACTCAAGTCCCTGCAGGAGTGGCACCGGGAGATCCGGTGAACGGAAGATCCTGTCGATTGATCGCATTCTCAGCCGCAGCAGTCCTTGCTGCGGCTGTTTCCGCCTGCGGTAAACCGATGCCGCAGGAGACACCCCCGGCGGAACAGGAGGAGGAATCCCCGCTCTTTGAATCGACGCTGCTCGAATCTCCCTATCAGGAGACCGACCTCACACCGACCCTCTGTCTGGAAGCCAACCGCCCGGAGACGCTCGTTTCCCACTACGATTCCGTGAGTGTGGAGATCCATTATGCCAGCGATGATACCAGTGAACGGTACTATCTCGCCGGGGACAGGGCCTATCTGAAGACACCCTTTTCGGAGACCGTCATGACGCCGGATGATTTCTGCGGTTTCGAGGAGGCACCCGGGGAGGGATCCCGCTATTTCTTCCGGGCGGTCAACGCATCGGACGAACCCTACCGGATATTCGGGGAGGTTCATGTCATGGATACGGAAACGGCGAGAGAGGGTCATTTCATCGAAGTGAAGCGGGATGACACCAGCTTTCTCATCACATCGGAGGTATCCAGAGAGCGGACGAAGGAGGTACTGGAAAAGGAGGATCTCCTGCATCTGTACGAAGAGGGGGATGTCGCCGTCTGCCATTACGTGTTTGGCGTACAGGATCTCGCTCTGAACGAAGTCCGCATGGTCCTTCGGGAGGAGGACGGAACCGAGCGGGACATCTATGACAAACGGGTGTTTTACAACAGCGCGGAGCCCTCTGCGGTGGAGGAGATCCTAAAGCGCGCCCGCAAAGAGGGGGATCAGCGGACGATCACCCTCACGCTGGATGCCGGGACCGACCGGGAGAGGACCTTTGAACAGAGCGTCGGCAAGGGGGATCACTTCATGCCGCTGCTTCCGGAGAATTATCGGCTGTTTCTGGATCCTGCCGGAGAGCATGCCTATGTGAACGGCACCTCGGATCTGAATGAGGATCTCAAGCTGTATTCCCGGGAGGCGACGCTGACGGAATTCCGGGAGGCGGGCGGTCTCACCCTGGAGGAGGTGGTCGCCGCCAACCGCACGGGAACGCTGCTCGCCAGATACGGATCCTTTTTAAGGGTCTTAAAGACACTGCCGGAGGATCAGGGATATCAGACAGACCTGTATCTGGATGCCTCGGTGTATTACGCCTCGGACAGCAACGGATTGAAATTCGTCAAGAACGCGGACACGATCTGCATGCTGTCACAGGATGCCACCGGCGCCGAGCGTTTTGTCAGGAATGAGAACACCGGCGGTTTCCATCCGTCGGAGGAGGCGTACGGCCTGCTGCTTCCGGTGATCACGGAGCGGGAGCACATCATCCGGGTACAGAAGCACAAGCGGACGGAGGAGGAGCCGTACGACCATGCGATCCTCATCGTGACGGCGGTATCGCACGAGGATTCCCTGGCCGTTGCGGAGAGCAATGATCTTGGCGCGGAGCTTCTGGGGGAGGACGGTCAGTTCATCGAATACTATCTGGTGAACCCGGATACCCTGGCCCTGTATCAGGACCGCTCCCTGATCGGACATCCGGATCCCGCCGGACCGGACGGCTATTCCCTGACGGAGATCTCCCTCACCCGGGTGACCTATCAGGCGGATCCGCCGGACGACATGGAGACACTCTTAAAACGGACGGAATAGCCCCTGTCGGATTGACTTTTTTCCAAAAAGCGGTATCATTCTTTGTGTTGCAGTTGATTTGCTTTTTCAGGAGGAGAGCGAACATGTTGGAGAAGTGGTTTCATCTGAAAGAACACGGAACAGATGTGCGGACTGAGGTGGTGGCAGGTCTTACGACCTTCCTGTCGATGGCGTACATCCTGGCGGTCAACCCGAATATCTTAAGCGCCGGCGGGATGAATCCCAGCGGCGTTTTTGTCGCAACGGCGATCGCTTCGGCACTGGCAACCCTGATCATGGCGTTCCTTGCCAATTATCCCATCGCCCTGTCCGCCGGACTCGGACTGAATGCCTATTTCGCCTATACCGTCTGTCTCGGAGAGCTCGGCGGTGATCCGAATGCATTCCGTGTCGCTCTGACCGCTGTTTTTGTAGAGGGTATCATCTTCATCCTCCTGTCTCTGTTCAAGGTCCGTGAGGAGATCATCAACGGGATCCCCACCAATTTAAAGAACGGCATCACGGTTGGTATCGGTCTGTTCATCGGTTTCATCGGACTGCGCGGCGCCAACATCGTGATCCCTTCCTCTGCCACGACGGTCGAGCTGGGAAGCTTCACGGATCCCGGGATGACGCTGGCGCTCATCGGCTTCCTCATCATCGCGGTCCTCGCCTTCTACAAGGTCAAGGGAGCGGTCCTGATCGGTATCCTTGCGACCTGGGTCCTCGGCATGATCGCGGAAGCCACCGGCTGGTATGTGGTCGACGTGGAAGCGGGCGTGTACAGTGTGTTCCCCAGCTTCTCTCAGGGGTTGCAGCTTTCCGGTATCGCCGATACCGCCTTCAAACTGGATTTTGCGTGGGTCGCCTCCCACGTCATCGAGTTTATCGCCATCGTCTTTGCATTCCTGTACGTGGATCTCTTTGACACCATCGGCACCGTGGTCGGTGTGGCGGACAAGGCAGGACTCCTTGACAAGGACGGCAAGCTCCCCCGCGCAGGCAAGGTCCTGATGGCAGACGCGATCGGTACGACGGCGGGTGCGCTGCTGGGCACCTCCACGGTCACCTCCTTCGTCGAATCCAGTGCCGGTGTGGCGGAGGGCGGCAAGACCGGTCTCACCTCCCTCACGACGGGGATCATGTTCCTGGTGGCCTTGGTGCTCTCGCCGATCTTCCTGGCGATCCCCGGCTTTGCTACCGCTCCGGCACTGATCTACGTCGGTATGCTCATGATCAGCTCCTCCAAGAATATCAAGTTTGACGGCGAGATCGCCGATGTCGCGGGAGCTTACATGGCGATCATCATGATGCCGCTGTCCTATTCCATCGCGACCGGCATCATGTTTGCGGTCCTCACCTGGGTCATCATCAAGGTCTTTGAGAAGAAGGCCAAGGATGTCAGCCCGGTCATGTGGGTGGTGGCCTGTCTGTTCCTGCTGCGCATCATCACGCTGGTGACCAATTTCCAGTGAGGCAGCCCGGACAGAGATCTATTTTCAGGGTAACAGGGAACGCGAGGCCCGTCAGAAAGGGCCTTGCGTTCCTTTTCTTGTGCGCCTTTCTCTTCGGTACGCTCTTCACCGGATGCGGCACGGAAATCCCGCAGACCCAGCCGGCCCCCGTGGCGGAGCCTGCCCCGGAGCCGTCCGTTCCCTCGGGGGAAGAGGAGCTGGAGGAGACCGCTCCGGAGGAACCGGAGGCGGACGACGACTCACCGGAAGCAAGGCTCGAGCGGGATATCCGCGCGGGGAAGATCTCCTGGGACAACGCGCCCGAGATCCGCGATCTGGATTCCCTGATCGCCTATATGCGCCGTGTGCGCGACGCACGGATCACGGAGGCCCCCGTCATCTACACGGACGGGTATATGGCGGATTACGAGGAGATCCTCAAAGCGGTTAATTTTGCCTACATCGATTTCGAGATCCGCTCCGGAGAAGAGGACTCCTCGCATGTGCTCTACACCCTGACCTATTATCCCGGCGACCGCGTGGCCGATGCCTATCTGATCGGGAATACCGAGGGGCTGACGGAGGAGGAGCAATATCTCTACCGCGAAGCCGCCTTTCTGGCAGACGAGGCGAAGAAGCTTCCGAGCGACCTGCACCGGGAACTGTTCTTCCACGACCAGATCATCGGCAGAGCAACCTATCACAACCGCAAGGAGCGTGTCGGGGTGCCGCGTTTCTGCACGGCGGTCGGCGCCATGCTGGACGGACAGGCCAACTGCCAGGGATATGTCGATGCGTTTTCGATGCTGGCCCGCATGGCAGGATTTACCGTCGGCAAGCAGTCCGGATATGCGGGAGATGCGGAGCATGTCTGGAATACGATCTTACTGGACGGCAAATGGTATGCGGTGGACTGCACCTGGGATGATGCCTCCTACACGTTAAACGGCACCGAATACACCAGTTACGCGTATTTCAATGCGCCGGCCGAGATCCTGAATACGACGCACAGTCAGGAGGACTACACCACCGAGCATCCGATCGTGGAGCGTCTCGCGGAGGCGAAGGATTATTTCTACACCACGGCGCTGGCGGATGATTCGTATTTTGGGCATTACAGTGACTCCATGGATGCCCTGGCCGCGGATGCCGCCGAGAGGATGGAACGCGGTGCGGCCTACGTCTACGCCATGGCACCGGCGGATGAGGAGCATTTCTCCCGGTATTCCGATGTCAAACGGGCGATCCGGAGTCATCTGTCCTCCTCCGCAAAGGACATGAAATTCGTCCTGATCCTGACGACACGGGGCGATATGAGCTTCGTGACGATCGATGTATCGGGACGGGAGAGGGAAGCCGGGGAGGAGACGCAGAGCGCCGGCGCGCTGGAGGATCTGACGGTCAGGGAGGACGGCGTCTACACTACCGCGGAGGATGTGTCGCTGTACCTGCACCTGTACGGAAAGCTGCCGCGCAATTTCATGACCAAGCAGGAGGCCAGAGCACTCGGCTGGGAGGGCGGTTCTCTCGATCCCTATGCCGAGGGGATGTGCATCGGGGGAGACCGGTTCGGCAATTATGAGGGGATCCTGCCGGAGGGCGGGAAATACCGGGAATGCGATATCGATACGCTGGGAGCTTCCTCCCGCGGAGCCAAACGGCTGATCTATTCGGAGGACGGCTCGATCTGGTACACGGAGGATCACTATGCAAGCTTCAGACAGCTCTATTGAACAGAAGGCCGTCCGGGTCTTCTACATTGATCTGGCGGATGCCGGTACTCCCGCGGAGGTGCAGGAGCGGATCGTTTCGGCTCTGCCGGTCCCGGCACACTACGGGAAGAATCTGGATGCTCTTTACGACATCCTGACGGAGAGCGGAAGCGGCTGGGATCTGATCTTTTACCACGATGCGCTGCTTGAGAGGGCGCAGCCGAAATATTACGAGACAGTAAAGCGGCTCTGCCGCGAAGCGGCGGAGGATACGCCCGGTCTGAGGGTGCGGTTCTTTCGCGGATAACGTTCGGAGGCATTGGTTAAGCCCCGATCCGAAAATGGTCGGACCGGGGCTTTGTATTTGAGCTTTCGCTCTGTGCCGAGTACCTGAATCGGTATTAGCCTTTTTGAGGGGCAGGGCACTCTCACCCTGCAACAAGACTATCTTATCGCAAGAATGTGTACGAAATATGAACACGACCTAAAAGAAATCTAAAAATGTTAAGAAATGTTACAGAGTCGCGATCCCGCGAAGCGGTCCCGTGCGGATGCGGGTGGGCTTGACCGGGAACGGACGTTACGACAGGAACGGGATTATTACAACATAACTGGCATATCCTGCCGAGCTGTGGTATAATTCTTCCTGATTTTGTGATTTCGGGAAGGAAGAAAAAGCGATGAGTAAGATCATATTGACGGGCGACAGGCCCACAGGACAGCTTCATATCGGTCACTATGTCGGCTCCCTGAGACGCCGCGTGGAGCTGCAGAACAGCGGAGACTGGGATGAGATCTATATCATGATCGCGGATGCCCAGGCGCTGACGGACAATGCGGACAACCCCGACAAGGTCCGGCAGAACATTCTGGAGGTCGCACTGGATTATCTGGCGGTGGGTCTGGATCCGGAGAAGAGCACCCTCTTCATTCAGTCACAGATCCCGGAGCTGACGGAACTCACCTTCTATTATATGAATCTCGTCACCGTGGCCAGGCTGCAGCGCAATCCCACGGTCAAGAGCGAGCTCAAGATGCGGAATTTCAAGGGCGGCAGCATCCCGGTGGGCTTCTTTGCCTATCCGATCTCCCAGGCGGCGGACATCACCGCTTTCCAGGCCACCGCGGTCCCGGTGGGAGAGGACCAGGAACCGATGCTGGAGCAGTGCCGGGAGATCGTCCATTCCTTCAATTCGATCTACGGCGAGGCGCTGACCATGCCGAATATCATGCTGCCGGACAACGCCGCCTGCCTGCGGCTTCCCGGTACCGACGGCACGGCCAAGATGAGCAAATCCCTCGGGAACTGCATCTATCTGGCAGAGTCGCCGGAGGGGATCAGGAAAAAGGTCATGAGCATGTTCACCGATCCTGATCATCTCCGGGTGGAGGATCCCGGCAAGACGGAGGGGAATCCGGTGTTCATCTATCTGGAGGCCTTCTCCAGACCGGAGTACTTCGCGGAATTCTGCCCGGACTATCAGGATCTCGCCGAGATGAAGGCGCACTATGAGCGCGGCGGACTCGGAGATGTCAAGGTCAAGAAATTCTTAAACAGCTGCCTCCAGGCGGAGCTGGAACCGATCCGCAAGCGCCGCGAGGAATACCAGAAGGACATCGGCTATGTCTACGAGGTACTCAGAAAGGGCAGCATGGCGGCGGAGCAGAAGGCTGCGGAGACACTTGGCAAAGTCAAGAAGGCGATGCGGATCGATTACTTCAGTGATGAGGAGCTGATCCGCGCGCAGACGGAGAAGTATCAGGCGGCATCGAACTGACCTGTCAGGGAGGAGAAACGTATGAAGAACATTCTGTTTGTTGCTTCTGAGGGCGTGCCTTTTATCAAGACGGGAGGCCTCGCTGATGTGGTGGGATCCCTTCCCAAGGAGATCGATCGGAAATATTATGATGTCCGGGTCATCATCCCCAAGTACCGCTGCATGAAGCAGGAGATGACCGACAAACTCGAATACATCACGAATTTCCATATGGACTTTCACTGGAAGAGGGAGTACGTCGGCATCTTCAAGGCCGAGGTGGACGGGATCACCTACTACTTCATCGACAACGAATTCTACTTCAACGGGGATCGCCCGTATGGGGACGACGTCGTATTTGAGATCGAGAAATACGTCTATTTCTCCAAGGCGGCGCTGTCCATCCTGCCGGTGATCGATTTCCGGCCGGACATCATCCACTGCCATGACTGGCAGACCGGTCTCATCCCGGTGTATCTCAAGGAACGGTTCCAGGGGAATGAATTCTACCGCGGGATCAAGAGCGTCATGACGATCCACAACCTGAAATTCCAGGGGAAATGGGATATCGACACCGTCAAGGATATCACGGGGCTGCCGGACTACTATTTCACGCCGGACAAGCTCGGTTTCTACAAGGACGGCAACCTCTTAAAGGGCGGTCTGGTATACGCGGATGTGATCACGACCGTCTCCCAGACCTATGCGGAGGAGATCAAGATGCCGTTCTACGGTGAGGGCCTGGACGGACTGCTGCGCGCCCGCGCGGGGGATCTCCGCGGCATCGTCAACGGGATCGATTACACGGATTTCAATCCGGAGACGGATAAGCATCTGGAGCATCCCTACAATCCGGTCAACTTCCGCAAGGAGAAGGGCAAGAACAAGACCGCTCTGCAGAAGGAGCTGGGTCTGTCGGTGGATGAGAAGCGGATGATGATCGGCATCGTATCCCGCCTCACGGATCAGAAGGGCTTTGACCTCATCGCCTATGTGATGGACGAGCTCTGTCACGACGCGGTTCAGATCGTCGTGCTGGGGACCGGTGAGGATCAGTATGAGAATATGTTCCGGCACTTTGCCTGGAAATATCATGAGATGGTGTCCGCGAACATCTACTATTCGGATGCGCTGTCTCACAAGATCTACGCCGCGTCGGATGCGTTCCTGATGCCGTCGCTCTTTGAGCCCTGCGGGCTCTCTCAGATGATGGCGCTCCGTTACGGGACGATCCCGATCGTGCGTCAGACCGGCGGACTCAAGGATACGGTGGAATCCTACAACCGGTTTGAGTCCAGCGGGACCGGATTCGGCTTCCTCAATTACAATGCGCACGAGATGCTCGGCACGATCCGCGAAGCGGAAGCGCTGTATTATGACAACAAGCGGGAGTGGAACAAGATGATCGACCGCGCGATGAAGGTGGATTATTCCTGGCGCGTTTCGGCGCAGAAGTACCAGGAGATGTATATGTGGCTCTGCCCGTGAGACGGAGGAGGGGATGAGGCCTCGGCTCAAAGGTAAGACGGTTATCTGCACCGTACTGTTTGCCTTCCTCTTAGGTGCCATCGCTCTCATCGCGGTCATCATCTTCATGAACCGGGTGATCGATGAACGCTATCGGGAAGACGTGGATACGATCTCCCATATCACGGCGGTATCCGTGGATCGGGAGGCCGCCGCAAGACTCTCCCGGGAGGTTATGGGGATCTATCGCGGGACCGGGGAACGGGTCAGCAGTTCCGAGCGGGATACCCCCGGCTGGACCTCCTATCAGGAGCAGTATCAGCATGTGGCGGAATCGGAGGATTTTAAAAATATCCGTGCGCAGCTTGCCGTAATACAGGACAGCTGTGATGTTTCGAGTGTCTACCTGTTCTGTCTGGATGCAGAATCCATGGCGGCCATCTATCTGGTGGATGCCTCGGAGGGAGAGGACTACTGCCCGCCGGGATGTATCGATCAGGTCTTCTTTTCCGATTACAAGGAATTTGAGGATCCCGAGAACGGCTTTCCGCCTTACATCTCCGATACGGACGAGTACGGGTGGTTAGTGACCGCGGGCGCTCCTGTCGTTGATGCCGACGGGGAGGTGATCTGCTATGCGGGGGTGGATATCCCCATGGAGATCATCCGCGCCAGACAGATGCGGTTTATCTTTATCGTGTCGGGGCTTCTCATCCTTGCCACGATCATTGTCGCGGCCGCCGGTGTCATCCTGATGGATCGTCAGATCGTGAGACCGATCAAATGTCTGTCCGAAGCGGCACAGAAGTACTGCGAAGAGGACAGCAACGCGGTCCATGACAGATTTTCCGATCTCGACGTGCGCACCGGTGATGAGATCGAGATGCTGGCGGATTCCATGAAAAAGATGGAACAGGATCTCAACACCTATATCACCAAGATGGTCGAGACGAGGAGCCGTCTGGTCTCCACCATGCGGGAGGCGGAAAAGATGGGGCGCATCGCCACGATGGATTCCCTGACCGGGATCCGCAACAAGACCGCCTATGACAGCATGGTGGAAAAGATCGATGCGGAGATCGCCGAGGGGAAGGACCGATTCGGAGTCGTCATGATCGATCTGAATAATCTTAAGAAGATCAATGATACCTGCGGTCATGAGAAGGGAGATCAGACGATCCGGCATCTCTGTCAGCTGGTATGTGCGACCTATCAGCACTCTCCGGTCTTTCGGATCGGCGGCGACGAATTCGTCGTGATCCTCTCCGGCAGGGATTATGACAATGAGCAGAGACTCACGGAGAAGCTCAATCAGACCCTCGACGCGCTGGCTCGTGATGAGAGCAGCGAGCTTTGGGAGAGAGTATCCGCGGCGATCGGATGTGCCCTCTATGATCCGAAACAGGATACGTGTTTCGAGGACGTATTCCGGCGTGCCGATCGTCAGATGTATGAGAGAAAGCGGGCTATGAAAGTGGGGAGGGTCTGAGGAAGCGGCACCGTGGGTAACAGAGACATGAGAAATCCCCAACAGGGATCGGATACCGAAAAAGGCATGTTGGCCCAGGCCGGGATCCTGGCAGCGGCGGGAATCGTCGTCAGGATCATCGGCCTGTTGTATCGCAGCCCGCTGACGGGGATCATCGGGGACGAGGGGAACGGCTACTACAATGTCGCCTATAATTGCTATATCATCATCCTGCTGATCTCCGCCTACAGCATCCCGTCCGCCATATCCAAGGTGATCGCCGCCAAGCTGGCGCTGGGGGAGGAGCGGAACGCACAGAGGATCTTTCACGCGGCGCTGTGGTATGTGCTGTTCGTGAGCGGGGCTTTTTCCCTTTTCGTCTGGTTCGGTGCGGGGCTCTTGACCTTCGGTCATTCGGTCACGGTCCTCAAGGTCTTCTCGCCGACGATCCTGTTCTTCGGCTTCCTGGGGGTCCTGCGCGGATACTTTCAGGCGAGGCGCACGATGGTGCCCACCTCCGTATCCCAGATCATCGAGCAGATCATCAACGCAGTCGTATCGATCCTGGCGGCCTGGCTCTTCATCCGCCTCGCGGATGCCGCGCCGGGAACGACGGAACGAGCGGTCAGAGGTGCTGTCGGAAGCGCGATGGGGACGGGCGCCGGTGTCCTTGCGGCGCTGCTCTTTATGATCATCGTGTATCTGGGAAAGCGGAAGGAGACCCTCTCCCGGGTTCTGGCCGACACGGATCACCGGGTGGATCCCATGCCGGAGGTCTTTCGCACACTGTTTCTCACCGTCACGCCATTCATATTAAGTACCTTTATCTACAACTTCTCCACGATGCTCGACCAGACGATCTTTCAGCGGATCCTGTTCCATGTGCGGGGGGTGAGGGAGGAGGAGATCGCCGTGGCCTACGGGATCTTTTCCACCAAAGCCGTTGTCATCGCCAACATCCCGATCGCGCTCTCCAGTGCGCTGTCTTCCGCCATGATGCCGGGACTGGCGGCGAGATTTGCCAGAAGGGATGCGAAGGGGGCGGCGGATCTGGTGAACCGGGCGCTCACGGCGACCGTCCTGATCTCGATCCCCTGCGCGGCGGGACTTGCTGTCCTGGCAAGACCGGTGGTGTTTGTCCTCTTTCCGCAGCGGGCATCCCTGGAGGAGGCGTCCATGCTCCTGACGGGGATCGCCGTCACCGTGATCTTTTACAGCATCTCCACCGTGACCAATGCGGTTCTGCAGGGGGCGGGCAGGATGCACCTGCCGGTCGTCAACGCGGCGGCAGCCCTGCTCATCCAGGGAGCCCTGCTGGCGGCTCTGCTGCTCTTTACCGGGATGGACAACGGAGCGTTAGTCATCGCGGTGATCCTCTATTCCGGTCTGATGTGTGTGCTGAATGAGCGCTCTCTGCGAGGGGTGCTGGAGCAAAGGACGGACTGGGGGAATATCCTGAAAGCACCGCTTCTGTCCACGCTGATCATGGCGGTCTGCGCCTTTGCCATCGATCGCGGACTGCTGTTTTTGCTCGCCTTCCTGCCCCTCGGGGAGTATGTGCGCAATCTGCTGGCCCTTCTGCCGACGATCCTTCTGTCGATCGAGATCTACGGTCTCACCCTCATCCATTTCGGCGGTGTGACGGAGGAAACCCTCCGGTCTCTTCCCAGAGGCGCGGCGATCGTCCGTCTGATGAAGAAGATGAGGATCCTGAGATGAAGACACAGGGACATGTGATCCGATCGGTCGAGCCGGAGAGCATCGCGGCGGAGCTGGGACTGGAGCCCGGCGATGTCCTGCTGTCGGTGGACGGCAGAGAGATGAAGGATGTCTTTGATTACCGCTTCTTTACCAAGAATGAGGAGATTGTGCTCCTCGTGCGCAAGGAGGACGGCGAAGAGTGGGAGCTGGAGATCGAAAAGGACGAGGATGAGGATCTCGGGATCGAGTTTGAGAGCGGTCTGATGGATGATTACCGATCCTGCTCCAATCACTGCATCTTCTGTTTCATCGATCAGAACCCCAGGGGGATGCGGGAGACGCTGTATTTCAAGGATGATGATGCCAGACTCTCCTTCCTGCAGGGCAACTATGTTACCTTGACCAATATGCGCAACGAGGATATCGACCGGATCATCGCCTATCGTCTGCAGCCGATCAACATCTCGGTCCATACGACCAATCCGGAGCTCAGGGTGAAGATGTTACGGAACCGCTTTGCCGGACAGGTTCTGGAGCGGATCCGGAGGCTGTATGAAGCGGATATCACGATGAACGGCCAGATCGTCCTCTGCCGCGGGATCAATGACGGAGACGAGTTAAGACGCACGATAAGAGATCTGTCCGCCTTTATCCCCTGCATGCAGAGCGTGTCGGTGGTGCCGGTGGGTCTCACCCGGTTCCGTGAGGGACTCTACCCGCTGGAACCCTTTACCGGAGAGGATGCCCGTGAGGTGCTCGCCATCATCCATGAGGAGCAGGAGAGATGCATGGCGGCGCACGGAACCCATTTCATTCACGCCGGAGATGAGTGGTACATCCTGGCGGGACAGCCGATCCCGCCGGCGGAGAGCTATGACGGATACTGTCAGCTGGAGAACGGCGTCGGGATGATGCGGCTGCTCACCGACGAGTTCCTGGAAGCGCTGGAGGAAGCGGAGGATCGGGAAGGACTGACCGGGAAGTGCACCATCGTCGTCGGCATGGCGGCGGCGGATCTCTATCGGGATCTCATGGGACGCCTGGTGGAGAAGTTTCCCGGGATCGAGGCGGTGGTCGCCCCGATCCGCAATGACTTCTTCGGCGAACGCATCACCGTTTCCGGACTTCTCACCGGTCAGGATCTCATCGCCCAGCTGACCGGAAGGGACCTGGGGGCGGGGATCCTCATCACCTCCGATATGCTGCGCTCCGGCGAGGATGTCTTCCTGGATGATCTGACGGTGGCAGATGTGGAGAGAGGGCTCGGGAAACCGGTCGTCGTATACCGTCGAAACGGAGAGGAACTGCTCCGCGCGATCCTTGATACAATAGCGGGTGTTATCTAATGCCTCCATTGACAAGCGGGGCGAAAAACGTATATGATATTTTGGCTTGTAAGCGGAGTGACAAGGGAGGAAGAGATGATTATTAGAGGGAACGGTAAGAAGATTCTGATGACACTGGTGTTGATGGCGGCACTCCTCGTGACGACCCTTTCGGGGGCGGTCCTCGGGACGCCCGCACAGGCGCAGGCGGCCGGCAGGACAGTCACGATCACCTCCTGTGTGATCCAGGGCGGCAACGTGGTCGTGAGTGCGGCAGCTAGTCAGGTTCCCGCCGCGGCGGACGGTGTCTATTATCTGTATGCGGACGAGGTCTATCAGGACGGCCCGGTCGGTCAGGTGGTCGCAACGGCTCCGGCCGGGGCGAGCGCACAGTTCGCATTTCCTTTGAATAACGGAACAGCGGAAAACAACCTCATGCGCAAGTTCATCGTGGCTGTGAAGCAGGGCAGCGGCATGGTCCAGGTGAGTGACGAGCACTACATCACCAATCCGGAGGCGATCGCCACCCAGACCTCTCGGCGCAACGACCACGGCATCAAGGGCATCCTGCCTCATTTCGCGGAGGCTTCCACCTTTAAGGATCTGGGGGTCGCCCAGATGGTGTACAATCTCTACCTCGGTGATATCGTCGGCCCCAGTGCCGATCCGGCGCTCCCGACGATCGAATTCCCTTATTGCGGCGCGGTCTATCAGTTCAATACCGCGGAGATCGCCAAGTACGATGCGTTTGTCAAGTGGTGCTCGGGCAACGGCTTCCAGCTCACCATGACGATCATCAACAACAAGACCTCCCGGAATGCGGATCTGATCCATCCGATGTCCCGTGACGGCCATGTCTGCCCCGGTTACGCGATGAACACCAAGGAGCCCGGCGGCACCGCTCACTTGAAGGCCATTGCGACCTTCCTGGCGGCGCGCTATTCCGGCACCGACGGACACGGACAGGTGGACAACTGGGTCATCGGCAACGAGGTCAATGCCCGTACCGAGTGGTATCACATGAGCTCCGCGAACCTCGAGCTCAATGTCAGTGAGTACGTCAAGGCATTCCGGATCTTCTACAACGGGATCAAGAGCGTTAATGCCAACGCGCGCGTGTACAATTCCATCGATCAGGAGTGGGGCAGGAAGTCCAATCCCGGCTGCTTCTTAAGCAGGGAGTATCTCGACCGCTTCACCTATTACATGAGCCGCGAGGGCAATATCGACTGGGGGCTTTCGTTCCATCCGTACAATTCCCCGCTCTATGATCCGTATGCCTGGAATCAGCCGTCGGTGTGGGTCAGGCAGGACGCCTCCACCCCGTATATCACGATCGAGAATATCGATGTCCTCACGAGTTATATGTCGCAGCCGGCCTATCTGGCACCCAACGGACAGGTGCGCAGCATCTCCCTGTCGGAGATCGGATACACCTCCAGCTTCGGCGAGGATCTGCAGGCGGCTTCCATCGTATACGCTTACCTGATGGCGGCATCCAATCCGCACATCGATGCCTTCATCCTGTTCCGCGAGATGGATGATGCGCATGAGATGCAGTCGCATATCGCACAGGGCTTAAAGCGCACCGACGGATCGCTGAAGCCTGCCTACGCCTGCTATAAGGCGCTCGGGACCGGGAATGCGGCCAGTGCCAAAGCCATCGCTACGCAGGTAATCGGACAGGATGTACAGACGCTCGTCAGTCAGAGGGTCTTCCAGACACGTGCCGGTGACGGGGTCCGCTGAGCCGGCGGTTTTGCGCGGGATACGGGTCACGGACGACCCGTCCGGATAAGGGGGACAGCTGCAGGGATGCCGAAACAGACACCGGAAGAGAGAAGGATCATACTGGATGAGATGTATCAGGCTTTTTCCGTCGCTTCGGAGGGGGCTTATGCATTTGTGTGCGATCTCAAGACGGAGCTCTCCCGGTGGTCCGAAGAGGCGGTCGCCTACTTCAATATGCCCGGTGAGTACATGGAAAATGCCGGTTCCCTGTGGGAGGAGCATATCCATCCGGAGGATCGGGCGATCTGTCATGAAGCCATTGCGTCGATCATGGCGGGGACGGAGTCCGACCACAATATGCAATATCGCGCGATCAATGCGGACGGCGAGTATGTGGTCGTCACCACCCGCGGTGTGGTCCTCAGGGATACGGAGGGGAACCCCAATTTCTTCGGCGGTGTCATCCGCAATCATGGTTCCCACAGTCATATCGACCCGGTCACCGGGCTCAGGAATCAGTACGGATTCTTTGAAGAGGTTCGCGCCCAGGTGCGAAAGGGCATTCCCTGTCATCTGGTCCTGATCGGGATCAGCCGTTTCTCCGAGATCAACAACGTCTATGGCTATGCCACGGGAAACCGTGTCCTGCAGACACTGGGCCGTTCCCTGGAAAAGGCCGTGGGCGCGGACGGCAAGGTGTACCGGATGGACGGTGCCCGATTTGCCATGATCACCACCAAGCTCCCCGAGGAGGAGATCCGTCTCCGCTACCGGGAGCGCAAGGCGAATCTGATGAGCGGCTATGTGGTGGATGACATCCGGCACTGTATGGTGACGAATGCCGGTATGCTCACCGTGGACAGCTTTGATGTCGGGGACCAGGCGATCTACGCCTGCTTAAATTACGCCTACGACGAATCCAAGGACCGGCAGCAGGGCGAGCTGGTCATCTTCCACAATACGATCAATCGCGACAGCCGCAAGACACTGGAGATGGTGCATGTCATCCGGGACAGTATCGTGAATGACTGCCGCGGCTTTTATCTGTGCTATCAGCCGATCATGGACGCGGATTCGGAGAGGCTCTCCGGTATGGAGGCACTCATCCGCTGGCATGACGACCGGTACGGAGAGGTGCCGCCCAATGACTTCATCCCCATCATTGAGAAGGATATGCTCTTCCCCCGACTCGGGGACTGGATCCTGCGCACGGCGATGCTGGACGGAAGGAAGTTCCTTGACCGGTATCCGGAATTTGTGATGAATGTGAACCTCTCCTATGCGCAGTTGGAGAAGGCGGATTTTGTGAAGACCGTCATCGCGATCCTTGATGAGACCGGATTCCCGCCGGAGAATCTCTGCCTGGAGATCACCGAGCGGTGCCGTCTGCTGGATCTCGAGATGCTGCGCGCCATCATACAGGAATTGAGAGCACGCGGCGTGAAGTTTGCGCTGGATGACTTCGGGACCGGATATTCCTCGATCAGTATCTTAAAGGAGCTTCCGGTGGATGTGGTCAAGATCGACCGCGAATTTGTCAAAGATATCGAGAAGGACAGTCACAGCATGGCGACGGTGGAGCATATCTCCGGCCTTGCCGCTGTCTACGGCTCTCATGTCTGCGCCGAGGGGATCGAGTCCGCAGCGATGCGCGATCATCTGCGGCAGTTCTCCGTGGATTCTCTTCAGGGATTCTACTATTCCAGGCCTGTCCCCTTCGATCGGATCCTGGAGCACTTCCCGGGCTGATCACTCTCCGCTGCCGGAATCCTGAGGATCGTCCTCCTCTGTGATGTGGTTGCGGGCCTTGAAGATCATGTCAAATTCCTCGGCGGTGAAGTTGAGCTTCTCCGCAGCCGTATCCGCGTCGACAAACCCCTCCGTGCACATCTCCACATAGGCGTCGATCCGGCCCTCCCGCTTGCCCTCTAAGAAGAGGCGCATGTTCTGATAGTTTAAGATGCTGGAATTCATATCGTATCCTCTCATCAGCGGCAACTTCGGCTTGGGTGCCCGTTGACACCCGTCACTATCGTACCATAGATTCCGGCTTTTCTCCAGCGGCAACCGCTTTCCGTTTGCTGGCTTGAAGAAACAACGGCTGTTCTATATAATAAACATGCAAAAAAGCCATGGTTCCCGGCGGGAGGTTCGGCCATGAAGAAGCCGAACGGGCAGATCCTGTTTCAAATAGAGGTGCCGGGTGCACGATAAGGACGGGGATTGGTCAACAGCTCAGGGAGTTCTGCAATTGATTGTGATCAGCAGTGTGAATATATTATGCATAGATCGACCGGAGAGATGATCACGGTGAAGAAGGAGACAATATGAGAAAGACAGGAAGAGTATGGAAATGGATATCGGGGACGGCGCTGGCAGCGGTACTGCTGCTGGTTCTTGCTCCACAAACAGCGATGGCGAGTGAATCCTCCGATGCTGCCTGGAATGCACTGCAGGAGGAATTCAATAGTGCAAGTACGGATGCCAATACCCCCACGCAGATCACACTGTCAGGCAATGTGACGGCAGGCGAGGGCAACAGTGCGCTGGTGATCCCGACTGGCAGGTATGTCACACTCGACCTGGACGGGCACACCATTGATCGAGGGCTTACAGATCAAGATGCTGTTGTAAACGGTAATGTCATCACGGTGAATGGTAACCTGACCCTCACTGACAGCAGTGATAATCAGAATACATCGGCGTACGACGGTACCGGCAAGCTCACCGGCGGAAATACCACAGACAATGGCGGCGGTGTTATCGTCTCAGGCACGTTCACCATGGAGGGCGGCACCATCTCAGGCTGTGAAGCGACCAATGGCGGCGGCGTGTATGTCAATAGTGGCAAGTTCAATAGTGGCACGTTCATCATGAATGGCGGCTCC
>JAFPTK010000155.1 GCA_017400305.1 Lachnospiraceae bacterium | reverse complement strand
CGCCTACAATGTCATGATCTGCCGCTCCGCCTTTGAATCGATCTCCGAGGAGCTCTTTGAGGAGGCGGCCATCGAGGGGGCGAATGACTTCTACATCATGCTCCGGATCGCGGTCCCGCTCATCAAGCCCACGCTGGCGGTGCTGACACTCTACTATGCGGTGGCGCGCTACAATGATTTCTTCAGCGCCATGCTCTATATCACCGATTCCACCAAGGAACCGCTGCAGGCCTTCCTGCGCAGGATCCTGCTCCAGGCTTCCACGGAGATCATGCAGACGACTTCGCTCTCCATGGGCGCGCTGTCGCAGTCGACGATCCAGGTCCGCTATGTCTGCATCGTGGTGTCGGTCATCCCCATCATGCTGGTGGTGCCTCTCGTGCAGAAGTATCTGGTGCAGGGAACCATGCTGGGAGCCGTCAAGGGGTGAATTAAGAAATAAATTCGGATTATCAACGGATTTTTTAAGAAATCCGTGATAGGATAAGCAGGAGTTGTAAAACACATCTCACCAAAAGGAGGGAGACACATGAAGAAAAAAGTATTATCGCTGCTTCTGGCGTCCTCTATGGTCGCAGCCATGCTCGGCGGCTGCGGCGGAGGGACGGAGCCTGCACAGCCTGCGGATGAGACGCAGAAGGAGGAGCCGGCGCCGGAGAACAAGACGGAGAAGGTAGATGCCGATATCGAGCAGGCGGAAGCCAAGGCCGAGGATTCGGGCTATGTCTATGAGGGCACGGCACCGATCACCCAGGAGGCCGGCAAGAGCATCAAGATCCTGGCGGAGACCTCCAACTACACCAATGTGGACATCGCGAATGCCGAGATCGTCAAGAAGGTCGTGGCGGATTCCGGCGTGGATGTCGAGTGGCAGCTGGTCGACTACAACAACTACCAGGATACCGTTACCCCGATGCTTTCCACCGGTCAGGCGGATGCGGATATCGTCCTGCTCCCCGACCAGGATACGAACCAGACTTACATCAAGTCCGGTCTGTTCACCCCGCTCAATCAGTACTTCGGTTCCATGCCGAACTTCACGAAGTGGCTGCAGGCCAACCCGGTCATGAAGGCCGAGCTCACCGCCGAGGACGGCAACATCTACTATGTGCCCGGTACCAACGTCGGTAAGGATTATCAGCCCTGCCTGATGTACAATGTCGTCTGGCTGGAGAAGGCCGGCAAGGAAGCACCGAAGACCCTGGATGAGTTTGTCGAGCTGTTAAAGTATTACAAGGACAACGACATGAACGACAACGGGGACAAGAACGACGAGATCCCGATGAGCATCATGAAGGATTTCCTGCCCTACATGTTCGGACCGGCCTTCGGTCTCGATCTGGTCAGCGGCTTCCAGGCGGATGCGAGCGGCAATGTCACCTATGCTTACGCGGATTCCGAGAACTACAAGAAGTATCTGGAGTTCCTAAACGGCCTTTACAAGGACGGCCTGCTGGAGGTGGAGTTCACTTCCCTCGACAGAGACAAGGTCATCGAGCGCATCTCCAACGATCTGACCGGTGTTGCCTATGACTTCAGCTGGGCGATGTCCATGATGTATTCCAACGTGCTTCCTTACTATGACGGGACAGCGGACAAGGCATTCGTCGGTGCGGCACCTCTTTCCGGCGAGCATGAAGGATTCTATGTCGGCCGTGTGGAGCTGGGCAACATGTTCGCGATCGGGTCCAACGCGTCGGATCCGGAGCTCTGCGCGAAGTTCCTCGATTACGCGATGAGCGATGCCTGCCAGGAGCTTTATCAGTGGGGTATCGAGGGTGAGAGCTATCAGGTCAACGCCGACGGCACCCGCGAGTTCACCGAGAAGGGCAAGGACAACGACTGGCTGCAGCAGTTCGGTATCAATCCTTCCTTCGTATTCCCGGCACAGCAGTCCGTGGCTTCCACCGACGTCCTGGTCGCCGACTGGCACGCCAAGAGCAATGCGGACCTTCGTCAGTACGTGGTCGATCCCTGGCCCTTCATCTACGCAACGGACGAGGAGAGCGAGACGATCAACACCTACATGACCGATATCCAGACCAAGGTCGACGAGAGCGCCGCCGCGTTCATCACGGGCACGAGACCGCTCACGGAGTTCGATGCCTACATCGGCGAGCTGGAGTCCTTAAACCTCCCGGCGGTCACGGAGATCCGCAAGCAGCAGTACGACAGATATCTGAAGGCCCTGAACGGATAAGCTGATCGTGCAACACGGATAAAGCGCTGATCAACCGGCATTTAACCTGTTGGAATCGCGAAAAAAAATATGCTACAATCAAGGGAGCCGCTTAGCGGCTCCCTTTGTTATCTGTATGGGCAGAGTCGGCTTTGAGCCCGGTGAAGACAGGAGGATAATATGAGCGAAACGACCGGCAGAACGCTTCATTACGATCGCTACTACGGCAGTCTTGCGACCATGAAGGCGCGGTTTGACAAGCGCGCCAGAGCGGATCTCTTTACCGGAGATACGGAGGAGGATTTCGCCGCATGGCGGCGGGAGAGCCGCAGGAAGCTCACGGATCTGCTGGGGCTGAACCGCATGGAGACCTGCCCGCCGGATCCGGTGGTCGACGGGTCGGTGACGTTGCCGGATGTACGTACCGAGGATGGAAGAACCATCACCAGGGAACATGTGATCCTGCAGGTGGAGCCGGGGATCTATATGACGCTCTATCTGCTGATCCCGGAGGCTTCCGCAGACGGGAAGAGGAGCCGTGTGGCGCTGGCGCTGCCGGGGCACATGGGTGCGGGCAAGGAGAGCATCGCAGGCCGCGATGAGATCCCTGCGGTGGCGGATGCCATCGAGCGGTTCCAATACGATTACGGTCTGCGGCTTGCGAAGATGGGATATGTATGTGCCTGCCCGGACTGCCGCGGCTTCGGCGAACGCCGGGACGAGGACCGCCGGGGAGATGAGGAGGATCTCTTTATGGGGAGCACCTGCTTTCATCTTTCCCATATGGCGGAGGGGCTCGGGGAGACGGTCTGCGGGATGTGCACCTGGGATGGGATGCGCCTGATCGATTATCTCAAGGAGCGCGGCAGCGGTCCGGATGCGGACTGGGACACCGAAGACATCACCTGCGTGGGGTTCTCCGGCGGCGGGATGCAGACCCTTTGGCTTTCGGCGATGGACGATCGCGTGAAGACCGCGCTGATCAGCGGTTATCTCTACGGCTACCGGGATTCCCTGCTCGTTTTAAACGGCAATTGCAGCTGCAATTATATCCCGCATCTGTGGGAGCACTTTGATATGGGGGATATCGCTTCCCTGATCGCACCCAGGAGGCTCATCGTGCAGTCCTGCCGTGGTGATCATTTAAACGGCCCGCGGGGCCTTGACAATGTGTATGAACAGATGGAGACCGTGCGCGCGGCGTATCATCTTTATGACGCGGAGGATCATCTATCCCATGATATCCGGGAGGGGGAGCACTGTTTCCACCCGGAGGTCCTTTCCCTGCTCGGATGATGAGAGGGTCCGATGAAGAAAATTGCGATCTTTTTAGATAACGCTTCCAATCACGCGATCTACTCTCGGATCTCCGGCCTGTTCGGCTCCGTCTATGAGGAGGATCTGGATATCGCGATCTACCTGTTCCACAGCCGCGGCGCCTGGAGATTCGATGAGAAATACAATGCCGGGGAATATAACATCTTTCGCCTGCCGGATCTCTCGGTGTTCGACGGGTTTGTGCTGATCTTTAATGACCTCACGGATGACCGCAGGGAATTTATCGGGTGGAAGGCGTGCCAGGATGTGATCCGGCGCGTGCGGGCCTCCGGGAAACCGGCGATCTCCATCGGCACCCGGATCGAAGGGATGTATCACGTGGGGATCGACAATATCTCCTCCATGACGGTGATCATGCGTCATCTGACCGAGGAACATCACTGCCGCGATTTCTGGTTCTTCATGGGACCGAAGGGCCATCGGGAGAGCGAGCAGCGGGCCAAAGCGATCCGGGCGTATCTCTCCGAACGGGACGACCGGGATTACAGTGAGTTTTTCTACTACGAGAGCTTTGATCCGCTCTGCGGAGAGCACGGGTTCTCGGAGTTTATCGGGAGATTCGGATCAACGCCGGATGCCATCGTCTGCGCCAACGACCATATCGCCATCGGTGCCTGCACGGAGGCAAACCGTCGGGGATATGAGGCTCCCCGTGATTTCCTTATCACCGGTTTTGATAATATCGGCATGGCTTCCTGCCATACGCCTGCGCTGACGACCATCGACCAGTGCTGGTCGGAGCTGGGGCGCGTCTGTATCGAATTCTTCAAGGCTTACTGGGCGGAGAGGGAATTCCCTCGGTCAACGACCGTCCGGACCAGACTGATCCCGCGGCAGAGCTGCGGCTGTGAGGAGCGCAGAGCGGAGGAAGCGGCGGAGCTCTTTAATGAGTCCATCCGGGAGAGTATGGAGATGGAGAGCTACAACCGGCAGCTGATCCGTCTGGAGATCAATCTGATGCGCGCCCATAACGCGCGGGAGATCGGGGAAGCCTTTGCGACCACGCTGCCGTATCTTGGCTGTGAATCCGTGAGCCTGGTGCTGGACCGGCGGTTCTATTCCGAGCGGGAGCAGACGGAGCTCCTTAAGGACGGCAGTCAGGGAAAGGAGACCGGGGAGAGGTCCTTTCTGCGGGAGGGATACCCGCCGAACATGATGCTTGCCTTTACCTGCGAGAACGGGCGGGTGACGATGGCGGATGTGCCGGCGGAGCAGCTGTATGAGGAATACAAGAAAAAGCCTGCTCCCAAGGACTGCATGTTCCTGCCGGTCCACTTCGGCGATCTCGCCGCGGGATATATCGTGCTGGCGCATGCGGAGCAGCTGATCCGGAATGCCTATCTCGTCCGCGGGGTGCAGATGTTACTGTCCTCCATCGAGACCTGCTATACGCAGAGCCGCCTGCAGAGCGCCAATGAACTCCTGGCCCGGGCCTCGATCACGGATGCGATGACCGGCTTCTACAACCGGATGGGGTATCAGAAGGTGGCGATCCCGACTTATGAGGCGGCCTGCAGAGAGGGGAGATCGCTCGCGATCCTCTTCGCCGATATGGACGGCCTGAAGACGATCAACGACCGCTACGGTCATGAGAACGGGGATCACGCGATCCTGTCCCTCGCGCAGGCAATCCGCCGCGTCTGCCCGCACGACGCGTTGATCTCGCGCATGGGCGGCGATGAGTTCCTGATCCTGTTAAATGAGAATGAAGAGGAGGAGATCCTTGAGATCATCCGGCGCATCCGGGAGGAGGTGCCGCGCACCGAGGCGGCGGGGAGGCTTCCCTATCCGCCGACGGTCAGTATCGGTTTCATCGTGAGCGATGCCTCGTCGGATCAGACCCTCGATCATTATGTCCATCTCTCGGACGGGCTGATGTATGAGGAAAAGCGCAGGGCCAAGGAACGGGCATCGGCGCAGCAGGATTGATCATAACGTAATCTCGGCGTTTTCCTTGCGAAGACGCCTCTTTTTTGTTAAAATACCTGTCGGGCTTTACGGCCGGTATTCACGTAAACAGAGAGGAAAAGCGTATGTCCAAGAGAACCGATATCCATAAGGTACTGATCATCGGGTCCGGTCCGATCGTGATCGGACAGGCCTGTGAGTTTGACTATTCCGGGACCCAGGCCTGTAAGGCACTCCGAAGTCTGGGCTACGAGATCGTGCTGGTCAATTCCAATCCGGCGACGATCATGACAGATCCGGAGATGGCGGATCACACCTATATCGAGCCGCTCAATGCAGAGCGCGTCGCAGCCGTCATCGAGAAGGAACGGCCGGACGCGCTCCTT
>JAFPTK010000013.1 GCA_017400305.1 Lachnospiraceae bacterium | reverse complement strand
GACGGCGAGGACTTCGCGTGCGCCGCCTCGGGCAGCGTTTAAGGCAAAGGCGCCGGTATGGGTGAAGCAGTCGAGAACCCTCGCGTTTCTGCACAATCGCTGAATTGCGAGACGGTTGTACTTCTGATCCAGGAAATAGCCCGTCTTCTGACCGTTTTCGATATCGACAAGATAGGAGATCCCGTTTTCCGTGATGGGCACCACGGTCTCTTCCCCGTGCTCCGTGTGGGGGATCTCCATCCAGCCCTTTCGCCGCGGCATCCCTTCGAGATCCCGTTCCTTGGAGTCACTGCGCTCATAGACGCCGCGGATCGTCAGAGAGTCTGCGCGTAGGGCCTCGATGAGGGCGGAGAGGATCGTATCTTTCCACCGGTCGATGCCGAGAGCCAGGGATTCCGCGACCAGGTATTCGCCGAAGCGGTCCACGGTGAGCCCGGGCAGGAGGTCGGCTTCACCGAAGATCAGCCGGCAGGCACTTAGATCCTCCGGTGTGCGCATGACGCGCTTGCGGTATTCCCAGGCTGCCGATGCCCGCTTCCGGAAGAGATCCTCCGTCACCGGACAGCCGGCATCGCGCGAGAGGATCCGGATGCGGATCCTGGATCTGGCATTGTAGAAACCGTATCCGAGGAAATAGCCGTCAAAATCTCTGAGCTCCACGATGCCGCCGTCCTCCGGCACTCCGTCAAGCTGTCCGATCTCATTGTCATAAACCCACAGGCCGCCTGCCTTGAGGCTGCGCCCTTCGCCTTTTTTCAGATATGCTTTCATTTCGCTCTCTCCCTTGCGGATTTCCCCATGGATTATAACAGATTTGCGGCATTTCGTCCTGTCTTCCGTTATGGTAAACTGGATGTTGTTGACAGAGGGCGGACCGACATCGGACAGAGTGATGGGAGATCTGATCGGAGATCCGTATACAGAGGGAGGCAGAGATGGCATTGAAACCGGAAGCAAAGGATCCGTTGGCGTGGGAGGAGGTCCGAACCGAGCATATCCTTAAGGATGAGTGGATCGATTTCAGGAGATCCGTGTATCGTCTCCCGAACGGCAGCACGTTTGAACCGTATTACAGTTACAGCCGCAGGGACTATGTGGTCATTGCGGCAACGGACACGGAAGGGAACGTGATCTGCGTCCGGCAGTTCCGCCAGGGGATCCGGCGTGTGACCACGGAATTCCCGGCCGGCGGGATCGAGCGTAAGGACGGGAAGGAGTATGGGAGTTCGGACGACGAAAACGCCGAAGATGCGCTCCTGGCCGCCAGGAGGGAGCTGATGGAGGAGACGGGCTATGAATCCGATGAATGGGAACACCTCCTCACCGTTCCTGCCCATGCGACGATCTCGGATAACTATGCGCACCTGTATCGGGCCGGAAACTGCCGGCGCGTATCCGGGCAGAAGCTGGATGAGACGGAATTCCTGACGGTTGAGACTCATACGCCGCAGGAGATCGAGGAGATGATAAAGGACGGGAGATTCCCGCAGGCCGATCATATCCTGGCCTGGCTTCTGGCAAACCGGTGACGATCGTGCAGCCTGTGATCCGAAGATCCGGATCCCGTGTTTTCTACAGACAGGAGGAGTTATGAAATACCGTATTTCCGTCTATACCAGAAGTGTCGATCCCGATCGCTATCCCGCGGGTCTTGCGAACAGCATTCATCTTGCCTGTACCGGGGATGGGGGAGAGAGGCAGCCGCTCAACCGCGATTACGGGATCCTCTTTGCCCGGGGCGTGATCGCACCGGACAATACGATCGTTCCGTACGGTGTGAAAAACCCCGGGATCTTTGCCATGGAGGACGGCAGGATCGGGATCACCGGGGAGCGGGTTTATGAGAACGGGGAGCCTGTGGACGACCGTCAGGTTCTCCTGTGGACGACGCGGGATCTGATCCGCTTTGAGGAAGAGCAGCTGGCGGACCGCGCGGAGATTGAAGCGCTGCATCCGGCCGACGCGCTTCCCGTGGAGGATGAGATCGCGGAGCGCGCAATCCTCTACTGGAATCCCATCCGGTATACCTCGTGCGCGATCCCGGAGCCTGTCAGAGTGAAGGATGAACGGGAGCTGGATGCAATCCGCGCGACCCTTTTCTACAGTGACGGATCGGAGAGAAGCGCAGGGATCCGATGGGACAGGGAGGCGATCTCCTTTGACCGACCGGGAACATATGCGGTCAGGGGAGAGTTCCGGCAGCAGACCTTCCGCTTCCCCCTCGCGAATGGGTACGGAGATCCCGTGCTCTTCCCCTGGGAGGGCAAATGGTATTATATCTCGACCAATGACAACCTGGATGATATCGGCCTGTATGTCAGAGAGGCGGACCGGGCGGAGGACCTCTTTGCGGAGGGGATCACCGAGCACCTGATCCTGCCCTTTGATCCGGAGAGGGGCTTCGAGCAGACGTTCTGGGCACCGGAATTCCATGTGATCGGCGGGGAGTTGTACCTTCTGTTTGCCGTCAGCGGACATACCTGGGGACCGCAATGCCACATGATGAAGCTCAAAAAGGGCAGACCGATCATACGGGAGGACAGCTGGGAGGACCCTGTCCGTGTGCTGAGAAAGGACGGTTCCCCTCTTACCCGGGATGCTATCACCCTGGACATGACCTTCGTCAGGGGAGAGCGGGCCTCCTATGTCATATGGTCCTATCGGGAATTCATCGGCACACCGAAGGATTCCGGCTCCATGCTCTACATTGCCGCCATCGACGAAAGGGAGCCGTGGAGGCTTGTGAGCGATCCTGTCCTCCTGACCAGGCCGCTCTTCGGCTGGGAAAATGTAGCCGGTACCATCAACAATGAGGGACCGCATGCCTTTATCCGGGACGGGCGGGTGTACCTCACCTATTCCGGCGGATCCGCCAACAGCTACACCTATGCACTGGGATTACTGACAGCGCGGACATCGGATGACCTGCTGGATCTTGCCTCCTGGGACAAGAGTATGACGCCGGTGCTGACCTTTTATTCTGTTGCGGGGGAGTACGGACCGGGACACAATTCCTTCTTTACCAATGACGACGGGGACCTGATGATCGCCTATCATGCCGAGACCGCGATCACGGAGCGTCTCCGGTGCGACGGGATCCGCAGGGTTCATTTCCGCTCGGACGGGACCCCCTATTTCCAGATGTCGACAGAGGAGGATGCCACGGTTCTGGAGGTCACCGCATCGGTTGAGGTGACAGGAACAGATGGAGGAGGATCAGCAGGGCGAGCATGACGAGGTTTAACAGGGTGAAGCGCAGGAAATACCGCCCCTTCTGATCCGGGTAGGAGTTGGTGTAGAACTTGTAGGAGATGAGGCTTGCCATGGAGGCGATCATGGTGCCGAGTCCGCCGACGTTGACACCGAGAAGGAGTTCCTTAAGATCACCGGCAAAATCGGAGAGCAGGAGGGCGGCCGGCACGTTGCTGATCACCTGACTGGTCAGGATCGCGACCGGGAACTCTCTCCGGCGGATCGCATCCTGCAGGACATCCCGGACCGCCGGGATTCTCGCCATATTACCGGTGAAGACGAAGAAGCCGATAAATGTGAACAACAGTGTATAATCCGCCCGCTTCAGGATCTTGTAATCCATGGAGAACACGATGATCAGGGTGCACAAAGCCGTGATCCACCAGGGGATCACGCGCAGCACCGTGAGCATGGCAAAGAGGAACAGGAGCAGATAGACTCCGATCTGCAGCGGGGACCCGAAATGCCGTACGGTGGCCGACCGGCCGCCCAGGACGGCCTTCTCTTTCCCGGACGGGAAGAAGACGATCACCGCAGAGAGTACGACAGCCGTCAGCAGGGTGTAGGGGAGCATCCAGAGCAGAAAGGTTCCGATCGGGGTTCTTGTCAGCCCGAACAGGTACAGATTCTGGGGATTTCCGATCGGCGTCAGCATACTGCCCAGATTGGCGGCGATGGTCTGCAGGATCACCAGCCATGATACCAGTTCATCCTTGCCGCACCCGTGGAACAGCATGATTGAGAGCGGGACAAAGGTCAGCAGAGCGACATCGTTTGTGACGAACATACTCCCGAAAAAACAGAGAAACACCATGGCGGCAGTGAGCCCGCGGATGTTGGAGACGCGGCCGGTCACAGCCGTGCCGACCTTCTCAAACACGGCATTCTCCTTAAGCCCCTGGATCACG
>JAFPTK010000154.1 GCA_017400305.1 Lachnospiraceae bacterium | reverse complement strand
TCGGAACCGGGTGAATACGATCTATCTCTTTGATCGGGGGCTCTACGAGCGGATGCATGCCCAGGGGATCGAAACGGTGCGGTATCTGCCGCTCGCCGTGAATGCCCGGCGCATGGCGGCGATGAGGAGAGCGTGCGATGCAGACGGGGGCACCCGCTACGCCCACGACATCACCTTCGTCGGCGGGCTCTATGCGGACAAGAACAACTTCTATAATGATATCGTCGGGGACCTGCCGGTCTTCTTAAAGAGCAGTCTCGAGGATGTGCTGGCGCTGCAGACCAATGTCTACGGGCGCGATCTGATCGGGGATCCGTCGATCGTCACGGGGGAGATGGTCGCGGAGATCCGGAAGTTTATCCGGTTCGAGGTGCCGGAGGTCTACGCCATCGACTATGACGAGCTGGTGCGCGATATGCTTCGGACCCAGGCGACGGAGATGGATCGCTTTTCGCTTCTGGAGGCGCTGGGGCGGGAGCATCCCGGGCAGGTGGATCTCTTTACCCGGTGGGACAGCCCGTCGCTCCCGGGCGTGCGGAATCTGGGCTACGCCTCCTATCTCGAACGGATGCCGCAGGTTTTTTACCAAAGTAAAGTGAATCTCAATATCACTCTTCGGACCATCCGCACCGGCATGCCGCTTAGGGCGCTGGATGTGCTGGCGGCCGGCGGCTTTCTCCTGTCCACCTGGCAGGAGGAACTGGCGGAGTACTTTGAGCAGGGGCGGGAGTTGGTGCTGGCGCGGGATCCGGAGGAGATGCTGTTCCTCGCGGACTGGTTCCTGGCACACGACGCGGACCGCGAGGCGATCGCCCGCCGGGGCTGTGAGCGGGTGAGCGAGCTGTTTGATTATGAAAAGGTACTGCCGGGGGTGCTTGGGGAGATTTGAAAAGTGTAGTTTTTGAAGGCCGGATTCCATTGAAAAGTGTAAATTGTATGCGGAAATCGCGGTGCGCTAAGGAACGACTGACGATGCGATCGATGATGTATGCGGAGAGAACAGGCAGACGGGGAATTCTGAAATGAAAAAACTCATCTTTATCTTTGGCGGCATAGACACCCTCGACCAGTCGATCGAACAGATGGTTCTGGCGGCACAGGCGCGCGGGATCGAGTATATGGAAGCACATCCTGAGGATGGCGTGCAGGAGATGGTCGATCAGATCGTGGCGTTTTCCCGCGAAGGGAATTGTGCTGCGATCACCAATAATAATGCCTGTGTGCGGCTGCCCGATGAAAACGGGTCCTTCTGGACGCAGATCGGCGTGCCGATCTATAACATCCTCGTGGATCATCCGCGGAATTATCATGATTGTCTTGATCATGAGGTCCCCATGATGCGCGTGGTCTGCATCGACCGGCATCATGAGCGATTTATCAGGGAATACTACCCGAAGGTGAGAAGGACCTGCTTTGTGCCGTTGGGCGGGACGGAGGTTTCTGCCGGAAAACCGTGGGATGAGCGGACGACGGATATCCTCCTTTTGGCGGGTCATCACGAAGTGCCGCCGTGGCGGACGGTCCCGTGGCTGGCAGACGGGGGAAGAGGGCTGTATGAAAAGACTTTGGAAAACCTGTTTGTAAACCCGCAGCTCGACCTGGAGCAGGCGGCCCATGAAGCCGCGGAGACGCTGGGGATCCGGCCCGATCACTTTCAGTGGAAGAATCTGTTTGAGGATTATCTGCAAGCCTGTGAGGTGGAAGCGCGCCGGCAGTACAAGGAAGCGATCATAAGGCAGCTGAGTGACGCGGGGCTGTCGGTTGAAGTATACGGCGGTCATTGGGGGGAACTGGCAGAACTGCCGGGGATCCATGTCCATGGACGGATCCCGGTATGGGATTGCCTGGCGTTGACCGGGGATGCCAGGATCGTCCTCAACATCATGCCGTGGTTCAAGGAAGGAGCACATGACCGGATCTTTACCGGGATGCTGAACGGGGCAGTGAGTGTGACGGATACCAGTGAATATCTGCTGGAGCGGTTTACCCACGGTAAGGATATCGTATTCTATGAACTCACTGATCTTCCGCAATTGACGGAGCATCTGGTCTGGCTTCTTTCCCATCCGGTCGAGGCGGCGCGGATCGCGCTTGCCGGGCGGAAGAAGGCGCAGCAAGAGGATACCTGGGGAAGCCGGCTGGATGCTTTGATTGAGGATATGGGGTGAGAGAATAACAGGCATTCCTTGCGCAGCTGGAAGGGCTGGCGTATAATACAAGGGGCAAGTCAAACGTCGGTGGTTCCTGCTGACGAATGGACAACGGGTGAGGAGTGACACGGAGCGTCCCGGATCGCAGGGTGATACAAAATGATTCACATCAGGATATCGTAAAGCAGGAAGCAACGTGGCAAGACACGCCAGATCAGGATACGGTAAGGCAGGAAGTGACGGGGAAAGACAGGTCACTTCAGGATACGGTAAAGAAGGAATCGACGGAGAAAGGCATGTCGGATCAGAATACTTAGAGCAAGCAGCAACAGAGAAAGGTATGTCGGATCAGGAAACTATTTAGAAGGATTCAACGGAGCAGGATATGTCAGATCAGGATATCACAAAACAGGAAGTGAACGGTCAGGAGACAAATACGATTGAGCCTGCGGCAGAGGAAAAGACGGTCATGGATTTTCCCGCGGAGTGGCTTCGGATCGCCAATCGACCGGATGGCAGCCGTAAGGCCACGATCATGTATTATGTGGATTTCAGCCCGCTCTTCACGGACGGAGAGAAGATGCTTAAGAAGATCCGCGATGTACTGCATGTCTTTGAGGAGAATCGGGATCAGGCTACCGTGGTCTGGCATCAGGATCGTCTGATCGACAAGTATCTCAAAAATGATGCTCC
>JAFPTK010000153.1 GCA_017400305.1 Lachnospiraceae bacterium | reverse complement strand
GGAAGCCCAACAGATCCATCGCGGGCGATCTCTTCCTGTACCTGTTTCTTGTACTTGTGGCATTTGTTATGGCGTTCCCTATCATATACGCCGTGTCAAGCGCGCTGAAACCCCTCGACGAACTGTTCAAGTTCCCGCCGAGAATATTTGCGCAGCACCCCACCATGGACAACTTCTCGGATCTGTTCGTTACCATGGGCAAGAGCTGGGTCACCTTCTCCCGGTATCTGTTCAACACGGTGTTCATCACATTTGTCGGGACCTTCGGTCATCTGATCATCGCCTCCATGGGCGCCTTCGTCCTGGCAAAGTACGAGTTCCCCGGCAACGAGGCCTTTTTCAAGCTGGTCACCGTGGCCATGATGTTCACGGGTTATGTCACCCAGATCCCGAACTACCTGATCTTAAACCGGCTGGGCTGGATCGATACCTACTGGTCCATCATCATCCCGGCCTTTGCCTCCCCCATGGGTCTCTTCCTCATGAAGCAGTTCATGGAGGGGCTTCCGACCTCCCTCATCGAGGCGGCCAAGATCGACGGCGCGAATGAGTGGCGCGTCTTCTACCAGATCGTCATGCCCAACGTCAAGCCCGCATGGATGACCCTGATCATCTTCTCCGTGCAGGCACTGTGGAATAACAAGGCATCCACCTATATCTATTCCGAGGAGCGCAAGACGCTGGTCTACGCGCTGCAGCAGATCCAGGCGGGCGGTATCGCCCGGACCGGACAGGGCGCAGCGGTGTTAGTGGTCGTCATGGTCGTCCCGATCCTGATCTTCGTCTTCTCGGAGAGCCAGATCCTCGAGACCATGGCAAGCTCGGGTCTCAAGGATTAAGCGGGCGTCCGGCTGCGGATCGTTCCCACAGGATCGTGCAAAATGAAGGATTTGACAGGTGACTGCATGAAAAAGAAAGCAAATCAGAAATTCATCCGAATGATACGGAGTGCCGCCGTGCTCAGCGGGGCATTCCTCGGCGGGATCCTGCTCTTTGCGGCTTCCCCGTCGGTCGCTCACGCGGCGATGCACGAGCACGGCTATACCTACCGCTATGATTACTGGGAGGATGTGCAGGATTCCCCGGATGTCTTCTCCGTGACCGCAAGCTACACCTCCGCCGATCTGGCGCTGGAGGTCAAGATGAAGAATCCGCAGGGGCTCTACGCCAACGGCGACTTCCTCTATATCTGCGACACCGGCAACAACCGGATCATCGAGCTTAAGCGCGATGATGCCAAGCGGCTTTCCGTGTCGCGGATCATCGATTCCTTCACCGGCGATTCCGATCTGACCACTTTTTCCGGCCCCACGGATATCGCCATCTCCGAGGAGGGCAACGTCTTTATCGCGGATATGGGCAACACGCGGATCCTCAAGCTCTCACCGGATCTTGAGTACATCATGGAGTATGGCAAGCCGGATGACTCCGCCCTGGATCAGGGCGTGATCTTCCAGCCCTACAAAATCGTGGTCGATGCGGCGGAGCGCGTCTATTGCGTCGCGAGGGGCATCAACAAGGGTCTCTGCAAATATGAGGCGGACGGCAGCTTCTCCGGCTTCGTCGGAGCGCTTCCCGCGACCTATAATCTCTGGGATTATATCTGGAAGCGGATCGCCTCCCAGGAACAGCTCGCCAAGATGACCTCCTTTGTCCCGACGGAGTACGACAATCTCTACATGGATTATGAGGGGTTCATCTACGCGGTCACCGGCAATGTCAAGGAGGAGGATCTGGACAGCGGACAGGTCAATGCCGTCCGGAAGCTCAATCTGATCGGCAATGACATCCTGGTGCGCAACGGCGATTACGAGAATTACGGCGACCTCTACTGGGGGGACGGCGGCGGCCACCAGGGACCTTCCCTTTTCTCCGACGTGACGGTCTTTGACAACGACACCTATGTGTGCCTCGACCGGAACCGCGGAAGGGCCTTCGGCTACGATGACCAGGGACGGCTGATGTTCGCCTTCGGCGGAAACGGCAATGAGGACGGGTATTTCAACTGGGCGATCGGGATCGAGCACATGGGGACGGATCTCTATATCCTGGACCAGCAGACCGCGTCTCTGACCTCCTTCTCGCTCACCGAGTTCGGGCAGATGGTCTTTCAGGCCATCGATCAGTTTGACCACGGCGACTACACCGCCTCCGGCGAGACCTGGGAGGAGGTCATGAAGCTCAACGGCAACTACGATCTCGCCTACATCGGCATCGGCCGCTCGCTCTTGCGCCAGAAACGCTACCGGGAGGCGATGGATTACTTCGAGATCAAGTACGACGATGAGAATTATTCCAAGGCCTTCAAACAGTACCGCAAGGAATGGGTGGAGGGTCATATCGTGTGGATCGTCGTGCTCCTGCTGGCGCTGTTCCTGATCCCGATGGCCATCGGCAGGCTCCACAAGATCCGGCATGATATCGAAACCGCAGACATCTTTATCGTTGATCAATGATCGGAGACCACTATGACTGAGACGATCCCGACAAAATTTATCTCGAAGGAAGCGTGGAGCAGGTATCTTGATTCCCTGAAATTCGCTTTCTACTGCCTGACGCATCCCCTGGACGGGTTCTGGGACCTCACCCATGAGAAGCGCGGGACGCTGGCGGCCGCCAACACGATCCTCATCGCGACCCTCATCGTGCGCATCATGAAGCTGCGTTACACGAGCTTCATCTTTATCACGGTGTACTGGGAGGAGCTCAATATCTTCCTCTATCTCGCGAGTATCCTCTTCCCGCTCGCCCTGTGGGTAGTGGGAAACTGGGCGCTCACCACGCTCTTTGACGGCAAGGGAAGGCTCAAGCAGGTCTATATGGCCAGCTGCTACGCTCTCCTGCCGTATCCCGTGATCCAGCTGCCCATCATGATCCTGTCCAATGTGGTGACCGTGGACGAGAAGGAATTCTATTCCGTCATCAGTGCGCTGAGTCTGGTGTATGCGGGTCTGCTGATCATCGCTGCCATGGGACAGATCCATGAGTTTTCCGGGGGCAAGAATCTCCTCTTCACCGTGGCCTCGCTGTTTGCCATGCTGGTCATGGTGTTCATCCTGATGCTGTTCTTCAGCATGATCACGGAGGGGATTTCCTATATTGTCTCGCTGGTACGAGAGATGCTGTTCCGAATGTAGGTTTCATCAGTCTGGAGAGAACATGAGTAAAGACGCGACGAAAGCAAAGAAGGCTCTGACGGAGACACAGGTCGAGCGTAGGAACGCCCTGAAGCAGGGACTGAAGGATTTCCTGATCCCCCTGCTGTTCATCGGCGTCATCGCCCTGGCGATCTTTCTGATCATCAAGTTCCAGAAGCCGGAGGGAGACGGCGACACCATTGAGATCCGCTCCTACGCCGGAGAGGAAGAGGACGTCGTCATCGAGAATGATTTCCTGAAGCTCACGATGGACGCGACGACCACGCAGTTCTCTGTTTTGGTCAAGGAGACCGGCAAGGTCTGGTATTCCAATGCGCAGAATACGGATACCGACGGCATCGCGCTGACCTCGGAAAAGGACCGCCTGAATTCGACGATCGCGATCACCTATTCCGATGCGAGCGGTGTGGATACCGCGATCAATTCCTACGGGCACTCCGCCAAGAACGGTCTCTATGAGATCGAATCGGATGATTCCTCGATCACGGTTCGCTACAGTATCGGTGATATCGAGAAGGAGTACGTCATCCCTCCGGTGATGACCAAAGAGGTGTACGACAAGTTTGTCGGCGCGATGTCCGCGGGCGAGAAGGAGATGATCGCCCAGTACTTCAAGAAATATGACATCAAGAAGCTCGGGAAAAAGGATAATGAGGAGGAGCTTCTCGCCAGGTATCCGATCCTTGCGACGGAGGTGATCTATACCTTCCGCGAGGGCACCAAGGAGACCCAGAAGAAAAAGCTCCAGCGCTTCTTTGAGGGGGTCGGCTTCACCTATGATGACTATCTGGCCGCCAAGGCTCTCGACACGGCGGAATTGACTTCGGAAAAGCCCGTGTACAATATCACCATCCGGTACCGGCTGGACGGCTCCGATCTCGTCGCAGAGGTGCCGATGTCCGAGATCGAGTATCCGAAGGATTATCCGCTCTACTCCCTTTCTCCGCTTCCCTTCTTCGGATCCGGCGGAAAGCAGGACGAGGGCTATATCGTGCTTCCCGAGGGCGGCGGCGCCCTGATCCGGTTCAATAATGAGAAGACCTCGTTAAACGGCTACTACGCCAATCTCTACGGCTGGGATTACGGCATCTCCCGCAAGGATCTGGTCCACGATACGCGGGCGTTTTTCAACACCTTCGGCGTAGCCGAGGGAGAGGATTCCTTCCTGTGCATCCTGGAGGGCGGCCGCGCCTATGCCGCGATCCGGGCGGATGTGGCCGGTACGATCAACAGCTACAACTCCGTCAACGCCGTGTACACCATGCTGGCCAGAGAGCAGTACGATGTGACGGCGCTCTCTCAGGGCGAGGTGTACTCCTATCTCTGGGAGCTCCCGGATGAGACGATCACGCAGCGCTACCGGTTCATCGGCTCCGGCAGCTATACCGACATGGCCAAGTCCTATGCGGGTTATTTAAAGGACACCTACGGCAGCGCGTTTGCGAAACGGTCGGATGCATCCACACCGGCTTCCGTGGAGATCGTGGGGGCCATCGACAAGGTCAAACAGATCGTCGGTGTCCCGGTATCCCGGCCGCTGCCCCTCACCACCTATGACGAGGCGGGTTCCATCGTGAAGACCCTCACCGACAGCGGCTTCGGGAATCTCTCCGTCCGCTTCACCGGCTGGTGCAACGGCGGGTTGAAGCAGAAGATCCTGAAGCATATCCGGCCCATCCACAGTCTCGGCGGAGCCGGGGATCTGAAGAACTTCTTAAACAACGCGAAGTCGGCGGGAGTCTCCGTCTATCTGGACGGCGCCACCATGTATGAGTATGACAGCAATATCTTCAACGGCTTCTTCTCCTTCCGGGATGCGGCACGGTTCATCACCAAGGAGCGCGCCGAGCAGCACCAGTTCAGCCACATCACGTATGCCTCGCGGGAATTTGCCGAGTCCTATTATCTCCTGCACGCGACGTTAGCCGATCAGATGGCGGACAATCTGCAGCGCTATGCCGCGGGGGTGAACGCCGGGGTTTCCTTCTCCGATATCGGCAAGGATCTGGCCGCGGACTATTACCGCAAGAATATGCGGACCCGTCAGCAGTCCCTGGACCTCCAGACCGAGCGTTTCCGGGCGCTTAAGGAGAGCGGTGCCCCCTTCATGACGCAGATGGGCAACGAGTATGCCGCGATCTACAGTGATATCGTGTCCGGTATGGATCTGAAGGGAAGCGAGTATACGATCCTCGATGAGTATATTCCGTTCTATCAGCTGGCGATCCACGGTTATGTCGATTATACCGGCAATCCCATCAATCTCTGCGGAGATGCGGAGGAGGAGCTGCTTCTGTGTGCGCGATACGGCGCGGGCCTCTCCTACGCCTTTATGAATGCGGATGCCTTCGTGACCCAGAAGACGATGTACAGCGAGCTCTACGGGGCCAGCTTTGCTTCCTGGCGGGATCGGGCGATCGAGACCTATACCCGCTATGATTCCGAGCTGGGCCATATCTTTGACCAGGAGATGACCGGGTTTGAGAATCTCTCCGCGGATGTCTCCGTGACGGAGTACGAGGACGGGACAAAGGTCTATGTGAATACGGGTTACAACGGGTTCGATGCGGAGGGCGTCACGGTCCCTGCCCGCGATTACGTGGTCGTGAGATAAGGAATATGCGTTACGGGATCGGATACGGACGGCTTTCGTCCGGTATCCTGTGAAGATGTGAAGGAGTAGCTGCAAGATGGCAAAGCTTAAGAGAAAGAAATACGTCGGGCTGCAGAAGAGGAAGGCGGTTTCGGGATATCTGTTCATCTCCCCGTTCATCATCGGCTTTCTGGTCTTCATGATCAAGCCCCTGATCCAGTCGCTTTACATGAGCTTCTGCGAGGTGACGGTCGGCGCCGGTCAGTTTGAGCAGGCCTGGATCGGCTGGAAGAATTACTATTTTGCCTTCCGCCAGGACGCGAGCTTTCCGCAGCTGTTGACCGAGGGTGCGCTCAATATGTTCGTCTACACACTGGCGATCATGGTGTTCTCCTTCTTCGTCGCGCTGATCCTGAATCAGAAGTTTCACGGCAGAGCGCTGGTCCGGGCGATCTTTTTCCTGCCCGTGATCCTTTCGTCGGGCGTCATGCTCGGCGTCGAGACGGACAATGCCGTCATGGACAGTATGCAGGCGGCGATCCAGGCCAGCACCTCCAATGTGAGCATCACCGAGACGATCCAGGTCGTGCTGCGCACGGCGGGCGTCGGCGTCAGAGCCTTTGAGACGGTCTTTGAAATCATCGATAATATTTACGATGTGGCCATCGCCTCCGGTATCCAGATCATCATCTTCCTCTCCGGTCTGCAGACCATTCCGTCCAGTATGTACGAGGCCGCGCAGATCGAGGGTTGTACCGCCTGGGAGAGCCTCTGGAAGATCACCTTCCCTATGATCTCCTCCATCTTCTTAGTCAACTGGTTCTATACGGTCGTCGATTACTGCATGCGGAGTGACAGCGCGATCATGAAGAAGATCCAGGGTGTCATGATCCTGCAGCTCAATTACGGTCTGACCGCCGCGATGTCATGGATCTATTTCGTCGTCGTCCTCGCCTTTGTGGGCATCACGTCGGCGCTGATTTCAAGAGGAGTCTACTACTATGAGTAAATCCAAAGCCGCCAAGATGAGCTGGTCGGAGTTCCGCGTCCGGAACAAAAACTCCGGCGGATATCTCCTGAGACGGAAGCTGATGGATGTCGGCGTCTCCTTTGCGCGCTTCATCCTGCTCTTCGGAATGTGCTTCATGATCCTGCAGCCGATCCTGGAGAAGATCTCCGTGAGTCTGATGTCCCTGGATGACGTCTACAATCCGGTGGTCATCTCGATCCCCACGCGGGTCATCACGGACAACTATGTGACGGCCTTCGGCGGAATGCGCTATTCGCAGGGCTTTGTCAATACGCTGATCATCTCCATCACGGTGGCGATCGTACAGGTCGCCATGTGTACCCTGGTGGGCTACGGCTTCGCGCGGTTTGAGTTCCCCTTCAAGAAGTTCTGGTTCGCCTGCGTCATGGTGGTGATCCTGGTGCCGCCGCAGACGATCTCGACTTCCCTCTTCCTGCATTTCCGGTTCTTCGATATCCTGGGGATCCACAAGCTCCTCACCGGAGAGACGATCAATCTGCGCAACTCGGTGCTGCCCTATTTCCTGATGAGTCTCGGCTGTACCGGGTTGAAGAACGGGCTGTATATCTTCCTGATCCGGCAGTTCTTCCGGAACATTCCCGGAGATCTGGAGGAGGCCGCCTATGTGGATGGTCTCGGGACCTTCAAGACCTTTGTCCGGATCATGCTTCCCGAAGCCAAGCCGATCATCACGAGCTGCTTCCTCTTTGCCTTTGTCTGGCAGTGGACCGATGTCTTTTACACCCGGATGTTCTTAGGTGGCAAGATCTTCTTAAGTACGTCCTTAAGCGGCTTCGCGGATGGGATCGGCTCCTACCTCGGCAATGCGATGGGGCTCGGCGCTCCGATCCAGCTCTCGCCCGCGCAGACGAACCAGCTGCTCTCGACGGCGATCCTGCTGGTGATCGCCCCGTTGATCGTCCTCTACCTCTTCGCGCAGAGAGCCTTTGTGGAAAGCATCAGCAGCACAGGTATCAAGATGTGATCCAACAACGAGCCAAAGTCGGCAGACGCCGTGCCTGATTTTTTAGGTTTCCTTAAGAATGCCTTAATCATCGATTAAACCGATTGTATTCCGCGGTTTTCGTGGTATAATGAGTGCGGTTGTCCGATCTTCGGACATCATATATCAACACTATCAACAAAGGAGGAAAAAGAATGAAAAAGCCCATGTCCAAGAGAGTTATTGCGGCGGTTACCGCTGCGGCGATGACCATGAGTCTCGCTGCCTGCGGCGGCGGTGCGGAGCCTGCACAGCCGGCACCGGCCGACACCCAGACTGAGACCAAGGAGGAAGCTCCTGCTCAGGAAGAGACCAAGGAAGAAGCTCCCGCTCAGGAAGAAGCTGCTGCGGAAGAGGAAGTTTCTCCCTACACCGTGATCAATGATCCTACCACCGGTGCTCCTTACGATCTCGGCGGGATGGAAGTCATCGTCCGTGACTGGTGGAGCCCGGAAGACGGTTCCGTCGCGGATCCCACGACCCAGTTTGAAGAGGATCGTCTTGCCTATCGTGAGTGGCTGCAGGATACCTACAACTTCACCTTCAAGTATATGGGCGGTCTCGGCTGGGGCCAGGGCATCACGGATGAGTTCCAGAAGTATGCTACCTCCGGCGGCGATGATCAGGCTCTCCTGTTCACCCTTCCGGACGGCTTCCAGGGTCCTTCGATCCTGCAGGGTCTTGCCTATGACTGGGCGACCATCGACAGCATCGACCTGAAGGATTCCAAGTACACCAAGAATGCCATCACGGCGTATGATACCGTCGGTGACAAGACCTTCGGTATCCTCGCGGGCGATCCCGAGATCGGCGCCGGCCTGTTCTTCAATCACCGGATCCTGGAGGAGTGCGGTATCGATCCGAACAGCATCTATGATCTCGTCGAGAACGGCGGATGGACCTGGGATGCCTTTGAGAACATGTTAAAGCAGATCGCTGCGGTAGATAAGGACGGCGACGGACAGTCCGACTACATGGCATTCGGTGCCAACGGTATCGGCCAGACCATCACGGTCGCTGCGCTCGGCAACGGCGGCGACATCATCGGCAAGGATGCCAACGGCCACTTCGTAGCCAGAAATGAAGATTCCGCTTCCATCGAGGCGATCGATTTTGCTTATCGGATCACCAAGGATTATTACATGACCTGGCACGATCCGGCTGTGTGGGATGACTATCGCACCAACTACACCGACGGCAAGATCGCGTTCCTGATCGAAGACGGTTATGCCGGACAGGCCGGTTCCTTCGTCGGCAGCTGCGCGGATGAGAACGGCTTTGTTCCGTTCCCGACCAAGGACGGCAAGAACCTGATCTCCACCGTCCACGGCAACATCATCATGATGCCCGGCTGCTATGCTCCCGAGAAGGCCCGTCTGATCGCTTTCGCATACGACGCATGGGAGACCCTCCCGGCCGGTTATGAGGATTACAACTCCAGAGGTTCCGAGTTCAACAACTACAACCTCGACGAGAAGGGCATCCAGACGAACTTCGATCTGCAGGATATCAACAAGATCAAGCCCACCTATGCAGGCTGGGTACCGGAACTGGAAGTCTCCAGCCCTCTGGACGGCGCAACCTGGTCCAACGTGTACTTCTCCATGTTCGACGGAACCGCTACGGTCTCCGAGATCAATGACAAGGTCCGCGACAAGTGGGCAGGCATTCTGGAGAGCACCAACACCGCGTTAGACGGGATCTGATGATTCAGGCTTCAAAAGTCTCCGTTCGTTCGAGCTTGCTCGATAAGAACTGCGACCCGGATGCCAGACAATGATTCCAACATTTATCCCCGCAGGGCTTCATCGCTCTGCGGGGGTTTTTCACCATCCACCCTTCCTTCCGTTTGCGCTCAGCGCTAGAAAGATCTGACTATGTTACCCGTACGATTTCATCTGCCGGGACTTCGTTACAATTTCCCGCTCAATATGATCTGGGTGAGTCTCTTAAGACAGCGCCCGGAATACTTCCGCGAAGGCGTGGAGATCGGATCCTTTTTCGGCTGCTTTCCCTTTGCCCTGTGGAACGGCGGGCGAGAGATCGATCCCAACGATCAGTGCGACGCCGGCTTCATCGTCCACACGATCCAGGCGATCAACCAGGCGGGGATCCCGATCCGCTACACCTTCACGAATCCCCTTCTGACGGAGGAGGAATTAAAGGACGAATTCTGCAATTTCTGCATGAAGGCCGCTTCGGGCTACCGCAATGAGGTGCTCGTCTTTTCCCCTCTCTTAGAGGATTACATCCGGAAAAACTATCCCTCCTATGTCATCAACAGCACGACCTGCAAGGAGATCAAAACCGTCGAGGCGCTGAATGAGGAGATGGAGAAGGATTATCAATATGTGGTGCTCGACTACAACTTAAACGGCGACTGGGACTTCATCGGGAAGCTTACACATCCCGAGAAGCTGGAGGTCCTCATCAACGCGACCTGTACCCCGAACTGCCCGCGGCGCGGAGAGCATTACCGCGAGATCGCCAGGAGACAGCGGATCGTCCTTAAGAACCGCAAGCTCCCTCCGGAACGGAGAAAGCCGCTCCCGGAGTGGAAGTGCAAATACGGCATCGATAATACGGTCTACAGTATCCAGAGCTACCCGACCGTGGTAAAGCCGGATGAGATCTGGACGGAATATCTGCCGCGCGGGATCAACAATTTCAAGATCGAAGGCCGCACGGCCAATCTCTTTAATCTCGTGGATACCTATTGCTTCTACATGGCAAAGCCGGAGCATGCGGACGAGATCCGCTTCCAGGTTCTCAGGAATCTGGAGCAGAACGGGATCATCGCCATCCGGAGACCGCGGCCGCAGGCGTTTGTCCCGCCGGACCGGAAATCCTGAGCCCGTACGGGACTCACGGCGAACGGATCATGAGGCCGGATCCGAACGGACCTGTTATGACCGGCAATATCATGAGGAAAAGGCAGATGCCGCATACCGATAATGAACAAATCCATATCCTGCAGAACCGGCTTAAGCGGACCCGTAAACACCGCAAGGGTTTCCGGCTGCTCCTCTGCGCCTGTCTGCTCCTCCTTACCGCCTGCGGCAAGGTCGAGGAGGAAAAGATGGTCGTGGTGGATAATTCCCCCGAGGAGGCGCTGTACGCCCTGATCCCTGTCACCAGAGAGGACGTGGTCCTCACGCGGTCGTTAAATGCCATCTGGGTCCAGGATGAAGAGCAGAAGGTCTCCTTTCCCGTGGGCGGGAAAAAGGTCACCCGGGTGCATGTCCGTCAGGGCGACAGCGTGAAGCCCGGCGATCTGCTCGTCGAGCTCTCCTCCAGTAATCTTCAGGAGGAGATCGATCAGCTGGAATACCGGATCAAGAAGAATCAGCTCTCCCTGGGGTATCTGGATACGGCCGAACAGTTCGAGCGCGCGGACGCCTACAACAACTTTGTCTACAACACGAAAGAGATCAAGGACGAGGACGTTGAGCAGTATGAGAAAAAGGAGGACGCGATCTCCGAAAGCTACCGCTATCAGCGGGAGGACTTGAGTGACGAGATCGAGTTCGATCAGAAAAAGCTGGCGCATCTGAAGGCGGATATCACGGGGAGCCGCATCTATTCCACCATGACCGGGACGGTATACTCCGTGGCGACGGATCTGGAGGGTTCCACCTCGCGCAAGGACGAGGTCGTCATGACGATCGTGGACGGCTCCACCGGGCATTTCGAGATGAAGGAGCCGGATGTCATCTCCTCCTTTCAGGAGGACGTACCGGTTCCGTTAAATATCTTCTACGGCAGCGCCGCCGGCAGTTATGAGGTAATCCCCCTGCACATGGATTCCTGGGGAGAGGTGCAGCAGTTCGCCATCGAGTCCGGTCCCGATAACGACGGGATCGATGTGGGTACGACCGCAACGATCACCCTCACGCTGGATCGGCGCGACCGGGTCCTGTCCCTTCCTTCCGGGACCGTATACCGCGCCGACGGGAAACCTTATGTCTATGTTCTGGACCAGAACGGTTTTCGACAGATCAACTGGATCACCACCGGACTGGTCGGCGATGACCGCACGGAGATCTTAAGCGGTCTTGCGGAAGGGGATCAGGTGGTAAAGCAATGAAGAGACGGCCGGACAAGCGCATCCTGACCCGGATCCTCATCGCGGTCGCATGCCTCGGTGCCGTCGGCGGGATCACCGCTCTCCGGGTCGTCCATGGTCCCCTGCTCGCCGGGCTCGTGCCTGACGCCTCGGAATCCGACGATGCCGGCGAGGCATCAGTGGAGTCCGATACGAAGACTGCCGGTGCGGCATCCGACCCCGGAGAAGAGCCGGAGCTGATCGATCCGGTGGGAAGTATCGTCCGCTATGTCCCGGCGGAATTCCGGGAAATCTCCCGCGTGACCACCTGTCAGGGCATCGTCTGCCCCGACACGACGGAGTATCCCTACGAATCCACCCGATTATTCGGCAATTACGGCGTCCTCCCCGGGGAATCGGTGCAGCCCGGCGATCGCCTGTTCTACGGGGCGGAAGACTCCGTGGAAGACCAGATCGACGCCATCGAAGAGGAGAATGCCGATCTGCTCGCTGATTTCACCAACTACGCCTCCGATGCGGCGGTGGATATCTCCAAGGCAAAAAAATCGGAGTATGAGGCGGCGCAGGCCTATCAGGACATGTGCGCCTTTGCGCCGGAGGAGGATTCCCCCTGGTACGCCGGCTGGGCCAAGGGGGTAATGCCCGCCGAGCGGGCCGCCAAACAGGCCAAAGGCGCCCGGGAGAAGCTGGAGCAGGCCTTTAAGGAACGGCAGGAGCAGTTCGATCTGCAATACGCCTACAACGAAAAACGCATCGAGCGGCTCCGGCAGGAGAATACGGCTGCCGGCGTCTCCTCCCCCACGGACGGTGTCGTGGTCGCATCGGCTTATCACCTCCCCGGAGACCGGATCACGGAGGGGGATCCCATCCTGGCGATCGGTCATCCCGAGGAAAAGGAGATCCTCTGCGAATATGTGAGCAAGTCCGTCGTCAACAAGGCGGAGGACCTCTATGCCCTCGTCGAGGGCAAGCGCTACGAGGTGCAGTATGAGGTCATGGAGCCCGAGGAATACCGCCGGAGGAAGCAGAAGGAGGTCGAGGTGTATACCACCTTCCACCTCATCGATCCCTCCGATGAGGTATCCCCCGGTCAATACGCGGTGATCGTCGTCGTCGAGGAGCGGCTCACCAATGTTCTCTGTGTCCCCAAGGATGCTGTCAGCCGGGACGAGCGCGGCTCCTATGTCTATCTCTACGACAACGGGGAGAGTGTCTACACGCCGGTGCAGACCGGCACCTATGATGCCGCCTTCGTCGAGATCCTCTCCGGCCTTAAGGAAGGGGATCCCGTGATCTATGATATCCCCTATACGGTGGGGACAAAGACCCAGACCGTCACGAGAGGCGAGGTCAGCGCCCCTTATACCACAGACGGCTTCCTGTACTACCCTTCCGCCGAGTGGCTGACCAATCCCGCGAAGACCGGCACCTGCTATCTGAAGGAGGTGCTCGTGAACCGCTACGAGCAGGTGGAGCAGGGGCAGGCACTGGCGAAGATCGAGATCGTCAGTGATGACATCGAGATCGCGAGGCTCCGCCGCAAGATCGAGAGACAGAACGAGCGTCTGGTGGATCTGGCTAAGAAACGCGCGGAAACCAACGACAAGGAGGAGCTGGAATCGATCGACCGCACGGTCAGAGACCGGAACCGCACCATCGAGGTCCTCACGAAACAGCTGGATAAACTCACCCGCTATACGGGGATCATCGAGATCACCGCACCGGAGCGCGGCATCATCACGGATCTCACGGAGCGCAAACCCGGGGAACTGATCGATACCCGCGAGCGGATCGTACAGCTCTCCCTGGACGATTCCTGCTATATCGCGATCGAGGACAAGGGGGCCAAGCTCTCCTACGGTCAGAAGGCGGACGTCACGGTCAGTGTCCTCAACGCAAAGGAGCAGACCATCGAGGGGACCGTCGTCACGGTGAGTCCCTGGGCGCTCTCCAAGGAGCTCCGGACCGGTTTCTGTGTCATCCGGATCCCGCAGGAGCAGATGGCGGCCATCTCGGATGTGGCCGGCTCCACTGCCGGCGATAACGGTTATTGGACCCGGAGCCGTTTCCGCGTCGAGATCATGACGGGACATATGGGGGATGTGCTTCTGGTGCCCAAGAGCGCGGTGTACACCGCCGGCACGGGAAACACCTATGTGATCAGGAAAAACCCGGACGGCTCCGTCCGTCTCGACCGCTTTGTGGCCGGCGGCTCGGATAATACGAATTACTGGGTTGCCTACGGCGATCTCACGGAAGGACTGGAAATATGCTCCGAATAATGCTGCAGAAGCTGTGGCAGAAAAAATGGATGAACTTAAGTCTCCTGCTGGGCTGTGTCCTCTTCGTGGCGACGGCCGTGAGCTTCCCGCTGTATCAGAAGACCGCTTACGACCGGATGCTGCAGGATGAATTCCTGGTATATATCGGCAACAACGGCTCCTGGCCCCTGCTCCTTAAGATGTTCGCCACCTGCAATAAGGATCAGAAGGATACCATCGGCAAGATGGAGCGCTTCACGGAGGATATCTACGAGCGTCTGGGGGTTCCGGCATACCGGACGATCCTGTCCTATGAGCTCCAGCGCGCTCCCGCCTCCCCGGTGATCCAGCGGGACGATGCCGGTCAGATCGATCTCTCCCTCTCGGCCATGACGGATCTCTCCGACCACGCGCGCCTGATCAGCGGCTCCCTGTATTCCGAGGACGGGCTGGATGAGACCGGCGCGATCGAGGTCATCGTACCGCAGGCCACTCTGGTGCAGAAGGGACTGCTGCCGGATGAGGTCCTGACCTTTGACCGGCTCACGACCGCGGACGGCACCCCGGTTAGAATCCACGTCATCGGCGTGTTTACCGGCGAAAATGATGAGGATTTCTATTTCCAGGTGAATCCGGACAAGATGTTCGGTCAGTGCTTTATGGAACCGAACCTGTTCCGCTCCCTGTTTACGGGGGAGAATGCCTCCCGCTACACGATCATGCTCTCCTTCTACGATCTGCCCGATTACCGTCAGGTCACCTCCTCCGATGTCGACCGGATCCGGGAGGCCACCACCTGGCTCTGCAAGGAAAGTCCGTACCGGAGTGTCTTAAAGGAGCCCGCCTATCGGAGCATTCTGGAGGAGTACGCGCTGAAGCAGATCCGGATCTCCGCGACATTAACGATCCTGCAGATCCCGGTCCTCGTGCTCCTAGCCGCCTTCCTGCTCATGATCTCGGGGCAGATGTATGAGATGGAGCGCAACGAGATCTCCGTCATCAAGAGCCGCGGCAGTTCCCGCGGGCAGATCCTCCTCCTCTACCTCTATCAGGGTGCCTTTCTGTCCATTCTGGGCGCGGTATTCGGCATTCCCCTCGCCGTCTTCTTTGCCCGCCTGTTGAGCGCCACCAGGAATTTCCTGGAGTTCAATCCGAGTGTTTCCCTGCCCGTGACCTTTTCCGGATCCGCTCTTGTCTATGCCGGTGCGGCTGTCCTGATCACCCTCTTGAGCATCTCTCTGCCGGCGGTGCGTCACAGCAAGGTTACCATCGTCAATCTGAAACAGCAGAAGGCGGTGGGAAAGACGCCGCTCTGGCAGAAGCTGTTCTTAGATATCCTGCTGATCGGTGTCTCGCTCTACGGTTATTACTCCTTTCACCGGAGTCTCGGTTCCCTGTCGGACACCGTCCTCTCGGGGGAAAGTCTGGATCCGCTCCTCTACATCAGTTCCTCCCTGTTCATCGTGGGGACGGGCCTTTTCTTCCTGCGCATCCAGCCGCTCATCATCCGCCTGCTCTACCTGTGCGTGGGCAGGATCTGCGGTCCCGCCGGGTATATCTCCTTCATGGAGAATTCCAAGAACGGCCGCAAGATGCAGCTCATCATGCTCTTCCTCATCATGACGATCTCCCTGGGAATGTTCCACGCCACCGTGGCGCGGACGATCCTGGAAAATGCGGTGGAGAATACCAATTATCTCGACGGCACGGATGTGATCATCAAGGAGGACTGGCCCATGATGCAGGATGAGACCGGGTCTCCCACCGGGGTATATCTGGAACCCGATGCCGCCAAATATCTGTCCATGGACTTTGCTGACAGTCATACCCGCGTCCTCTATGATGATCGGGCCTATATCAAGCAAGGGCGGAATTCCCGCCTGTCCCTCACGCTCATGGGGATCCACACCCGGGAATTCGGCGGGATGACCTCTCTCCCGGCCGGGATCAATGAAAAGTCCTGGCACACGTATCTCAATGAGCTCGCGGTCACCGAACAGGGTCTGCTGGTATCCCGCAATTTCTCTTCCGTACAGGATGTACAGATCGGCGATCCCATCAGCTTCTACAACGGGGACGGCAAAGCCCTCAAGGGCACGGTGGTCGATTTCATCGATTATTTCCCTTCCTACCGTCCCACGGTCACCGTCATCAACCCGGACGGCAATGCGACGACGGAGGAAAATTATCTGATCGTGGCGAATTATTCGGATCTCCGCAAGCGCCTCGGCATACAGCCCTATGAGCAGTGGATCTCCCTCCGGGATGGGGCGTCGCCGAATGATGTATATGATTTCATCACCTCCCATCACATGACCGTGCGGAAGTATACCAATCGGGCTTCCGATGTGGAGCATACCATGACGGATCCGCTGCTGCAGGGCACCAACGGGATCCTGACCATGGGCTTTGCGGTCACGCTCTTACTCTGCGCGGTCGGTTACCTGATCTTCTGGATCATGTCCATCAAGGAGCGGGAGCTGATCTTCGGTGTGCTCCGGGCCTGCGGCTTCCACAAGGGGGAGATCGTGCGGATGCTCCTGATGGAGCAGCTTTTCTCCGGCGTCTTTTCCGTATTCGCGGGGATTGGGATCGGAAAGCTCACTTCCACGATGTTCGTGCCGATGCTGCAGGCTTCCTACGCGACTTCGGAGCAGGTGCTCCCCATGAAGCTGATCACCCGCGCCTCGGATCTCTACAAGCTTTACGGGATCGTGGGGGCGGTGATGCTCCTGTGCGTCTTTGTGCTGATCTTCCTGCTGTTCCACATGAACGTGACGAAGGCGCTCAAGCTCGGGGAGGAGTAGACCGATGTATCACCTGCGTGCGAGTGATCCATATGCTTTCCGGGGACGCCTCGCGGCTCTGGTTACGGCGTAGCGGTACTAGGGTCCCAAAGAACAGGACCCAAGTACCGACGCCTCCACAAGCCCCGGGCAGCATATGGATCGACTCGCACGAGCAACGGTTTCATCCGAATGCATGGCCGGACGCAGGGGACGCCGGTATGGCACACGCTTCCGTCTCCGATAGGATAACGTGGCCGGAAGCGGGCTGCCGTTACTGCTGAACGGAGTCCGGGCTGCGGCAACAACGTTTCGGTCTCGTCCACAGGAAAATTCCTGCGGAGACGACCTGGCGCATGTGAGGACCGGATCGCCTGGAATTTTCGGACGCTTGCCCGGACGCAGGTGAAGCAGTAATGGCACCCGCTTCCAACCCCGATAGCATCCGTGGAAATAGGAATAATAGCATGAATCCAGACATCATCATAGAAACAAAAGGAATAAAAAGAGCCTTTGACACCCCGGCCGGGAAGTTCTGGGCGCTCAAGGGGATCGATGTGGCGATCCCGAAGGGGACCTTTGCGATCCTGAAGGGCCGGTCGGGCTCGGGGAAGACGACGCTCATGAACATCCTGAGCTCTCTGGACGATCCGACGGAGGGCGAGGTGTTCTTTGAGGGGCGGTCTCTGAAGGAGCTCTCCGAGCGGGAGCGGGAGAATCTGCGCCGTAAGAAGATGGGGTTTGTCTTTCAGTCGGTTTCCCTGATCCCGTCGTTGAACGCACGACAGAATGTGGAGTTCTCCATGCGGATGGCGGGGATCCGCGTATCCAGGAAGCAGCAGGAGCGGGCCGAGGAGTGTCTGAAGCTCGTGGGGCTGGCGAACCGCATGACGCATATGAGTGCCGAGATGTCGGGCGGCGAGCAGCAGCGGGTCGCGATCGCCCGCGCCTTCGCTCATCGACCGGGGATCATCTTTGCGGATGAACCGACGGCAGAGCTGGACAGTGCCATGGCGGCGCATGTGACGGAGCTTTTTAAGGAGATGACGCGCCGGGAAGGGATCACGGTCCTCATGACCACCCACGATGTGGGCCTCATGGGCGCAGCGGATATGACGATCGAACTGAATAACGGAGAGCAGGTGTCGTAGGGTTTATCGTGCAAGGCGTCCGGTGAAGGCTGCAAAAACCGTATAAATCGACGATAAGCAGTATCAATTTAGGAATGATCGATGGCTGAGGAGAAAACAACAATTTCATCAGATATCATGGTGCAGGCCGACGGTCTCGTGAAGATCTACAAGACGCGGGATACGGAGGTACTGGCGCTGCAGGGGCTAGATCTCACGGTGCATACGGGGGAGCTCACGGCCCTGATCGGCAACAGCGGCTCCGGTAAGTCCACGTTTCTTAATATGATCGGCGGGCTGGATAAGCCAAGTGCGGGTTCGCTCAAGGTTGACGGCAGGAATCTTTTCACCATGACCGAGCGGGAGCTGGTGCGATATAAGCGCGATACGGTGGGCTTTGTGTGGCAGAATAACGGCCGCAACATGCTTCCTTACCTGACGGCGCTCGAAAACATCATGCTGCCGATGAACCTCTCCGGGACACGTCACAAGCGGGCAAAGGCGCTGGAGCTGTTAGAGATGGTGGGGCTTTCCGCCAAGAAGCACAGCAAGATGAATATGCTCTCCGGCGGAGAACAGCAGCGGATCGCCATCGCCATCGCTCTGGCCAACGAACCGAAGCTGCTGCTTGCGGACGAGCCCACGGGTTCCGTGGATTCTGCCACCGCGGATTATATCTTTGATATCTTCACGGAACTCAATAAAAACGGTCAGACGATCCTCATCGTCACCCATGATATGGCTCTCTCCAAGAAGGTGAAGCGCGTCGTCGCCATCCGGGACGGTAAGATCAGTTCCGAGCGCGTGCTCAAGGAGGAATTTGCCGACCGGGTGAAGGAGAGCGGGATCGACTGGCGGGCAGAGGACACCCAGGATGAATATGTGGTCCTGGATCGGGCCAACCGCCTGCAGCTGCCGCAGGAGCTCCTGGATGAGTTAAAGCTCACCGGCAATAAAGTCCGTTTGTCCTACCACGACGGCAGGATCGAGATCCGCGGACCGGAGGACGATAGAAAGGAATCGCTATGACAACACAACCCGTTTACTGGCATCTTCCCGGCTTCTACCTGCACTTTTATCTGTTCCAGGTCCTCCTGCACCTGATGAAGGAATATCCGGAGCGGTTTGAGGACGGCTATCGCATCGGCAGCGTCTACGGCACCTTTCCGGGAGCGATCTGGAACGGCGGCCGCGCCGTGTTCGGGATCACGGCGAAGGGGGATATGGAGAAGATCTTAAAGACCTACGAGAAGCTCGATGTTCCGGTCCGTTTCACCTGGACCAACCCGCTCATCGAGGAGCAGCATCTTCCGGATACCTATTGCAACCTGATCATGCAGCTGGCCGACAACGGCCGGAATCAGGTGCTGGTCAATGCGCCGGCCCTGGAAGCCTATATCAGAGAGCGGTATCCCCGCTTTCCTCTCATCTCATCGACCACCAAGCGCATCACGGATCTCGAGGGACTGAAGAAGGAGCTGGACAAGGGCTATTATCTGGTCGTGCTGGATTATGACAAGAATCACGATGAAGAGATGTTAACGGCGCTGGAGCCGGAGGCCGGACGTGTGGAGATCCTGGTCGATGAGATCTGCTTCCCCCGCTGTCCCAAGCGGACGGAGCACTATCGGGATGAGGGCCGCGCCCAGTTGAGCTTTGACCGGGGCGGCGTCTTCCCCTGCCCCAACCGTCTGGGGAGTGCCGTGAAACCCTCCTTTGCGGAATGTAAGAAGCGTCCCGCTTTCCTCTCCAAAGAGGAGCTGCCGTCCTATATCGCGCGCGGCTTCGTCAATTTCAAGCTCGTGGGGCGCGGTCTTCCGCAGGAACTGGTGCGGGAGTCTCTGCTCTATTATCTGGTCAAAGAGGATCAGCGCGATTTCATCTCGGAAAAGATCGACCGGGAGCTATCAAAGCTCCCGGCCGCAAGACGTTGATTATTTCTTCTTTTCCGCCAGATTGGCACTTTCTGTCATATCCATCGCATCCCCTTTTCCCTAAACGGACGACGCAATGGTTCAGCCCAGTCTCTCCTGCAATGCCTGTGTCATATCTTCATATCCGGGCTTTCCAAGGAGCGCGAACATGTTCTTCTTGTAGCTCTCGACGCCGGGCTGGTTGAAGGGGTTGACGCCCAGGAGATAGCCGCTGACGCCGCAGGCAAACTCAAAGAAGTAGAAGAGCTGTCCGAGATAGTACTCCGTCATCTCCGGCACATGGATCAGGAGGTTCGGTACCTGGCCGTCCGTGTGGGCGAGGATGGTGCCGTTCATGGCTGCGTTGTTGGCAAAGGATACCTCCTTGCCGGCGAGATATCCCAGACCGTCCAGATTGGATTCCTCCGCGGGGATCGTCAGACTGTGGCGGGATTTCTCCACATGGATCACGGTCTCGAACATGATGCGGGCGCCGTCCTGAATGAACTGGCCCATGGAGTGCAGGTCGGTGGTCAGATCGACGCTGGCCGGGAAGATGCCCTTCTGGTCCTTGCCCTCGGATTCGCCGTAGAGCTGCTTCCACCACTCGGAGACATAGTGCACGGAGGGCTCGTAATTGGCCAGGATCTCCACGGTCTTGCCTTTGCGGTACAATATGTTGCGCAGTGCCGCATACTGTAACGCGTCATTTTGCGCATAGGGGGTCTCCAGGGCGAGCTTCCTGCCCTCTGCGGCTCCCTTCATCAATTCGTCGATATCCGCGCCGGAAACCGCGATCGGAAGTAAGCCCACTGCGGTCAGGACGGAGAAACGCCCGCCGACATCATCCGGTACGACGAATTCCGCATAGCCCTCGGCATCCGCTTCCTGCTTGAGCGCGCCCTTCGCCTTGTCCGTCGTGGCATAGATGCGCTTTGCCGCCTCCTCCTTGCCGTATTTCTTCACCAGCTTCTCCTTGAAGATACGGAAGGCGATGCCGGGTTCCGTCGTGGTGCCGGACTTGGAGATCATGTTGATGGAGAAATCCCGATCCCCCACCACATCCAGGAGGTCCTGCAGATAGGTCGGGCTGATGGAATTGCCGCAGAAGTAGATCTCCGGGGTCTTCCGCACGGACTTGTCCACGACATTGTAGAAGCTGTGACGCAGGAACTCGATGGCAGCGCGGGCACCCAGATAGGAGCCTCCGATACCGATGACGACGAGTACCTCGGAGTCACTCCGGATCTTCTTCGCCGCTTCCTTGATGCGGGCAAATTCATCCTTGTCATAGGCTGTCGGCAGATCGATCCACCCCAGGAAATCGTTGCCGGCGCCGCTCTTGTCTGTCAGGATCTTCGCCGCGGCGACTGCCTGCGATTCCATCATGGCGATCTCATCGTCACGAACAAAGACACCTGCCTTGGAATGATCAAAGGTTACTTTTGTGCTCATCTTATCCTCCGTTCTGGTTTACATCCCTGTCAAATTACGTTTCGTCGGCGATGTGATGATCTCCTCCGCTGTGCGAGAGGCTGTGGATCATAACCGCCTTTATCATTGTATCTCATGCAGGATGGTAATGCAATCAGGGCGCCACGCCCACCGCGATATCATCGAGATACAGGTCACTGCTGCCATCCGTTTCCAGATAGAGCGTGACGGCGCTCAGGCCCTCGTCCAGCCGGCAGACCGCGTTCAGCTGTACCCAGCCATCCTCCGCGGGAACGGTGACAAGCTCCAGGTCCGAATCTCCGGTGACGCCGAGCGTTATCGCGGAATCCGCCGTCTTGGCGTACACGCTCATCAGGATCGTGTTGCCGATAAAACGGGAGATATCTAGCTGCACCGTGGCGTCCTTTTCCTCCCGGGCCACCTTGAGCGATCGGCCGATGGGGGCGTTTTCCGTATGGTTTTCATCCTTGCTGAAGGTGAGCGACGACTGATGACCGCTGCCGCGGCTTGTGATCCCCAAATCCGCGGGCATCTGATTGATGAGCTTTCCATCCTCCGTACGCGGTTCGAAATCATCAAAGAGCGAGGTTGCATCCCGGAGGGTCGGCAGATCCGATGCTTTAAATTCCTGTCCGAGGGCTGCCATTCCGATGGCCCGGTATGCCGGTTTCTCTGTCAGATCTCCGCGATACAGGAGCGGATTCGCACCCTTGCGCCAGGAAGCGTCATCCGTCAGCCCCCACCAGGTGACGGAAGTGAGGTTGACGCCCGACATGCGTTCCTTTAACAGGCCCAGAAAGAACTCGCTGCAGAATTCCGCCTGATTCAGCTCCGCCTGGTCGCCGGATCCGCTCCCTCTCACGTCCAGCTCGGTGACCTGCACTTCGTCCACGATGGCATCATACGCGCGGAGCGCCTGAATATACTGATCGATATTCTGCGCGCTTTCCAGATGCCCCTGCATCCCGATGCCGTCGATCAGGCCGTCTCCGACAATCGTTCCGTCGCCGCCTTCTCTGATGGCCTCGCTTCGGATCAGTTTCCCACCGGCATTCACAGCATCCTCTGTCAGGAAGCGGGTGATGATCTCGACCCGTTTGGGGTACCATTCGTTGTAATCATTGTAGAAAAGCTTCGGCAGGATCGGTGTCAGGTCGTCCTTTTCCGGATCCAGACCATAGAGCGAGGC
>JAFPTK010000152.1 GCA_017400305.1 Lachnospiraceae bacterium | reverse complement strand
GATCCTGCTGACCGGCGCAGTAGCGACCGATCTGTGGCGATACAAGATCTATAATCTCTGGGTCCTGCCGGGACTTCTTGCGGGCCTTATCGCCGCAGGCGCCGCGGGAGGCGGGACCGGATTCCTTCAGGGGCTTGTCTCAGCGGCGATCTCCTTTGCGGTGCTGTTTCCGGTCTATCTTGCGGGCGGTATCGGTGCCGGGGATGTGAAACTGTTTGCGGCGGTCGCTGTCTGGCTGACGCCCGGGGAGGTGCTGATGTGCATCTTTGTCTCCTTCCTTCTGGGCGGTCTTTGCGGGATCATTCGGATCCTGCGGGAGAGAAGGAGACATGTGACGATCCGCTTTGCGGTGCCGATCCTGATGAGTGTGTTGTTTATTTTCGGAGGAAAGCTATGAAAGAAGCAAATATCGTGATCGTGGATGAGGATGTGGAATTCCTGCGAAGACTGGACGGGTATCTCAGGGAGAAGCTTTCGTTCCCCGTAAGGATCCAGGGGTATTCCGATGTATCGGCTTTTCTGGAGCGGAATGACAGACGGGAACCGGAGGCGGCGCTGATCTCGGAGAAGGTGTTCCACAGACTTTCTCTGGACGGCCTGCCCCGTGTGATCCTCCTGCTGGAGGGGATCGATACGGAAGGAGCGGAGATCGTCGCGGACAGTCCCGACCATGTACAGAACCGGTTACGGCAGGATCGGACCGGAAGGAAGGGGGCGGGCGATGATCCGGAGTGTGTGATCCGCCGCGTGAACAAGTATCGCGCCCTGCGTCGTCTGGTGAAGGAAGTGTCACAGATGGTCATGGAGGCACCCGGATTTACCGGGACGACGCGGGAAGAGAGCGAGGCGCGCGCGGTGCTGATCGGCTTTTTTACGCCGGTCTCCCATTGTCTGCAGACAACCGGCGCGCTCACGCTGGGACAGCTTACCGCGGCGCGGAAAAAAACACTGTACCTGAATCTGGAGGCATTTCACGGTCTGCCGCAGGGAATCTTCGATCCGGGAGAAGAGGGGGATCTGACGGAGCTTCTTTACTATTTCGAGTGCGAGCCGGAGGGGCTGCCGATCCAGCTGGAGCGGATGACGCAGACAGTCGGTGCGCTCCATGTGATCCGGCCGGCAGGCTCTTACACGGCGCTTGCGGAGGTCGGACCGGATCAGTGGCGCAGTTTCTTTCAGGCGCTTTCGACGAAGACGGAGCTGGAAGTGATCATCTGTGATCTCTCGGTGTGTGTGCCGGGACTGCCGGATCTTCTGCGGGAATTCGACCGGATATACACCATCGGGCGGGACGATCCGATCTCCGCACAGAAGCTTGCCAATTACGAACGGATGCTCCGTCGCACCGGTCATGAGGATCTAAGCACCAGGACCCGGCAGCTCACCCTGCCGATGATCAGCCGGTTACCGGCGGATCCCGCGCGATACGGGGAGGGGGAACTGGCGGATTTCTTCCGTGCGCTGATAGCGGAGGAGGGAGATCTCTTAAGCGCGGGCCACGGACAGATGAGGGGATGAGATCATGACAGAGCACGATTCCCTTCGACAGGGCATCCGCGAAGCGCTGTTCAGCGAGCTGGATTTTTCGCGGGAGATCTCCGATGAGGAGATGTTTGCGCGGATCGACCGGGCGGTGTCGCAGGAGGCGCGCGAAAGAGAGATCACGGTCGCGGAGAGAAAGCGGCTCCGGGAGGAGATCTTTTCCTCCATCCGCAGACTGGATGTGCTGCAGGCCCTGGTGGATGATCCGGGTGTGACGGAGATCATGGTGAACGGAACCGAGCATATCTTCATCGAACGGGCGGGTCAGCTCATGGAATACGACGGGACGTTCGAATCCAAAGAGAAGCTCTCGGACGTCATCCAGCAGATCGTTGCCCGATGCAACCGTGTGGTCAATGAGGCGTCCCCCATCGTGGATGCGCGATTGGAGAACGGGTCCCGCGTCAACATTGTGCTGGATCCCATCGCGCTGAACGGCCCGATCATCACGATCAGACGTTTCCCGGAGCATCCCATCACCATGGAGCGGCTCATCGGCTTCGGGTCGATCACCCGGTATCTCGCAGACTATCTGGGGACGCTGGTCCGCGCGGGATATAACATCTTTATCTCCGGCGG
>JAFPTK010000151.1 GCA_017400305.1 Lachnospiraceae bacterium | reverse complement strand
GGGAAGACCAAGAAACTCACGATCCGCAATAAGAGTGATCAGATCCGCATGGTCTCGAGCAACCCCTCCGTGGCCACCGTGGATGAGAGCGGCCGCGTGATGGCCAGGGATCCCGGCACAGCGATCATCAACCTGATGGTCGGCTCCGAGGTCTACGACAGCTGCACCGTCACGGTCCTAGCTCCCGCCTTCAATCAAAACGGCGCTTCGCTTAAGTTAAAGCTTAAGAAGACCGTGAACCCGGCACCGCCACTATCACCTTAATGCTCCAAGGCAAGGCCTACGGCTCCATCAACGTAACGATCCCGTGAGTCAAAGGGGACGGTTCAGTTTGACTCATTTTTTGAAGATATAGAATCAGCAGATGGAAAGCAAAATGAGTCAGATTGAACCGTCCCCAATGACTCATGACTCGAACGGAGAGCAGAAAATGAAGATCTATGTCGATTACGACGACTGTCTGTGTGAGACGGCGCGGTATTTCTCCCGGCTGGTGATGGAGATGTACGGAAAGGATATCCCGTACGAAAAGATCCGATACTTTGATCTGCAGAGATCCTTTTCCCTTACCGATGATCAGTTTGAAGCGATGATGATCGAAGGGCACCGTCCCGAGGTACTTTTATCCTATGAGGAGGTGCCGGGAGCAGTCGAAACCCTGAATCTCTGGCTGAACAACGGCCAGGAGATATCCGTTATCACCGGCCGCCCGTACAGCGCCTATGAGGCGTCGAGAGAGTGGCTCGACCGGCATGGCCTGGAACGGCTGCCGCTTTACTGTCTGAATAAATACGGCCGTGACACTTTCTTAAAATACAGCAGCTTCAGTCTGGAACCGGAAGACTATTACCGGATGCATTTTGATTATGCCGTCGAGGATTCGCCCTCCGCTTTCAAATTCTTTGATCATCTGCCGGACCTGAAGGTGATGGTCTATGACCGGCCATGGAACCGGGAGGAGGCTTTACCCGGAGAGCACTATCGCCGGTGCAGCTCCTGGGAGATGATCCGCAGGGAGACGGCGCCGGACCTTGGGTGAGTCAATGGGGACGGTTCAGTTTGGAGTCATTGGGGACGGTTCAGTTTGACTCATTTTTTTGGTTTCCACCTCAATTTTATCCTGTCATCTGCCGAATAATATAGTAAGCAGGCAATGATATTTGAGAGGAAGGGTATCATGAGCAGACTGATCTTTTGGGTCACGAAACGATTTCACGCCGGCAGGTACTGCCATCATTGCTGCATGAACTGCGAGTGCTACGGCATCTGCCGCAAGGCGAGTAAATAATCATCTATCTATCGTTGATCAGTTGAATAGACACCTGTGACGTGCGGCGGCTTGAATTAGCCGCCGTTTAGTTGTGCGTTTCAGGGCTTTCGCGAGAACACAGGTGGCTCACTACGCGGGAAATCATCAAAAAGGCCAATTTCCCGCGTAGTCTCGGCACTCATCCGGTATCATCTCGTTCCGGCTTTATCTTTCGCAGGATTAAAGCAAGATCACTGCAAGGCCAACGCCGAGTCAACACCGAACCAATACTGAGACAATACATGAATGAATCCTCCTTGCCGAATACGCGCGGATGGCATATAATGAACGCATGCGTGTACAGGTAAGTATGGACCATCGGACGGAGCCAAGGTGCTTCCGTGAGGACGACGAGATCGTATTCTGCGGTTATTTTTCCGGGGAAAAGGACTGCGGCCTGATATTCTATGACCGGGAGGGGCAGGACCCCATCCGTGTGATGCTTCCCGAATCTCTGCGGATCGGCCGGCAGTATTCCGTCCGGATCAAGGGGATCCCGGAGGATCATGACCGGTATCGGCTCTACGATCAGAAAAGCGAGATCCCGGACCCCCAGGCATTCTGCCTCTGCGGCCTGTCCTCCTTTGACGGACCGGTCGATCCTTCCCGGATCTTTGGGAAGGTACTGGATAGAGCTCCGGTCGAAGAGATCCTGTCTGTTTCCGCAGGGAGACTCAAGACCACGACACCGCCGGAGGATGACTTCCTTTATCTTCTGCATGTCCGCGGATTTACGAAGAATCCCAACTCCGGAGTCTCCAGGGATAAAAGAGGGACCTTCGCGGGGATCATCGACAAACTGGATCACATCACCTCCCTGCATGTCACTGCCGTGGAACTCATGCCCGCCTATGAGATGATCGCGCGGGAGACCTTTCACAGTGAACTGACCGGAGAGGAAGAGAAGGAGCGGATCAATTACTGGGGATATAAGCAGGGCTATTACTTTGCTCCCCGGAGCGACTATGCCGCGGGCGATCCCTGTCAGGAATTCCGTGAACTGGTCAACGCCCTTCATCAAAAGGGGATCGCATTGATCATGCAGTTCTGGTTCCCTCATGATTATCCGGCGGCCCTCCTGACCGCGGTGCTCAGGCACTGGGTCAGATTCTACGGTGTGGACGGGTTCCATCTGATCGGCGGCGGACTGCAGGTGGAGAGCTATGCCTCCGATCCCGTGCTGTCCGGTATCCGCATGTATTATGAGTCCGTCGACCCCGAGAGACTGCCGTCGAACCATGGGCACAGCGGCACCTCGGACCGCACGGTCTCGCTCTACCGCGATGAATTCCTGCTTTCCGTCCGCCATTTCCTGAAGGGCGACGACCATTCCCTCGGGAGATTCTTCGGCGCCATGATCCAGAACCATTCCCAATACGGTGTGGTCAACTATCTGGCGAATTATGACGGCTTTCGTCTCTACGACAGCGTCTCCTATGAGCATCGGGTCAACGAGGCCAATGGAGAGAACGGCAAGGACGGGATCGAGGACAATGTGACCTGGAACTGCGGCACCGAGGGGAAGACGAGAAAGCAGAGCGTGTTAAAGCTCCGCAGGAAGCAGATCTTCAATGCGCTCACCATGCTCTTCTGTGCGCAGGGAACGCCGATGCTGTATGCGGGGGATGAATTTCTGGACACGCAGGACGGCAATAACAATCCCTACTGCCTGGATGATCCGGTCTCCTGGGTGAACTGGCGGTCCGAGAGCAACGCCCTTGGGGAAGCGGCGGAGGAGTTCATCCGTTTCCTCGTGAAATATCGCAGGACCCATCAGATGCTCTGTCAGCCTGCGCCGCTCCGGCTCATGGATTACAAGGCCTTTGGCTTCCCGGATCTCTCCGCGCACGGCGTGGACGCCTGGCAGCCGGATTTTCACGGCTTCACCCACTGCGTCGGGATGCTCTACTGCAATCTCTACGCTAGAGAGCAGAATCCGGCCTTTCTGTACTGTATCTACAACTGCCACTGGGAGAGCAGGCGGTTTGCTCTTCCGGCGGTCCCCAAACCGCTCTCCTGGACGGTCGTGGTCGATACCGGCAAGTCGGGAGAGGAGACCGCGGAGTACCGGATCCGCGGCGAGAAATCCGTCCTGCTGGAGGCACGCAGCTGCATGATCCTGGAGGCGCGGGGGAGATTTCACATGGCCGGAGGAGAGGAGCGTACCCCGTTTTGATGAACGATGAGGAAAAGAGACAATACGAAGCGGCAGCGCGCGCCACGGATCAGGTGCGCGCTCTTTCTTCGATGTTGGGGAGACAGCCCACGGCCTGCGTCGTCACCTTCGGCTGTCAGATGAATGCCCGCGATTCCGAGAAGCTCTCCGGGATCCTGGAGTCGGTCGGATTCGCGCTCTCGGAATCCGAGGATGCGGATCTGGTGATCTACAATACCTGTACGGTCCGGGAAAATGCGGACAACCGCCTCTTTGGCCGCCTCGGCGCGATCGGCGCCAGGAAGAAGACCGAACCCTGGCGCAAGCTCTTCGTCTGCGGCTGCATGATGCAGGAGGATATCCATATCGAGCGGATCAAAAAGAGCTATCCCTTCGTGGATCTGATCTTCGGCACCCATAATCTGTTCACCTTTCCCTCTCTGCTGGAAGCGGCACTGGCACCGGAGAATCAGGGCCGGCTCATCATCGACGTATGGCAGGAGACGAAGACCATCGCGGAGCGCCTGCCGTCGAAGCGCAAGTATCCGTTCAAGAGCGGCGTGAACATCATGTTCGGCTGTGACAATTTCTGCACCTACTGTATCGTTCCGTATGTGCGGGGCCGGGAGAGGAGCCGCACCGCGGACGAGATCCTGGAAGAGGTGGAGAAGCTTAAGGACGACGGCGTGAAGGAAATCATGCTCCTCGGACAGAATGTGAATTCCTACGGAAATAAGGTACCGGAGGGGGAGCGGGAGGCCTATGGGGATTTTCCCTCCCTGCTTGAACGTGTCGCGGAAACGCCCGGGATCGGCAGGGTCCGTTTCATGACCTCCCACCCGAAGGATCTCTCGGACCGACTGATCGATGTGATCGCATCCCACGACAATATCGCACGCCATCTTCATCTGCCGCTTCAATCGGGCTCCGACCGGATCCTAAAACGCATGAACCGCGGCTATACCAGGGAGCAGTACCTGGATCTGGCGGCGCGGATCCGTGATCGGATCCCGGATATCGCATTGACGACGGATCTCATCACGGGCTTTCCGGGGGAGACGCCGGAGGATGTGGATCTCACCATTGATGTGGTCCGGCGTGTCCGTTTCCAGAATGCGTTCACCTTTCTCTACTCGAGAAGGAGCGGGACGCCGGCCGCCGGATTCCCGGATCAGGTCGATCATGCGCTTGCCCAGGAGGGGTTTGACCGGCTGCTCGCCGTGATGCAGGAGATCGCGAAAGCGGAGTGCGCGGCGAAAGAGGGGCAGACCGGTCTCGCACTGGTGGAAGCGGTCAATGAGTCCGATCCTTCTCTTGTGACGGGACGCCTCTCCGACAATCTGCTGGTGCATTTTCCGGGGGACAGGAATCTCATCGGAGAGTTTGTCCCGGTGCGACTTACCGAGGCGCGGGGCTTTTACTATATCGGAAAGAGAGAATAGACAGTGGTCACCTTAAGTGAGGAAGAGAAAAAGAGTCTTTCCCCCATGATGCTGCATTATCTGCAGACCAGGGAGGAGTGTCCGGACTGCATCCTGTTTTACCGTCTCGGTGATTTCTACGAGATGTTCTTTGATGATGCCGAAACGGTTTCCAGGGAGCTCGAGCTCACCCTGACCGGGAAGAGCTGCGGGCTCAAGGAGCGCGCTCCCATGTGCGGCGTGCCCTACCATGCGGCCGAGACCTATCTGACGAGGCTCGTAAACCGTGGATACAAGGTCGCTATCTGCGAACAGATGGAGGATCCGAAGGAGGCCAAGGGAATGGTCGCCCGAGAGATCGTGCGCATTGTCTCCCCGGGGACCAATCTCAACGTGCAGTCCCTTGACTCTTCGGAGAATAATTATCTCTGCTGCATTTATTACACCCCGGAAAAGATCGGGATCTCACTCGCCGATATCACGACGGGGGAGTTTCTGCTCACGGAGACGGGCGGGATCCGTCAGACCATCGATGAGCTGCAGAAGTTCAAGCCCAGGGAGCTCATCTGCAACGAAGCCTTCCCCATGAGCGGCGTGGATATGGAATTCTTAAAGGAGAAGCTCGGCATGGCGGTATTTCCGCTGGATGCACACGCTTTTGACGAGACCAGCGGACACCGGATCCTGCTTCAGCATTTCGGATCTTCCACGCTGCAGGGACTGGGGATCGACGAGTTTCCGGTCGGTACGGTCGCGGCAGGAGCTCTGCTTGCCTACCTCATGGATCTGGAAAAATGCGCCCCGACGAACATCACGCGGATCGTCCCTTATCTCTCCAGCCGTTTCATGTTCCTCGACGCCTCCACCAGACGCAATCTCGAACTCACCGAGACCCTGCGGGATAAGAAAAAGCGAGGCTCCCTTCTCTGGGTGCTCGATAAGACGAAGACGGCGATGGGGGCCAGACGCCTCCGGACCTTTGTGGACCAGCCGCTGATCGAACAGGAGGAGATCCTGCGCAGACAGTCGGCCGTGGGGACTTTCCTTAAGTATCCGCTGGTGCGGGAGGAGCTCCGGGAATATCTGACACCGGTCTATGATCTGGAGCGGCTGATGAGCCGCATCAGCTTCAAGACGGCGGGCCCCAGGGATCTGCTTGCTTTTTCCTCCTCTATCGGCATGATGCCGGCGATCCGGACGGCGCTGGAGGACTGCCTGAAGGACGAGGACGCCGGTTCGGTGCGGGAATTGTATGATGCCATCGATCCGCTCGAGGATATCCGGGACCTGATCGATCGTACGATCGTGGAGGAACCGCCGATCAACGTGCGGGAGGGCGGGATCGTCCGCGACGGGGTCAACGAAGAGATCGACAGTTACCGGAAGGCCCGGACCGACGGCAAGGGGTGGCTCATCGAGCTCGAGGAAAAGGAGCGGGAGCGCACCGGGATTCGTACGTTAAAGGTCAAATATTCCTCCGTCTTCGGCTACGCCTTTGAGGTCACCAATCAGTTCAAGGACAAGGTGCCGGAGGAGTATATCCGGAAGCAGACCCTCACCAATGCCGAGCGCTATATCACGCCGGAATTAAAGGCACTGGAGGATAAGATCCTCAATGCCGAGGAGCGGCTCTATGCGCTGGAGTATCAGGTGTTCGTGCAGGTCCGCGACGAGATCGCCTCTCAGATCGCGCGGATCCAGCAGACCGCCGATGCGGTATCCTTCCTGGATGCCTATGCTTCCCTTGCCTATGTGGCGGAAAAGAATCATTATGTGCGTCCGGAGATCCGGACGGACGGTGTCATCAAGATCAGGGACGGCAGACATCCCGTCGTGGAGCAGATGCTCTCCGGTTCGGATCTGTTCATCTCCAATGATGTCCTCCTGGATGAAAAGAAGCACGGGATCGCAATCATCACCGGCCCGAACATGGCCGGCAAATCCACCTATATGCGTCAGGTTGCCCTGATCACGCTGATGGCACAGATCGGGAGCTTCGTCCCCGCCGCGGAAGCCAGGATCGGCATCGTTGACCGGATCTTCACCCGCGTCGGCGCTTCTGACGATCTGGCGAGCGGTCAGTCCACCTTTATGGTGGAAATGAGTGAGGTGGCCAATATCCTGCGCAATGCGACGAAGCATTCTCTCCTGATCCTGGATGAGATCGGGCGCGGAACCTCCACGCTGGACGGTCTATCCATCGCCTGGGCGGTGGTGGAGTACATCAGCAACCGCAAGATCCTGGGAGCGAAGACTCTCTTCGCCACGCATTACCATGAACTGACGGAGCTGGAGGGCAAGATCGACAACGTCAACAACTATCTGATCGCGGTCAAGGAGAGCGGGGATGACATCGTCTTTCTACGAAAGATCGTCCGCGGCGGCGCCGACAAGAGCTACGGTATCCAGGTGGCCAAGCTCGCCGGCGTTCCGGAGATGGTGATCGACCGCGCACGGCAGATCATCGAGGAGCTCACCGATCTGGGACTCTCCGAGCGTGTCCGCGAGATCGAGGTACAGACCGGCAAAGGCAGGGAATCTATGCAGATCCGTCCGTTAGATGAGGTGGATAAGAATCAGCTCTCTTTCTTTGATACCGTGCGTGACGATGATGTGATCCGGGAATTGAAGGAAGTGGAGATCGACCGGCTCACCCCGGTGGATGCGCTGAATATGCTCTACAAATGGCAGAGTATGTTGAAAAACCGTTATATGCCGGGAAATCCCGGATAAGATCCTAAACCCGTCTGACGCTTAAGCTGATCGGACGGGCAAATACGGATAAACCGACAGACAGAGGAAGCTGACATGATAAAAGAACTGGATGCTGTTACGATCGATCAGATCGCAGCCGGAGAAGTGGTTGATAAGCCTGCCGGCGCCATCAAGGAGATGGTGGAAAATGCCATCGACGCCGGCGCGACCCATATCACGGTCGAGATCGAGGACGGCGGTATCACGCTGATGCGTGTCACCGATGACGGCGCCGGGATCGAACCGGACGATGTGCGCCGCGCCTTTTTAAGGCACGCCACCAGCAAGATCGATAAGATCAGCGATCTCTATGATCTGCATACCCTGGGATTCCGCGGAGAGGCGCTCTCCAGTATCGCCGCGGTGGCGCGGGTCGAGATGATCACAAAGACGAAGGAGGAACTGACCGGGATCCGCTATTGCATCGAGGGCGGCCGGGAGATCCTCTTTGAGGAGGTCGGCGCTCCCACGGGGACGACGATCATCGCGAAGAATCTCTTTTTCAATACGCCGGCGCGGGAGAAATTCCTGCGGAAACCCCAGACCGAAGGATCCCATGTGGCGGATCTCATGGAGCACATGGCGCTGTCGCATCCGGAGATCGCCTTTCGCTTTGTGAACAATCATGTGGATCGCTTCCATACCGCCGGTACCGGGGATCTCAAGGAGAATATCTACCGGATCTACGGACGGGATCTGGCGGCCTCTGTCCTGCCCATCGACCGGGAGGAGTCCGGGATGCATCTGTCCGGATATCTCGGGAAGCCCGCGGTCAATCGCGGGAGCAGGAGTTATGAGCTCTTTTTTGTGAATGGCCGGTATATCCGCGACAGGGTCCTCTCCATGGCTCTGGAGGAGGGATACCGCGAATATGTCATGCAGCACAAGTTTCCCTTTGCCGTATTGAATCTCACCGTCCCGCCGGACGAGGTGGATGTCAATGTCCATCCCTCCAAGATGGAGGTGCGGTTCCGCAGAGTGCGGGATCTGTCTGCCTTTATCACCCAGGCGGTACACGAGACTCTGGCAGGGCGGGAGATGCTCAATGATGTGCTTCGCGACGAGGCCGAGGAAGTCCGAGAGGGACTGCATTTCGCCGAGGAGAATGAGGCCGAGCGCTACGGGATGCCGGATCGCGCGGAGCCCTTTGAACAGCTGCGTCTGGGACAGATCGGTGAGACGGCGGGGGAGCGGAAGCTTGTCGCTTATGGGATCCGGGAGACCCCGGTCATCATGTCCGACATGGCGCCGGAGCTGCCGGAGCACCAGAACACCGGGAATGTGCCTGTTTCTGAGGGAACGACAACGCGGGATTCAGGCGGATCGAAAGATGGGATCACCTGTCATAAGGATCCGACAGAGGCGGGGATCGTGTGCGAGTCGGATCTTACCGACAGGATCCCGGCCGTTGATCCCCGTACCGAGCGGATCCTGTCCGAGGCCTCGCGCCGGGAGTACCGGATCCTGGGGCAGCTCTTTGATACCTACTGGCTCATCGCCTACCGGGACAAGCTCCTGCTCATGGATCAGCATGCCGCGCACGAGAAGGTCAATTACGAACGCATGATGAAACGGTATCATGAGCATGCGATCATCACGCAGCTCGTCGATCCCGCGGTCGTCCTCACCCTCACGCCCGCGGAGCATCAGCTCTTTGAGCAGTTTCGGGATATCTTCCTCCGTCTCGGCTTGGAGATCGAGGACTTTGGGGACCGGACACTGGCTCTTCGCGGTGTGCCGACCGACCTGTACGGGGCGGGCAATGCGCAGGAATTCTTCCGGGATATCCTCGATGAGCTCTCCGAGGAACAGGTGGCTGACCGGGATCCCCAGGCGGTGACGATGCGGATCGCCGGGATGGCCTGCAAGGCCAGCGTCAAAGGCAATACCGTCATGAGCGTGGAAGAGGTGAACGCGCTTCTGGATGAACTCATGACACTCGACAACCCCTATCATTGCCCTCACGGAAGACCGACCATCATCACCATGAGCAAGTACGAGATCGACAAGCGGTTTAAACGTATTGTAGACTGAAGTGTGATCTGATGCAAAAACTCCTGATCCTGACCGGCCCCACAGCCGTCGGCAAGACAAAGCTGTCCCTGGCGCTGGCCCATCAATTAAACGGAGAGATCATTTCGGCAGATTCCATGCAGGTCTACCGCGGCATGGACATCGGTACCGATAAGATCCTGCCTGCGGAACGGGACGGTATCCCGCATCATCTGATCGATATCATGGATCCTCGCGAAGATTTCAATGTTTTCCGTTTTCAGGAGCTTGCCCTTAAGGCGATCGATGAGATCTCCGCAAGGGGACATCTTCCGATCCTGGTCGGCGGCACCGGTTTCTACATCCAGTCGGTCCTGTACCGCGTGGATTTCACGAAGGAATCGGACGACGGTTCCCTCAGACGTAAGCTCGAGGAACGCGCCGGGACGGAGGGTGCGGAGGTCCTTCACCGGGAACTTGCCGAACGGGATCCCGATGCAGCCGCTGCGATCCATCCCAATAATGTGAAGCGGGTCATCCGGGCACTGGAATACCATGCGCTGACCGGCGGCCGGATCAGCGAGCACAACGAGGAGGAACGCCGCAGGGAGCCTGCTTTTGACGCGCGGTATTTCGTCCTGACCGACGACCGCAGCCGTCTCTATGAGCGGATCGACCGGCGTGTCGATCAGATGATGGCGGAAGGACTCGAGGAGGAGGTTCGGACGCTTTTATCCTCCGGTCTCACGGGGAGTGAAGTCTCCATGCAGGGTCTCGGCTACCGTCAGATGGCATTGTATCTGAAGGGGGAGATCACCCGCGAGGAGGCCGTCTATCGCATCAAACTGGAGACCCGGCATTTCGCAAAGCGCCAGATCACCTGGTTCAAGCGCGAGCGAGAGGTCTGCTATATCGACCGGCAGCAATATCCATCCGACGCCGACGCCCTCCGGGCCATCCTCGACATCGCCGAGCCGTGGCTTGAGCAGGAGTGATCCGGGGAACTGCCGGCTACCGCATCGGAAATTGAGAAAAGTACCGATCCCGATGCGATCACCATACAAAACAGATTGACAAAGGAGATGTTATGAATCGGAACGACATGATCCGCGATGCCTATCGCGACTTCGGCTTTGAGGATGCCGTCATCGATCTCGGCGCGGCGGTGGAAGAGCAGCTGCGGGATCGCTTTGAGGCGATCGATGAGAGGGCGGAGATCGGCCAGATCAAAGTGATCCGGGCCATGCAGGAGGCGCGCGTGAGCGAAGCCTGTCTCCTCGGGACCACCGGCTACGGATACAATGACATCGGCCGCGATGCTTTAGAGACCGTGTATGCCTCCATCTTTCACACGGAGGATGCCCTGGTCAGACCGCAGATCACCTGCGGGACCCATGCGCTCGCTCTGGCTCTGATGAGTAACTTAAGACCCGGGGATGAGCTCCTTTCGCCCGTCGGAAAGCCTTATGATACCCTGGAGGAGGTCATCGGGATCCGACCCTCCGTGGGGTCGCTTGCGGAATACGGCATCACCTATGCCCAGGTGGACCTTCTGCCGGACGGCGCTTTTGACTATGACGGGATCCGGAAGGCCCTGAATGACCGCACCCGGATGGTCACGATCCAGCGCTCCAAGGGATATCAGACGAGACCGACCCTGTCCTGCGAACGGATCGGCGAACTGATCCGATTCATCAAGGGAATCCGTCCGGATGTCCTCTGTATGGTGGACAACTGCTACGGGGAGTTTGTGCAGACCGTGGAGCCCTCGGACATGGGGGCGGATCTGGTCGTGGGATCGCTCATCAAGAACCCCGGCGGCGGACTGGCCCCTATCGGAGGGTACCTTGCCGGCAAAAAGGAATGCATCGAAAATGCGGCCAGACGGCTCACCTCTCCGGGACTGGGAAAAGAGGTCGGCGCCTCGCTTGGTGTCCTCCCGTCGCTCTATCAGGGCCTCTTCCTGGCGCCGACGGTGACAGCTTCCGCCTTAAAGGGAGCCATCTTTGCCGCTGCGCTCTATGAACATTTCGGGTTTGACTGCTATCCGAAGGCATCCGAGGAACGTTACGACATCATTCAGGCGGTCACGCTGGAGAAGCCCGAGCGCGTCCTTGCCTTCTGTCGGGGGATCCAGTCGGCCGCGCCGGTGGATGCCCATGTGACGCCGGAACCCTGGGATATGCCGGGCTATGACGCACCGGTCATCATGGCTGCTGGCGCCTTTGTCTCGGGCTCCTCCATCGAACTCTCGGCGGACGGTCCCATGAAGCCGCCTTATAACGTCTATTTCCAGGGTGGACTCACCTGGCCGCATGCCAGACTCGGGATCCTCAAGACGATCCAGAGCCTGAAGGACAGTGATTTACTACCTCCGGATGTCAGCTTCTGAACATACTGAGCCGTGCCCTGATACAGGTTCTGAATATACTAAACCGCGCCCTGACACAGGCTCTGAACAGTTTACCCCGCGCCCTGACATAGGCTGATATGATATTCTGCCCGGAGTTTTCATATTTTTTGACGCAATACGAAGGAATATGATATAATATCTTGCTATTTGCTCATCCGAATGGTCCGACTGCCCGGAGCGCAGAAAGGACAGAGGATGGAAAAGAGGAAAAGACAGGATCGGGGTTCGCAGAACGGTTCGCTGGCTGCGCTCATTCGGGAAGGTGCACTGGAAGAGGAGCTGCTCCCGTATGAGAAGTTTGAGCGGGTGGGAGCCGAGACGCTTACGGATGCCGAGCTTTTGGCTGTCATCATACGGACCGGAAGCGGCAGTCGGACGCCGATGGAGATCGGCCGTCAGATCTTACAGGCGACGGGAACCGGCGAGAGCGGACTGGCCAACCTCAATCACTTAAGCTTAAGTGATCTGCGGCAGATCTCCGGCATCGGCCCTGTCAAGGCTGTGAAATTAAAGTGCATCGCGGAATTATCCCGCAGAATGGCGGCGGAGAGGGCGAGACCCACACTCAAGTTCTCGGATGCCGGTTCGATCGCGGGGTATTACATGGAGCGGCTGCGCCATGAGGAGCGGGAACGGGTGATGTTGCTGTCCCTCTCCAGCAGGATGTGTCTGATCGCCGAGAGTACGATCTCGATCGGAAGCGTGGATCGTTCGATCCTGTCCACGAGGGAAGTCTATCAGGAAGCGGTCCGGATGGGCGCGGTCAATATCGTCGTCCTGCACAATCATCCCGGCGGTGATCCGTCGCCCAGCAAAGAGGATTATCAGTCCACGGAAGCGCTGATGGAGGCCGGCAAACTGATGCAGATCCGGCTGGCGGATCATTTGATCATCGGCGACAACAGTTATTTCAGTTTCCGCGAGAGCGGTTATCTATGACAGGAAAGGGGTGTGTTCATTGAGCGCCAATACCTTCGGAATCGATCTGGGGACCAGTAACATCAAGATCTATGATCTCAATGCCGACGGCGTCATTGTGGAGAAGAACATGATCGCCGTACGCAACAAGACCGAGGTCTTTGCCTATGGGAATTCTGCCTATGACATGTACGAAAAGGCTCCCAGCAATATCCGGATCAGCTATCCGCTCTCCAACGGTGTGATCGCGGAGATCAATCATATGGAGACGCTGGTGCGCCTGTTTGTCAACGCGCAGATGAAGGGGCAGCCCAAGCCGGTCGATGTCTATGTCGCCATCCCGCATGATGTCACCGAGGTCGAACGTAAGGCTTTCCGTGATCTGATCCGCGACAGCAATGTCCGCGCAAGGGATATCATGCTCGTGGAAAAGGCGGTCGCCGACGGACTCGGCATGGACATCGATGTGATGAACTCCCAGGGGGTACTCGTCGTCGATATCGGCTTTGAGACCACGGAGATCTCCGTCCTGTCTCTGGGCGGTATCGTCATCAGCAAGCTGATGAAGGTGGCGGGCCGCAAATTTGACGACACGATCCGCAATATCGTCCGCAAGGAGCTTTCCCTGATCATCGGGGAGAAGACCGCCGAGAACCTGCGGATCTCGCTGCGTGATCTTGCCAAGCGCGGAGAGGACGCCGTCGTCTATGGGCGCGATATCGTCACGGGTCTTCCGGTGGAACGCAAGATCCCGACCAACCTCGTGGATCTCGCGCTGATCGATGATTTTGACCTGATCCTGGATACCATCAAGGCGACGCTGGAGAGGACCCCTCCGGAGCTGGCCGCGGATATCTACAAACACGGGATCTATCTGACCGGCGGCGCTTCACAGACCAATAAGCTTGCACAGCATCTGTCCAACGGGGTCAGCCTCAACGTCAACCTCTCGGAACTGCCGCTCGTCTCCGTATCCATGGGGCTTGCCAAGGTCATCAGAGAACGCTCCCTTCGCTCACTGGCATATGATATTGAAGGACCGACGAAGTGAGTCCGATCATCAAAAAGACCGGCGGGGAGAAGTTTACTCTCCCCGGTAAGTATCTGTTATTTATCCTGTCCCTGGTCGCGGTCGCGCTCATTATGATCACCTCCGCAACGGATATCATGAACTCACGCGCGTTCACCTCACTGGAGAGCGCGCTTTACCCTTTTCAGAGAGGACTTGCCAATGCCGGTGCCTGGCTCATCAGACGCAAGATCGAGATCGGCAATATCCGCTCCCTGCAGGCGGAAAATGAGGAATTAAAGCGCCAGATCGACGCGCTGACGACGGAGAACATCTACCTGCAGCAGGATGAATACGAGCTGACCAATCTGCGCAGACTCTATGAGCTGGATGCCCAGTATCAGAATTTTGAGAAGACCGGTGCCCGCATCATCGCCAAGGACGGGAGCAACTGGTACCAGAGCTTTATCATCGACAAGGGGACCGATGACGGGATCGCCGTTGATATGAATGTGATCGCGGGGAGCGGTCTCGTCGGCCGCGTCAATGCGGTGGGCTCCAACTGGGCGAGAGTGCAGTCCATCATCTCCGATAATGCCGCGGTCTCCGGCACGCTTCTGTCCTCCTCGGACAATCTGATCGTGACGGGATCTCTGGAGCTTTACAAAAACGGGCGGATCGCCTGGTCCAAGCTGGTGGATCCCACCGATCGCGTGGCGATCGGTGACAAGATCGTCACCAGCAACATCAGTGACAAATTTCTGCCCGGGATCCTGATCGGTTATGTGAGTGATATCAAGCCGGATGCCAATAATCTGACCAAATCCGGAGAGCTCATCCCTGCGGCAAGCTTTGAGCATCTGGACGAGGTGCTGGTCATCCTGACCATGAAACAGGAGCTTTCGGAAGAATCAACGGGAATAGAGGACGAAGAGGAGGCGCCATGAGACGTATCATCGCCTACATCCTCATCGTCTTTCTCTCGTTCCTTCTGCAGACGACGGTCTTTCAGACCATCGGTTCCTACCTGTCGGACCTGGTGCCGAATCTCCTCTTTCTGCTGGTCGCTTCCTTCGGGATCCTCCGGGGAGAGAAGACCGGTCTGCTGCTGGGCTTTTTCTCCGGTCTGATGACGGATCTGGTCTTCGGGAGCTATCTGGGATTCTACACGCTCCTGTTCATGTTTTTCGGTTTCATGATCGGCATCCTGTTCTATCAGAGCGTGGAGCCGGATCATTTCCTGCCGGTATTCGCGATCATCGCCTGCGGGGATCTGCTGTTCGGATTTGTGGAGTACGTCCTGCTGTTCTTACTGCGGACGAGATTCCATTTTCGCTTTTATCTGCTGCATGTGATGATCCCCGAGATGATCTACACGGTAGCGGTCGCTGTGCTGCTTTATCCTTTCTACCTCTTCCTGGATGAGGTTCTGCAGACGGACGAGAGCAGGAGGGCCAAGAAGTTTGTTTAGGGAGCTGTTACAGGCGTTCTTAAGTTTCATCCGCACGAGACTGTTTTTCCTGATCCTGGTCGTCTCGATGTTAACGTGCGTCCTGATCTACCGGATCTTTGACCTGCAGATCGTGCACGGCGCGGAATACATGGATTCCTTTCAGCTGCTGATCCGCAAGCAGCGTTCGATCCCCGGGACCCGTGGCAATATCTATGACAGGAACGGCAATCTCCTGGCGTACAATGAGCTGTCCAATTCGGTTAAGATCGAGGATGTCTTTGAATCCGGACGTGACCGGAGCGCCCGGATCAACGAGACGATCGACCGTCTGATCGATATCATCGGCAGGAACGGGGACGATGTGGTCAACACGCTCTCGATCACCGTGGAGGGAAATTCCTATGTCTACACGGTGAGCGGGACTTCTCTGCTGCGATTCCTCGCGGATGTCTACGGAAGGATCACGATCGATGATCTCAAATACGAGGAACGCGTCAAGACGGCCCAGGAGGTCATGGATGATCTCTGTACCACCTTCGGCGTCGGCACCTGGGATGATCCGGAAAACCGCAAGGGCTTTCGGCCCGGCGAAGGATACACGAAGGATCGTGCCCTCAAGATTGTTTCGATCCGCTATGCCATGAACCTCAACAGTTATCAGAAATACATCACCACGACTGTGGCGGAGCGGGTTTCCGAAAAGACCGTCGCCGATGTGATGGAAAACAGCGATATCCTGCAGGGCGTTTCTATCGCGGAGGAAACGGCCAGGACCTATATCGACAGCAAGTATTTCTCGCAGATCCTCGGTTATACCGGCAAGGTTTCTCCGGAGGAGCTCTCCGCGCTGCAGGAGGAGGAGCCCGCCTACGAAAATAACGACACCGTCGGCAAGACCGGGATCGAACAGTCCATGGAGACGCAGCTGCAGGGGAAGAAGGGATCCGAGACCGTCTTTGTCGATAAGGTCGGGCAGGTGATCAAGACCAGTGAGTACATCGATCCCTCCGCCGGTGCCAATGTCTATCTTACGCTGGATAAGGATCTGCAGAAGGCCTGCTACGATATCCTGGAGGAGCGCCTCGCGGGTATCATCAGCTCAAAGCTTCAGAATATCAAGTCCTATACGCCGGACAACAAGCCTTCCGGTTCCAAGATGCTGATCCCGATCTATGATGTATACTACGCAATGTTCAATAATTCCGTGATCGACACCAAGCATTTCCGATCACTGGAGGCGGGGGAAACGGAGCGGGCCGTCTATGAGCAGTATGAGATCAAAAAGGAACGAGTCTACGGGGAGATCCGGGAGGAACTGGAGGAAAAGCGCACGCCCTACCGTTTGCTGCCGTATGAATATCAGGTCTACGAGAGTCTGATCGTGCAGCTTCTGTATGAGAACCATATCATCAATACCGACCTCATCGACAGGGAGGATGAGACCTACCGCGCCTGGACCACGGAGGAGACGATCTCTCTGGCAGAGTATCTTCGTTACTGCATCTCCCAAAACTGGGTGGAGGTGGACCGGCTGCCGTTGGACAATCAGTATACCGATTCGGAACAGATCTTTGCCAAGCTCATCAATCTTCTCTTTGACACGCTGGAGGAGAGCCGTGAATTTGAAAAGCGCCTGTATAAATTCATGCTGAACAGTGACCAGATCACCGGGGCGCAGGTCTGCGATGTCCTGCTGGAGCAGGGAGCGGTCACGCTCTCCGAGGAGGAGGCATCCCTGTGGGAGAGGAGAGGAGAGACCGCCTATGCCTTCATGGCCAATCGGATACGGAGTCTCGAGATCACGCCGGCGCAGCTGGCGCTGGATCCCTGCACCGGGTCCATCGTCATCACCGATGTCAATTCCGGTGATGTGCTGGCGCTGGTTTCCTACCCGAGCTATGACAACAACAAGATGGCCAACGGGGTGGATGCCGCCTACTTTGCCAAGATCCGCAGCGATCTCACCAACCCGCAGTACAATTATGCCACCCAGCAGCGAACGGCGCCGGGATCGACCTTCAAGATGGTGAGCGCCACGGCCGGCCTCATGGAGGGGATCATCTCCACATCCAGTCAGACCACCTGCACGGGGACATTTGAATCTGTCTTTCCGTCGCCCCGCTGCTGGGTCTATCCCGGCGCACACGGTTCTCTGACAGTTGCCGGGGCGATCCGCCACTCCTGCAACTATTTCTTCTACGATGTCGGATACCGTCTCGGTGTCGTGGGCGATGTGTATTCCTCGGACCGCGGTGTCGAGAAGCTTGCGAAGTATGCCTCGATGTTCGGTCTCAATGAGAAATCCGGTATCGAGATCAACGAGAACGAGCCGCAGATCTCCGATCAGGACTCGGTCCGATCCGCCATCGGGCAGGCGACCAACTCCTATACGACCGTGGGACTGGCCCGTTATGTCACCACGGTGGCCAACAGCGGAACCTGCTATGATCTGACACTGATCGACCGGGTGACGGATTCCGAGGGCAATATGATCATCGACCGGACGCCCAGTATCCACGGGCATGTGATCCTGGATTCCTCCTATTGGGACGCGATCCATTCCGGAATGCGGCAGGTGGTGGAGAATATGTCCTACTACGGGGATTTCGACATCAAGGTCGCCGGCAAGACCGGGACGGCACAGGAATCCGAGAGCCGTCCCAACCACGCGCTCTTTGTCTGTTATGCGCCGTATCACAACCCGGAGATCGCGGTGGCGACCCGTGTCGCATACGGTTACACCTCCAGTTACGCAGCGCAGATCACCAAGGAAGTCCTGGCCTATTACTTCGGCCTCAAGGATTCGGATGAGATCGTGACCGGAACGGCACAGGAACTGATCGGAGGTGCGGCCAATGCGGATTGATCCTCAGAAACCGCGCTTTCGGATCTGGAATTTCGATTTTCTCCTGCTGCTTTTGTGCGGGGGACTGACCGTGATCGGCATCCTTTCGATCTACAGCGCGGACGAATCACTTGCGATGAGACAGCTCTATGGCTTCCTTCTCGGGATCGGTCTGGCGATCTTCCTCGCTTTTCTCGATTACCATATCTTTCTGCGCTTTTACTGGCTCTTCTATATACTGAATATCGTACTTTTGTTTCTGGTATTACGCATAGGCTATTCCTCGCACAATGCGCAGCGCTGGCTGATCATCGCGGGCGTGCGCTTTCAGCCCGCCGAAACCGCGAAAATCTTATTGATTTTGTTTTTTGCAGCGTTTATCATGAAATATGAGTCCAGGATCCGGTCAATTCCTTTTGATCTGCTCTGTCTGATACTGGTGTTGCCGCCGATCGCTCTGGTGTTCCGGCAGCCGGATCTGTCAACCAGTATCATGCTGGTGCTGATCTTTGCCGTGATCATGTTTGTCGGTGGGATCTCGGGAAAGCTGATCGCCGCCATCGTTGCGATCATGCTGCCGACGGTACCGCTGTTGTTCTATTATGCGATACAGCCGGATTCCCCTCTGGTCCGCGGTTTCCAGCAGCGCCGTATCCTGGCCTGGCTGCATCCCGAGGACTATGCCATGACCGAGGCCTATCAGACGTTAAATTCCCTGATGGCGATCGGATCGGGACAGTTAAACGGCAAGGGCTTTGATACCAATGAGATCAGCTCCGTCTTAAGCGGCGGATTTATTTCGGAATCTCAGACCGATTTCATCTTTACCGTGATCGGAGAGGAGTTCGGATTTGTCGGTGCTTCCGCTGTGATCCTGCTGATCTTTGGGATCGCGGTGGATGCGTTTGTGATCGCGGCGAGGGCCAAGGATGTCGCAGGCAGGATCATCGCCTCCGGTCTGGGAGCCTGGATCGGGTTTCAGGGATTTCTGAATATCGGTGTTGCGACCGGCGTCATGCCGAATACCGGTATACCGCTCCCCTTTGTGAGTTCCGGTCTGACATCCCTGTTGTCCACGTATCTTGCCGTCGGATTTGTGTTGAATGTCCGCATGCAGGAAGAGAGTACGATATCCGCTTCCTATTTCAGAGAATTCTGACCTGTAAGGAGAGATCTGTTGAAAATCGCACTGATCGCACATGACGCCAAAAAGAAGCTGATGCAGAATTTCTGTATCGCCTATGCCGGTATCCTGTCCAAACATGATGTATATGCCACCGCGACCACCGGACGTCTCGTGGAGGAGGTGACGGGGGTTAAGATCCACAAGCTCCTGTCCGGGCATCTGGGAGGAGTCCAGCAGGTAGGTGCGCAGATTGAAGCCAATGAGCTGGATCTGGTGATCTTTCTGCGGGATCCCATGACAGAGAATGTCAAGGACCCGAATCCGAGCATGATCCTGAAGCTGTGCGACATGCACAATATCCCGTTTGCAACCAATCTCGCAACGGCGGAACTGTTGATCCTTTCTTTAGACAGAGGCGATCTTGACTGGCGTGAGATGTATCGATAATCTGTGCAGAAAAGCGACCGCACTGCTTTTGGCCGGATCCCTCCTGATCCTTTCGCTGTCGGGATGCGGTAAGACGCTGCCGCACCCCTATGAGCCGGCGATCGCGGAAACGGCCGTTTCTCCGCGCTATGCGGATCTGTTTGCGACCAATCTGTGCGTTCCCGCCGGAGATATCAATAATATCGGAGCGGAGCTCTCTGCCGAGAGCTGTGCCGGTCTTTTCCATGTCAATAACGCCGACACCCTCTATGCCAAGAATGTCTACGAACGCATCAACCCGGCCAGTCTCACCAAGGTCATGACGGCGCTTGTCGCCATTGAGAACGGGGATCTGACCAAGACCGTGATCGCCAGTGCCAATGTCATGATCACGGAAAACGGCGCACAGAAGCTGGGGATCAAAGAGGGAGACCGAATGACGCTGGATCAGGCGCTCCATATGATGTTACTCTATTCCGCAAATGATGTCGCCATTCTGGTGGCGGAGAGTGTCGCCGGCAGTGTCGAGCGCTTTACGCAGATGATGAACGAGAGAGCCAAAACCCTCGGCGCGACCGGCAGTCATTTCATGAATCCCCATGGTCTGACGGCCGAAGATCACTATGTGACGGCCTACGATATGTATCTGATCTTCTATGAAGCGATGAAATACCGGGAGTTTCGTGAGATCATCGATACCCCGCAGTACATCACCTCCTTTACGCATGCCGACGGAAGCGAGGCTCCGGTGGATATCCGGAACACCAACGCTTATCTGACGGGTGCGGTCAATGTGCCGGCCGGTGTTCGTGTGCTGGGAGGCAAGACCGGAACGACCGCGGCGGCAGGGCATTGCCTGATCCTGCTCTTAAATGACGCAAACGGCGATGAATACGTGTCCGTCGTGATGCGTACGCCGGACAGCGATACGCTCTATCGGGAGATGAACGAGCTGCTCGGCAGGCTGGGCGGTACGGACGCGGGGTAGGGGAATTGTTCGCAGCCCCGCCCGCATTCGCACAGTAGTATCAAAACTCCGAATATAATTTTCCCTTTTTCCGTAGTTGTTATTTGGGATAATTTGTTCTATAATTATTCCAATGAATTTTCTCATGAGGAGGGTGTAACATGGTTCAACTGATCGTCGGCAAGAAGGGTAAGGGCAAGACCAAGTGTCTTCTCGACAAAGTCAATGAAGAGGTCAAGAATATCCTCGGCAATGTCGTCTTTCTTGATAAGAACGCCAAACATATGTATGAGCTCAACAACAGGATCCGTCTGATCGTCGTGCCGGAATTCGGTATCGAGTCGGCGGATGCTTTTGTGGGGTTTGTAGCCGGTATCATTTCTCAGGATCATGATCTTCAGCAGATGTATTTTGACAGCTTCTTAAAGCTCGCCTGCCTGGAGGATCAGGATATCGTCGATGCGGTCGAGCGGCTGGAGAAGCTCTCCGAGACCTACAAGATCGACATGTTCTTAAGTGTTTCCACCGACAAGCAGGATCTGCCCGAGAGCCTTAAGGACAAAGTGATCATTTCGCTTTGAGCAAAGGAGATGGGGGAAAGATCACAAGGTATCCCCGGGGGATCCAGCACATCGGTGTGCTCGTTTTTGCGCTGATCCTTATCTATCTCCTGATCAGTATCTTTAACTATATCAACAGCAAGCATATTGTCGGCTACGAGGTGAAGGAGGGAGCTCTTTCATCGGACAATGTGTATGAAGGCGTAGCGATCCGAAAAGAGAAGATCGTACCCAGTGACACGGCGGGCTATGTGAATTATTTCGCAACAGAGGGACGCCGTGTCGCTGTCGGTAATCTGGTCTATACCGTGGACGCCTCCGGGCGTCTGTTGGACTATTTGGGGGCGGAGAGCACGGATACCGCCAACCTGACCCCCGAGAATCTCCGTGAGCTGCGCACGCAGATCGTCAATTTCTCTGAGGACTTCCGTCCCGATCATTTCCGCACGGTCTATGATTTCAGAGTGAGCCTGGACGGCACCGTCCAGAAGCTCTCCAATGCCAATGTCCTGAAAAATATCCAGGCCCTCAATGCCGGAGAGACCCTGAGCTCCATCAGCTATCACAACGCGGTCGAAACCGGGATCGTCGTATATTCCACCGACGGGTTTGAGGAATTATCCTTTGACCAGGTGAACGCGGCGACCTTTGATCAAAAGGACTATGTCAAGACACAGCTGGTCGGGAACAGTCTGGTGGCTGCGGGGGATCCCGTATACAAGCTGATCACCTCGGAGGACTGGTCTATCGCGATCCCTGTGGAGAGTGAAGCGCGGGCAGAGGAGCTGGCGGAGCACACCTATATCAAGGTGCGGTTCCTAAAGAATCAGGATGAGGCCTGGGGATATGTCGAGCCCCGTGTGGACGAGGACGGCAATGCTTATGTGCTCCTCACCTTTAATAATTCCATGTCCACCTTCTGCACCGACCGCTATCTGGCGATCGAGCTCATCTTAAATGACGACAAGGGGCTGAAGATCCCGAATTCCGCCATCGTGGAAAAGAACTTCTTTGTGGTGCCGAGCGGCTATCTCACGGAGAACGGCGGCAAGACCGGGGTCCTCCGACAGGTCTATCTGGAGGACGGCTCCGAATCCAATGAGTTTGTGGAGACCACCGTTTACAATGCGACCGACACCGAGGTGTATCTGGATCAGACAGCCCTTCGTACCGGTGACCGGCTGGTCAGGGAATCCACGGATCAGGTGTTTACGGTTTCCCGGCAGGAGTCCATGATCGGTGTCTACAATATCAACAAGGGCTATGCCGATTTCCGCAGGATCCGGATCCTGTACCAGAATGATGAGTATGCGATCGTGGAGCCCGGCACCACCTACGGCCTGAGTGTGTACGATTACATCGTCCTGGATACCACGACGGTCGACGAAAACGAACTGATCTTTGAATAAAACGTTTGCAATACTTGACATTGCGGCGATAATGTCACATAATAGAATGTCGTTTGATAACTTTTGAGGAGATGATTTTGATATGAGCGGAAAAAAGGGTGTCATCGATCTGATCGTCAATAAACTCCACATGAATGAGGACGACGAAGAAGAGTTCTATGATAACGGCGACGATCCTTATTATGATGAGGGAGACAACATCGAGCCGTTTCGTCAGCCCCGCAACAGCCGGTCCGATCAATATGATGATTATCCGGAGCAGGATCACAGGCGTCCTTCGGCGCCGAAGAAGCCGGCTCCCAAGCCTGCTCTGTCTGTTCCTTCCCGTAAAGCTTCCAAGAATGCAGGCGGTATGAATGTCTGCGTGATCAAACCGACCTCCGTGGAAGAGGCCAGAGAGATCACAGAGACGTTGCTGGAGGACAGAACGGTCGTCCTCAATCTGGAAGGTCTGGATGTGGATATCGCACAGCGGATCATTGATTTCACCTCCGGCTCCACCTATGCGATCGACGGCAATCTGCAGAAGATCTCCCGCTATATCTTCATCATCACACCGGCCAGTGTTGACATCTCCGGTGATTTCCAGGATCTTCTCGCCGGTTCGATGAGTCAGGGCGGACCGCAGCATATGATCGACTGATCTGTTCCACATGGATCGTCTTACAGTACAGAATAACGGCAAGCCATGCTATGAGATCGTATTTACGCAGGATTTCTCGGGGCTTGCCGATCTTATTTCTTCCCTGGGATTTGCCGAACGCAGGATCGCGGTCATCACAGACAGCAACGTAGCACCGCTGTACTTGGATGAGGTCATGGGAGCGATCGCCTCTCTGCCCGGCGATCATTGTTCTCACACGCTGCAGGCGGGAGAGGAGTATAAACAGCTCTCCTCCGTGGAAGGGGTCTATGAGACACTGATCCGTCATCACCTTGACCGCCATGATCTGCTGATCGCTCTCGGCGGAGGTGTCTGCGGAGATATGACGGGATTTGCCGCAGCCACCTATCTGCGCGGGATCTCCTTCCTGCAGATCCCGACGACGCTGCTTGCACAGTGCGATTCCAGCATCGGCGGCAAGACCGGTGTGGATCTTAAGGGCTACAAGAATATGGTCGGCGCTTTCCACATGCCGCGTCTGGTCTATATGAACCTCAAGACCCTCTTATCGCTGGATGATCGCCAGTTCCTCGCCGGATTCGCCGAGGTGATCAAGCACGGGATGATCCGCGATGCGCAGTACTTTACCTGGCTTTTGGATCACCGGGATGAGATCCTGTCCCGGGATATCGGGATCCTGTCGCAGATGATCCGGCGAAGCTGCGAGATCAAACGGGCGGTGGTGGAAGAGGACCCGACGGAACAGGGGCTCAGAGCGATCCTGAATTTCGGTCATACCATCGGACATGCCGTCGAAAAGTTTCTTGATTTTTCGCTGTATCACGGGGAATGTGTCTCTCTCGGCATGGCTGCCGCGGCGGCGATCTCGGTGCGGGAGGGGCTTCTTGCGGAGTCGGAGGGAAACCGGATCATCGAGGGGCTTCGAAGCTTCGGACTGCCGGTCGCCCGCAGCTTTACGGAGGAGGAGACCGGCCGGATCCTCGTCCTTGTTCGTTCCGATAAGAAGGCGGACGGGAAGCAGGTTCGCTTTGTGTATCTGAACGGCATCGGGAATGCCGTGCGGAAGGAAATATCCGAGGAATCCCTTCGCTTTGGGATCCTCTCGCTATCGGAGAGATGAGATGTTTCAACTGACGAGAAAAAAGATCCTGATCCTGGTGGGAGATCTGGTGCTCACGGCTGTTCTGGTGGCTCTCGACCGAGTCAGCAAGATCCTGGCGGTCAACTATCTCAAGGAAAAGCCTGCGATCCCGATCATCCGGAGTGTACTGGAGCTCAACTATCTGGAGAACCGGGGCGCAGCCTTCGGCATGCTGCAGGGGCAGAAGGTCTTTCTGATCTTGATCGCCTGTCTGATCATGTGCATCATCGCCTATGTCCTCTTAAAGCTTCCGGAGGAAAAGAAATACACGGTTCTTCATGTCCTGTTAGTCATGCTCTTTGCGGGCGCCATCGGCAATATGATCGACCGTCTCCTGTATGATTATGTCGTCGATTTCATCTACTTTGTCATCATTCATTTTCCCATCTTTAATGTGGCGGATATCTATGTGACGATCTCCACCTTCACGATGGTGATCCTGTTCCTGTTCTTTTATAAGGAGAATGATTTCTCATTCTTAAGCTTCCGTCAGCAGCAGAAATACCGAGAGATGAAATGAATCACCGCTTTGTAGTGCCGGAAGAACAGGCGGGGGAGCGGCTGGATGTCTTTCTGACCGCATTGTTTCCCACCCGATCCCGTTCCGCGATCAAAAAGCTCATTGATGACGGCGCCGTCCTGGTGGCCGGAGAACAGGATGTACCGGAGGCGGCAAAGCCCCGCAAGCCCGGTTATGCGGTGCGGGAGGGGGATCGCATCGATTTGACGATCCCGCCGGATGTTCCGGCAGAGGCTCTGCCGGAGAATATTCCGCTCGATATCCTCTATGAGGATGAAGATGTGATCGTCGTCAATAAACCCAAGAACATGGTCGTACATCCGGCCCCCGGTCACAACACCGGTACACTGGTCAATGCGGTGCTGTATCACTGCGGCGGATCTCTTTCCGGGATCGGCGGCGTCTTAAGACCCGGGATCGTTCACCGGATCGACAAGGATACGACCGGCTCCGTGATCATCTGTAAAAACGATCAATCCCACCGCGCCATCGCGGAGCAGCTGGCGGAGCACAGTCTGATGAGGATCTATCACGCCCTCGTGATCGGCCGGCTTCCGGAGGAAGAGGGAACGGTGGATTGCCCCATCGGCCGCAGTCCCATCGACCGCAAAAAGATGGCGGTCGTTCCGGATCTGTCCCACGGGAAGCCGGCGGTCACACATTATCGTCTGCTTCAGTACTTCCCGGACGACAATATCAGCTATATCGCCTGTCGGCTGGAGACCGGACGCACCCATCAGATCCGTGTGCATATGGCTTCCATCGGTCATCCGGTCCTGGGGGACCCGGTTTACGGGGGAGCGGGAAAGTGCCGCTTCCGTCTGGACGGGCAGTGTCTGCACGCCAAGATCCTCGGATTTGTCCATCCCACGACAAAGGAGCGCATCGATACGGACGCGCCCCTTCCGGAATACTTTGAACATCTCTTAAAGATCCTGCACTGATCAGTACAGACGCAGAACGCCGAATACCTTGCCCAGGATCGCACAGTTGTCCACGATGATGGGATCCATGGTGTCGTTCTCCGGCTGCAGCCGGATATGTCCCTTCTCTTTGTAAAAGGTCTTGACCGTCGCGGAGTCGTCGATCAGAGCCACGACCTGATCGCCGTTACTGGCGGTATTGCAGGCATGCACCAGCACCTTGTCGCCGTCAAAGATCCCCGCATTGATCATGGATTCCCCTTTGACATTCAGGATAAAGGAATCACCGCGCGGCAGGAAGGAGGCGGGCAGGGGGATATAGCTGTCGATATTCTGTTCCGCCAGGATTGGCTGTCCGGCCGCCACCTGACCGATCACGGGGATGCTCGTCATCTCGGTGCGAACCATCTGGAAGCTGTCATCACAGATCTCGATGGCCCGGGGCTTGGTGGGATCGCGGCGGATGTAGCCGTTTTTCTCCAGAGTCTCCAAGTGCGCGTGCACGCTGGAGGTGGATTTTAAGTGCACCGCATCGCAGATCTCGCGCACCGCGGGCGGATATCCGCGCTTTAAGATCTCCTGCTTGATATATTCCAAGATCTCTTCCTGTTTCTTCGTGATCCTGCCGTTTGCCATGGGACCTCCCTGATCATTTCGAATCGTGTGTGCCGCATCTAAACTGCGTCATTTGAACCGTTACCTGTAGTATAGCGCAAAAATCCCGTGAAGGCAAACATATATTCTGAATACGTGTTCGATTTTTTGGAATTTGAATGGTTTCCGGGGCAGATGATCATTCGGAGGGGTTTTTGTCCTCCCGCAGCCGGACGACGCGGGCGGCGCGGCGGCGGTTGGCGTCTTCGACGGCGGCGTAGTGGCGTCTGGTGGTATTGACGTCCTTATGCCCGAGGACATCGGCTACCAGATAGATGTCGCCGGTCTCCCGGTAGAGATTGGTACCGAAGGTGCTGCGAAGCTTGTGGGGGGTGATCTTTTTAAGAGTCGTCACCGTCTGGGCGTATTTCTTGACGAGATTTTCCACGGCCCGCACCGTGATCCTCCTGTTCTGCATGGACAGG
>JAFPTK010000150.1 GCA_017400305.1 Lachnospiraceae bacterium | reverse complement strand
CCGCCGGACACCTGCGGGACGGTGCGGATCGGTAAGGAGCTGGTATCCCCCCACCGAGCGGCAGCCGAGGATCTCACCGGCGCGAAGGATCGCTTCCGCCTGACGGACGGCCTCATCACCCGTATACACCCCTGCCGGGATCTCCGTCCCGTCGCGTACGATCAGCCGTATCCGGGGACCGCAGCTGTGACAGGAGATCGTCTGCGCATGGAGACGGATCTTCCCGTTCTCCCGGTATTCCGCAGCGCAATCCGGACACATCGCGTAATCCCGCATGGTCGTCCGCTCCCTGTCATAAGGGAACGCCCGGATGATCGTATAACGCGGACCGCAGCCCGCACAGCTGATGAGAGGATAACGATATCTACGATCCGCGGGATCACTCATTTCCTTAAGACAGGTCGGACAGGGTGCCAGATCCGGCACAAAGAGAGGAAGCGCGCCCGGTTCCGGATCGTCGCTCTCCGTGATGCTAAATCCCTTCGGATCATCGGCGGGAGGCTCGGTCCGCTCCGTCTTACATTCGGTGATCGCCGCGCCGGGCGGAAGACGGTTCTCAAGTTCCCGCAGGAAAACGGCGATCTCCTCCTCTGATCTCCCGACAATAAGGATCCGGACGATGCCGCCACTGTTGTAAACCGTCCCGTTATAATGAAATTCGTCCGCCAATCGCTTGACAAACGGACGAAAACCGACTCCCTGCACTGTCCCGCAGACAGTGATCATGACCGCTTCCGCGCTCAAGACCGATCCTTGATCCGCAGGCGGATATGCTGTTCTCTCTTATTCTCAAACATGCGCTCGTCCGCCAGGAGATAGACCTTATGCGCATCTCCCCCGTGGCATTCGTGACGGAACGCGTATCCGATCGCCGCGCTCCGGAAGATCGTGCGGTCCTTTTCATTCATCTCATCCAGATCGCTGTAAAGTCTGCGGAGCCGCACGCCGAAACCGTCGGCATTGGTCTTCTTCATCACCACCAGGAATTCGTCACCGCCCATCCGGGCACAGAGAGCCTCATCTCCGAAATTGGCCTTGAGGGCTGTCGCATAATCCTTGAGGAGCTGATCTCCCGCGGCATGCCCCAGCCGGTCATTCGTGTCTTTCAATCCGTTGACATCCACGCTGACCAGGCAGTAGTCCTCCCTGCTCCGATCCAGTTCCTCAAATACTTTGTCCGCGCGGGCGCGATTGGCCAGTCCGGTGAGGGCATCCGCGTAGGCGATGCTCTGTAGTGCCGCGTAATCCTTTTGCCGGGAACCGGATTCCGTGATGAAGGACAGGTAATTGATCAGCTGGGACGCGGCAAACAGCATCGAGCCGAGGGGAAGGAAATTGCGTCCCGTCATCCGTGTGAGGAACGGAACTCCCGCACGCCACAGCGCAAAACAGAGCATGTTGAGCAGGAGACACACGATCAGTGACGCCATACCGATCAGTGTCACCTTACTGACTGTCGCGAGCTGGGTTCCTTTTAACGAGCGGAAGATGTCAATCCCCACGATGACCGCTCCGGCGCCGGCGATCACGTAATAGTACAGCAGGACGCGGTTCATGTGGAGAATATTGGTGAAGTGCAGGAGGAAGATCAGCAGGATAAAGACGATGGAGAAATTCCTCATGAAGCGATAGACCTTTTCCGAAACCGCATACTCCGGCAGGATCACTTCCACCAGGATATAGCAGAGCGGAAGGATCATGTAGATGGAGATATAGTCCATAACTGTACCTATGTCCGCATTGATAAACAGAAATGAAACATGCTCGTTGGTGATAAGCAGAGTCCCCAGCATCGCACAGAGAACACTGCTCACCATCTGCGGAAGCAGCTCCGGCACCCGATTCAGATACAGGAGGGTCAGGAACAGAAGGCTCAGGCCGAAGATCACCAGGAAGAAACCACAGTTGATGGAAAAGAAATCCTTGTGGAGGAGCATGGCCTCCATATCCTCGTGCGCGCCGATATAAACGGAACTGATCGCCTTGCCTGCATGATCCTCCGTCCGGTAGATCGTGATCGTAACATACTGTCCGGCATATTCCTCGGGAAGCGAGATCAGATGAAAGGTGGATCCCACGAAACGTCCGGTCCCGACGGCATCCAGGTCATACCGGTACACGACCGTGCTGTCCACACTGATCTCCAGCGCCGAATACCTCGTCTCCATCAGCAGGGTGGGGAAAGGGATATCTCCCATATCCGGCAGTAACTGCGAGATCTGGATATAATCCCCCCGGTTCCCCCTGGGGAGTTCATCGACGGAGATCGATTCCGTCTCATAATGAACATTCTCTCCCTCGGAATTGACGATGGCACCGCGGAGACGCCAACCGTCCTCCATGGGCAGGTAGGGATAATGCATATTATTCCCGATCGCGAGCAGGATCAGGGTCAGGATCAGCGCAAAGATCCCGAGACCGGCTGTCACGATCGCCGCGATCTGCTTAGCCATGCGCACCTCCCTCCGGCCGGCTGCCGGCAGGAGCCCCCGCCTCCTTGATCCCGTTCTTCCGGTGGTGTTCATCCTTCATCCGGTACATGCGCTCATCCGCGAGCATATAGACGGACTGCACATCGACCCCCTCACTGCTGTCGGCAACGCCGTAGGAAAACGCGTATCGAAATGTACCGCCGCGTCGATTCTCCTCCTCCGCGCCGAGCTTCAGACTGTGGATGTCCGCTTCCATCTCGATCTTGCGGGAGCCCTTCTTGATGACCAGGAATTCATCGCCCCCCATACGGCCCACCATCTCACAGTCTGCGAATGCCTTTCTCAACAGCGTGCCGAAACCGGCGATCATCATGTCGCCGATGGAATGTCCCTGCTTATCATTGACGATCTTCAAACCGTCCAGATCGATACTGACCACGGAATAGATCACATCCTGCTCCATATTGAGCGACATCATGAACTGATCACAGCTGGCCCGGTTGTCGATCCCGGTCAAAGAGTCCGTAAATGCCATCCCGTGCAGCTTGATCCGCGTCCTCGCCTCCGTCAGATGATCGACCGAATGGAAGAAATAATTGAGCATGATGCTCATGACCAGCGCCAGTGCTCCCAGGGTGACCGCATCCAGTCCGCCCTTCCGGTCTGTCGGGATCACATAGAAAAACAGATAGTACATCAGGACTTCCAGAAAGATGGACAGGATAAACAGCAGGATCCCGAAGAGCAGCACGCGCTCGGAGGAATGTCCGACGCGGGATTGATTTTCCTTGACGCTTTCACGATCACTTTTTATCAAAATAACAGCCAGATAGATACTCTCGATCACCATGAGTCCGTGGAAGAGGAGCAGCATGTGGTTGATCATCAGAATGCCCGTCAGATGCAGCACGACCGCTGTCATGGCCAACACCAGATCCAGGATCATCATCCAGCACAATGTCTTCTTGCCCCTGCGTGCCGCACCGCTCGTGATGATGTAGCACATGATCACTCCCGGCTCAAAATACAGGGAAACATATTCCAGGATATGGGATAGAACCGCATCATGAGTGTAATAGAGCATGGCATCGTTGTAGCACAGGATATAGACTCCCAGGAGAAGGGAGATCAGAGCACTGAAAAACACGGAGCGATCCTTCGCCGCTCCCAGGATCAGGAAAGGAGAAAGGACGGCCAGACAGAATCCGAAAAAGAACATGAACACGCCCACCTCGAGCGCCAGCCGCCGCTGCTGTACAAAGCCGCGCATCAGATCCTCGGTATTGCCGAGGATCACATCATAAGCACCGGAAAAGGCGTTGTCTTCCGCTGCGGTGACCTCGATCCGCAGGACATCACCGGCAAATCCCGAATGCAGCGGCACATAGTGATAGGTCTTCGGCACGAACGCCCCCTCCGGGATATCATATCCGAAGGAGTAGATCTGTTCGCCGTTCTCAAAGACGCGAACCCGTGACATTCTGGATTTAAACGTGACGCAGGGGGCGAGGAGATCGAGATCCGGCAGGACGATCTCATAGTTCGCCTGTTCGCCGGCGATCACACCGTCCGCATCGAAATCATTTAACAGGATGTTCTGCATCAGCCTGCCGCGGAAGCTCACATTCCAGTTGCGATTCAGATTGATCTGCTCGAAGGAGGCAGGCGTGTTGAAGAGATTGGTGCTGAATAACAGCAGCAGGACAGGGATGCACAGAGCGGCCAGGATATACAGGACGCCGGTGGGCTGTATTCTGCTTTCACTCTTCGTATTCACTGTCTACTTTTTACCCAGGACATCCCGCAGGAAGATCACACGGGGTTTACTGAACAGTCCCTCGCTCTCCTCCGCGAAAAAGCCGAAAAAGGTTCCTGTAAAGGTCATCCTGCGCGTCACCTCCGTACACAGGGCCGCGGAAGCCCCCATATCCACAGGCTCCCATTCCTCTCCGTCGAGGGAGTAATACAGGTGGTAGTGCGCAGGGTCTGCCGTGATCCGTAAGAATACATGGGATTCCGGGATCTCGATCCGCTTCTCCTGCACGATATCGTATACACGAAGACGGGACATCACATAGAAGTGTCCCTCTTCCTTCGTGATGAGGACATCCATATGATGCTCGTTGTCATAAAATGCCGTGATCCCGGCGCCGCCGTCATAGGGCTCGTCGTTCTCCGCGGAAAGAAGCCGGACCTCCGTCTCCACGGAGGCGTAGAACTCCTCCTGCCGCACGCCGACCCACGCCGGGGATCCGAACTGCTCATCCCAGTCATCCAGACCGGCATCCGTCCCGGTCAGGTGCAGGCTTTCCTCATCCGTGTCAAACTCATAGGAAGGCATATCCGGATTCCGCAAAAAGGTGAACGCCTTCTCCCGGATCAGATCATTGAGCTCCAGGGTCCGGATCTCCCTGCCGTCCGCATCGAGATCCGTCAGCACCGGCTCATCAAAGAAGCCCTCGGTCTCACGCTCCATGTCGGCGACAAAGCCCTCATCCGGCGCAGTCTCATCCGGCTCCTTCCCCCCGGGAAGATTGGCCTCCATCATGAGATCGATCCTGCCGCCGCGGCCGACGAAGGGCCAGCCGTCCTCCCATCGTACCGGGGCGAGAAACGTCTCGCGCCCGAGATTGTGAAGTAATACCCCCGGCAGCGTCCTCACCCCGAGGCAGACCAGCCATAATCTTCCGTTGGTGTCATCCACCAGATCCGCATGACCGGTACAGGAGATGGGGGAATCCATGGTGTCCGCATGGGTCAGGATCGGGTTGTACGGACAGGGCTCGTAAGGCCCGTAGGGCTGATCACTCCTTAAGATCGTCTCCCGATGGCCGTACTCCGTTCCGCCCTCCGCCAGCATCAGGTAATACTTCCCGGTGATCTTGTACAGATGCGGTCCCTCGGCATATTTGCCGCCGCATCCCCTGGTCAGCAGTCTCTCGTAGGATTTCATCCGGCCGGTGATGGGATCTACCTCGCACATCCAGATGCCGCTGATCCCCTCCTCATTCTCCGTAGAGAGGAAATAGCAGGTCCCGTCGGCAAAGAGCAGCGAGGGATCGATCCCGCGCCGTTTGACATAAACGGGATCGGACCACTTCCCGGCAGGATCCTGCGCGTGCACGATGAAACTGCCTCCGCCGGACACATTGGTGCATGTCACATAGAAGAGTCCGTCATGATAGCGGATCGTCGGAGCAAATAAACCGCCGGAGGGCGGCGCACCGATCAGGTCGATCTGCGAGGGTCTGGTCAGTACATGAGCGATACAATGCCAATCCGTGAGATTCTTACTCTTAAAGATCGGTATCCCGGGGAAATACTCAAAAGTAGACGTCACCAGATAGAACGTATCCCCCACACGGCAGATACTCGGATCCGGATGGAACCCGGGAAGGATCGGATTGCGGTAACTTCTCATACTACTCCTCTCTGCATCCACTGAAGTCATGCGAAAAGGGTCAGACACTCCTCGGAGTATCTGACCCAGTCATTGTATCATAATTTTGTTGTATTTACAAAAATTAAGTCCATTTATTATTCTTTGTGATCCTTTTTCTCTTCCAGTTTCTTAAGACAGTCCTTTGCGAAATCCTTCCCACCGATCCCGAAGGCGATGGCAAAGGCGACGGCAACCGCCGCAAAGAGCAGGATAAACGCGGAATTGACGATCACCGCGGCGATCCCCAACTGATTCAGGATCATGAAGGCAGCAATGACATAGATCGCTCCTCTGACCGGCAGGACAAAGCCGTCCCATCCGTTTTTCCTAAGGATCCGGGCCGCCAGCGAGGAAGCCAGCATCGCGACGGCAAACAGGACCACGGCCCCCAGTGCGCGCGGCATATAGGAAATGACGGATGTGCCGATATCGGTGAGGATCCCGAGCTTCAGCACGCTGAAGCCCTCCACGGCAAAGAAGATGACGACCACGATCTGAATGATGATCCCTGTCGTCCGGGAGAGCACGAAACGGGCGGCACTCCCCTCCATCTGGGAAGAGAGCTTCTCATCCACTCCGGTAGCGGCGATGAGCCGTTCCACAATCTGCCCCGCGAACTTCCCGATCATGACACCGATCGTGATGATCAGGATCCCGATGATGATATTGGGGATGAAGGAAAAGATGACATTTAACATCCCGATCGCGGGTGCGGAGACGGTCTCGATCTTCAGGGCTTCCAATGCCATGATGACCACCGGGATCACGATCAGCACATAAGCGATATAGGCCAGTGTGGTGGAGAGCTTCGCGGAATCGGTCACTTCGATCCCCGCCTTCTCCTGCAGCTTATCCACCCGGAGCCTGGCAAAAACCGGGACCAGGAGCTGTCTGACGAGCCGCGCGATGAGAAGCCCTACCACCAGGATGATGATCGCCGCCAGGATATTGGGCACATAGCCCCAGACCTGGTTTAAGAAGGTGATGATGGGCGCCGTCACACTGTTCGCGCCGATGAGATCAAAGATCCCCGGGACAAACAGTAAAAATACGATGAAATAGATGAGTTTCCCGATGTACTCCCTGGTCGTTCCGGGCGGGGAGGTGTTCCCATCCGCCTTGAACAACAGCATATTGAGCCTTGTCTTCTCGATCAGTTTAAGGACGAGACTCCTCACGATCGAAGCGACGATGAAGGCCGCGATCAGCAGCAACAGCGCTTTGAAGACATTGAACAGATCATTCCACATACTGCCTAAGAATCCCATCTTATCCCTCCTTATTGTTGTTATTCACAGATCCTCGATCAGACGAAACATCTCCTCCACTTCATCGGCCTGTTCGTCCGGCATGGTCTGGATGATGCATCCCGCATGGACCAGGACGCGATCCCCGGGCTTAACCGATACGAGACCGGCCTGTGCATCGATCTCATTGCCGTGAAAGCCGACCTTCGCGCGGTTACCGTTCACGGAAAGCACCGTACCGGGCAGAGCGACGCACATGGTTTACGCTTCCGCCTCCGCCTTTGCTTTGGCTTCCGCTTCCTGCTTGGCTTTCAGGGCGGCTGCCGCCTTTTCCGCGGCGGCCTTTTTCATCGCCTCTTCCGCAAGGCGCGCCTTCTCCGTCTGATGACAGGTGATCGCAAGCTTTTCGGGTCCCGGCTCCGTGAAACGCTTCTCCATGGAGAGACATTTCTTGGGGCAGTTATCCACACAGGCCCGGCACTGGATACAGCTCATGGGATGGATCGTCCATGTCTTTGCGTTCCGGTCGACCGTGATCGCCCGTGACGGGCAGCGCATCATACAGGCGCCGCAGAAGACGCACACATCCATGTCATTGACGACATGACCGCGTGTGTTCTCGGGATATTCTTTTTCCTGTTTTCTCGTGGCCGGTTTGCTGAACAGATTCTTCAGCTCCGTGCCGATCATATTGATCATGGCCATGGTCTTCTGCTCCTATTACCTCTCCGTGCAGGAAATACAAGGGTCGATCGTCAGGATCAGGATCGGTACATCCGCCAGCTCACAGCCCTTGAGCATCTCCACCAATCCGGGCAGATTGGCGAAGGTAGGAGTCCGAACCCGCATCCTCTCGATGAATTTCTTGCCGTTTGCCTTGACATAATACAATGCTTCTCCGCGCGGCTGCTCGATCCTCGTCATATACTCTCCGCTCGGGAATCCCTTGACCGGTACCTCTACCGGTCCCTCCGGGATCTTGCCCACCGCCTCTCTGATGATCTCAAAGGACTGGAAGATCTCACGGATGCGGACATCACAGCGGGCATAGGAATCTCCGACCGTGCCGGTGATCGGTTCCACATGGACATCGCCGTAGGCCGAATACCCGGTGGACCGGATATCACGCGCCACGCCGCTCGCACGCAGGAAGGGTCCCGTACAGCCCAGAGCCTCCGCCTGATCGGCCGAAAGCACGCCGATCCCTTTCAGACGGCTCTGCACTGCCGCATCATCCATAAAGGTCCTGGCGATGACCTTCACTTCCTCTTCCATCCGTTCGAAGCGCTCCAGAAAACTCTTGAGCATATCCTGGGGCACATCCCGCCGCTGTCCGCCGATCTTCATCACCGAGAAGATCACGCGCCCGCCGGTGGATTCCTCAAACATATCCAATACCTGTTCCCTGATCCTCCAGGCCTGCATGTGCAGGCTCTCAAAGCCAAAGGCATCCGCCAGGAGCCCCAGCCACAGGAGGTGGGAATGGATACGGCTCATCTCGGACCAGATCACGCGCAGGAATTTGGCGCGCTCCGGGATCTCAAGATCCATGAGATGTTCCACCGCATCGCAGTATCCGAGGCCGTGCCCGAGGGAACAGATCCCGCAGATACGCTCCGCGACATAGACCATCTCCTGAAAGTCTTTCTTTTCTACCAGTTTTTCCAGCCCGCGGTGTACGAATCCGATCGAGGGGATCGCCTCCACCACATGCTCGTCCTCCATGACGAGGTCCAGATGGATCGGTTCCGGGAGCACCGGATGCTGGGGACCGAAAGGAATAACACTTTTTGCTGCCATAGGGTTGTCTCTCCTGTTAATCTTTGAACGGTGCCTTTACGGAGGTGCGATACAGCGTACCCCGGTAATCCAGATTGATCATCCGGATCTCAACACCAAAAAGATCATGCATCTCATTCTCATACAGAAACGCGCAGGGATACGCGCTGGTGATGCTGATAATGCTCTGGGTCTGCGGGATCGTAACCTTGAGATTCTCCATCAGAAGACCCATCCCAAAGGTATAGATGATCTCATAGGCAGGGATCGTCGCTGTCTCACCGCCCTCCCCGGCGGCTGCGGAGGGATCCGGGATCTCCGCCCTGGTCGCACAGATCTGCATGAGGCGGTATCCCTCGTGCTGCATCTGATGGGATTCATCAAGGATGAGATTCGCATCCACATCTCGGATCTTCATATTCATTGCGCTTTCTCCTCCCCGGCGGTTTCCTCCGTCTCCTCTGTCGGCTCTGCGTCGCTCTGCACCTGGGCATCATAGTCTTCCGCCGTCGTATGGACCGCCAGACGCCCGTAATCGACCGTGCAGTACCCCTGCTTCATCGCGATCTTCATCTTTTCCTTCTTCTCATCCAGGATCGCGATGGCCTTTTTCACGCCCTCGATCAGCGCCTCGGGCCGGACCGCGCATCCGGGAACATAGATATCCACCGGGATGAACTTGTCCACGCCGCCCATGACGTTGTAGCAGTCCTTGAAGATCCCGCCGTCACAGGCGCAGATCCCGCACGCCATCACCACCTTGGGATCCGGCATCTGCTTGTACAGCTGCCGCACGACAGGCGCGGTCTGCGCGTTGATACTGCCCGTCAGGAGCAGGATATCCGCGTGCTTGGGATTACCGGTATTGATGACGCCGAAGCGTTCAACATCGAAATGCGGCATCATGGATGCCAGGACCTCGATATCACAGCCGTTGCAGCTGGAGCCGTCATAATGCAGGATCCAGGGTGATTGAGATACTTTCACGATGATTTACCTCCACATTGCAGAGATCATTTGACCAGATTGAGGATCAACAGGTTTGTACCGGCGCAGACCAGAATGACCAGCCAGGACAGACCGAACATCCGCATTGCCTTGACACGCGGATGCGTATTGTCGATCAGTATTAACAGGAAAAAGACCGCGAGGCAGGCCGCCACCGCTCCGATGTAGCTGAGCGGATTCGCCGTCACAAAGAACATCCCCGTGAATCCCATCATCATCACCGTATCATACCACTCGGCAAGCTCCACCAGGCCCATGTCACGCCCGGAGATGTCGGTGGTGAGTCCCTTGACCATCTCCTGATGCGCATGATGCGAGGTGCTTAAGTCAAAGGGTGATTTGCGCAGTTTGATGATCAGCACAAAGGCAAAGCCGATCAGCATCCCCGGAAGGGCGATCACCGCCGGACGGGAAACCCTGATCAGATCATTCACCATGAAGCTTCCCTGCGATACATAGAATCCGATGGCCAGCAGAAGCATCATCGGCTCATAGCACATCATCTGCAGCAGCTCTCTCTGCGCACCCATGGCACTGTAGGGGCCGTTCACCGAATACGCCGCAAGGACCAGCATGACCTCGGACATCGACAGGGAAAAGACGATCAGCAGCAGATCCCCGCCGCCGAAGAACAGCGAGCCCGTAAAGATCGTAAAGATCAGGTATGCCACGATGAAGAGGACCTGGATGCTGTTGACGACGATGGTCTGCTTGTTGAACAGCTTGTACAGATCATAGAAGGGCTGCGTGATCGGAGGGCCCTGACGCCCCTGCATGCGGGCTGCGATCTTGCGATCCAGTCCCTCCAGCAGGCCGCCGATGATCGGTGCCAGCAGAATATACAGGATGACTCTTACCACGATCGAGACTGCCATCAGAATACACCTCCCATCACGATGAGCACCAGCAGGATCACTATGACTGCGGAGATGCCGACACTCGGCCACAGCAGGACCTTCTCGCCGAAATAATCCTCCATATACCAGTTCGCCAGATAGAGCGGACGGTTCTTTCCGTAGGAATCGATATAATGTCTGTCATCTCCCGCATTGACACCGGCCACATAAGACATCGTCATCCGGTCGCGGGAACCGACGGACAGGAACCGGGAACCGATGGGGATCAGGAAGATCATCGTGACGTTGATCATCATGATGATGGTATCCGCCCCGCCGATCACGTTAGGGACATTGCGGTGGAAGGTCTCATCCAGTACCGGCTGCACCATGAAATCGGACATCCAGGGGAAGGCGAAGCACATCACGACGATCAGGCAGGTAAGCGGCACCATGGAGATCAGCTCACTCCCGTGGGTACTGTCGTCAAGGTTGACGGACTGATGAATGACCGTGCAGATCTTCCCCAGCCATTTCGCCCAGTAGAACAAAGTGCTGCCGGATCCGAATACCAGGAAGATGACCAGCCAGACACTCTGGGAATCCACGAAAGCCTTCAGAGCCGCCCACTTGGAGACCAGCATACCGAACGGTGCCATGAACATACCGCAGATTCCGATCATCATGATGAGCGCCAGCCGCGGCAGCTTGATGATCAGACCGTGCATATCTTCGATATCCCGGCTGCCCATGATGTTCTCGATATCACCCACCGTCTGGAACAGGAGGGATTTGGAAACCGCATGGAACAGCATCAGCATGACTGCCGCCCAGACACCCTCTGTCGTACCGGTGCCGGCACAGGCGGTGATCAGTCCGAGATTGGAGATCGTGGAATAGGCGAGCACCTTCTTGCCGTCCGACTGGGAAATGGCAAGGAGCGATGCCGCGAAGAAGGTGAATCCGCCGATGACGGTGATCATGACACCGGTGAACGTATTGGTGAACATGGGAGATAACCGGATCAGGAAATACACACCGATCTTGACCATGGTCGCGGAGTGAAGCAGCGCACTGGAGGGCGTCGGTGCGACCATGGCTCCCAGAAGCCAGCGGGAAAACGGGAACTGCGCACTCTTGGTCAGAGCGGCCACGGCAAACAGGGTCACAGCCAGCATGACTGCCGGCGCCTGCCTCCCCTGCTGGGTGAGCTCACTCAGAGAGATGACCTTTCCGTTCATCGGGTCCAGATACAGGAGCGTGAGGATGCCGAAGGCAAAAGCCACGCCGCCCAACAGGTTCATCCACAACGCGCGGAAGGAGTTGTTGACGGCTTCGTGAGATCTGGTATATCCGATCAAAAGGAAGGAACAGACACTGGTGATCTCCCAGAAGAAAAAGACCCAGACCAGATGATCCGAGGTGATGAGCCCGAACATTCCTCCCAGGAAGACAAACAGCAGGGAAAGGAACACATTCGTCCGATCCTTCACATCGGTATGATGATGATGATAATCCCTCATATATCCCACCGCATACATGCAGATGAGGGGACCGACCACACCGGCGATCAGGTACATGACAGCCGCCATCGGATCCAGACGCAGGCAGGTCTCCGTGACCGGGATACGGCCGGCGAACTCCAGGATCAGGACCGGCAGCGTGCCCAACGCCCCCAGAAGGATGCAGAAATATTTACGATATTTGATACTCAGGACGATCACCACACCAAGCAGCAGGAGCTCGCCCAGCCGGATCGCCATCTCGGCCGCTTCCATCGCGGCATGCGTCGACGGGCGGAACAGGATCGTATGTCCGCCGGATAAGAGCACCGTGACGGCCGTGTAGACGGAAGCCGCCATGATGAGGAACCCGCTGAAGATCACCGTAAATCTGCGCAGCGGTGTGTCCTTTCTCTGTAAGAAAAGCAACAGTGCGACCAGAAACGGAAACAGGATCAAAAAACCGGAAATCTGATATATGGACAGCAAATCTTGCACCCCTTTCCCTCAATGAACTCTGTGCAAACAAACTGATATTATAGCGCGCTCCCAGACCGGATGCAAGTCCCCCGCCCCATCAGGTGAAACGATACACCCATCCTCACATCATGGCGTTCTCCCGGATGAAATCGGAGTAATCCATCCTGACGATCTCACCGTCCTTGACGCAGGCGATCTCCATGGATCTCTTCCTGCCGAAGGGCCTCTTTCTCAGGCGGGCCGGCGTCCGGTATCCCTTAAGAGATCCGATGGACAGGCTCTGCGGACGGAGTCTGGCGGACATGATGACCGCCGACCGGTTTCCGTCGACTCCGGCGGCAGCTTCCCCGAACAGGCAGCCCAGGACAAAGATGCTCCCGGCAGCTTCCACGCGGCCTCCCTCGCGGACATCTCCCATGATCACCAGACTGTAATCCGAACGGATCGTCTCGCCGTTTTTCACCGGACCGCCGTACATAATGGCAAATTCGCCGGAGAGCTGCTTCTCCAGCTCCTTGAGGATCGCCTGATCCACCGCGGAGAGCTCCTCCGTATCACCGCCCACCATCCGGCCTCCGGTCTGTTCCTCGTCTCCGTCAGCGGCAAAGATCTCATCCGCCGAAAGCTTCTTCGGCACGACCGGCGGTTCCAGGATGACCTCCGGATTGTGAACGCCGGCGGTTTCCTCGATGATATCGACCAGTTCCTTAAATTCCTCCTCCGAGAGATTCCTGCCCCGGATCCGGATCGGCAGGGTCGCGCCCTTAAAAAAGTGAGCGGCATCCTGCACCTGACGCCGCAGCTCTCCGCGAAGATCCTCGTAGGGTGCCGCATCATCGAGTACCAGGATCACGCCGCTTCCCGACCCTTTGATCGTTACTCCCTTAGCCATGCTCCACCCTGTCCGGAAGTTCTTCCGGCCTTTCCGCGATCCATGTTGCTCCGGCCTCGATCAGTTCCTCTCTGCTGCCGTATCCGTACAGGACGCCGATGGAATCGATCCCGGCGCCCTTTGCTCCCAGAATATCGTATTTCCGGTCTCCGATCATGACCGCTCTTCTTCCATCCGACAGCCCGTAGTGACGGATCGCTTTTCGGATCAGCTCCTCTTTCCCCGATTCCCGCTCACTGTCATCCGGGCCGAAGAGATCCGTAAACCACCGAAAAAGCCCCTGGTATTCCAGCACCTTTCGCGCGATCCCCTCCGGCTTGGAGGTGACGACCGCCAGCGTCTTTCCCGCCGCCTTAAGCCGGTCAAGCGCCTCCGGTATCCCGGGATAGAGCGGGGCATCCTGATACCCCTTTGTATTGTACAGGGAACGATAGATTTCGATCGCCTCTCCGATCTGTTCCTCTGTCAGACCGGCATAGTGCCGGAGAGAATGCATGAGCGGAGGGCCGATGTACCTGCGCAGTTCCTGATCGTCCGGCTCCGGGACGCCGAAATGCTTAAGCGCCCCCCGAATGGAGGCACCGACCCCGAATTCCGATTGTGTGAGAGTTCCGTCCAGATCAAAGAAGCAGATCTCATACACGGCTTCAGATCCTCATCCCGAGCTTCATGGACATGGTATCCGGATCCTGCGCGAACCGGACCGCGCTCTCCGCGGAGATCTTCTGCTGCTGGAACAGAGCCGTGAGCGCATCATCCATGGTGATCATGCCGAGCTTGCGGTTGGTCTGCATGACGGTGATCAGCTGATGGGTCTTTCCTTCCCGGATCATATTCCGGACAGCACCGTTGACATGCAGGACCTCAAAGGCCGCCAGCCGGCTCCGTCCGTCAAAGGTCGGCACCAGCTGCTGGGAGATGATCGCCTCCAGGACGTTAGCGAGCTGAATGCGGATCTGCTGCTGCTGATGCGGCGGGAAGACGTCGATCATGCGGTCAACGGTACTGGCCGCGCCGATCGTATGCAGGGTTGACAGAACGAGATGACCGGTCTCCGCTGCGGTGACCGCCGTGGAGATGGTCTCCAGATCACGCATCTCGCCGACCAGGATCACATCGGGGTCCTCACGCAGTGCCGCCCGGAGCGCCGCCGCGTAGCTGTCGGAATCCAGTCCGATCTCACGCTGGTTGACGATGGATTTATCATGGCGATACAGAAACTCGATGGGATCCTCCAGCGTGATGATATGTGCCTCCAGGTTGGCGTTGATCTGATCGATGATGGAGGCCAGTGTCGTGGATTTGCCGCTGCCGGTGGGACCGGTGACCAGTACCAGTCCGCGCTTCCTGCTGTACAGATCGATGACGGACTGCGGGATCCCGAGCTTTACCGCATCCGGGACCTCCGTCGCCACCAGACGGAACGCCAGCGCCACGGAGCTTCTCTGCTTGAAGACATTGGCACGAAAACGTCCGATCGCAGGGATGGAAAAGGAAAGATCCAACTGCCCTCTCTCCTCAAATCGGGCTCGCTGGGCCTCGTTGATGATACTGTCCGCGATCGCCTTGGTATCGGGCGGCATCATACGCCCGTATTTCTCCAGCGTGATCAGCTGTCCGTTGACGCGCATCTTCGGCGGGATACCGACCGTGATATGCACGTCGGACGCGTCCGCGCCTTTTGCCTCCGTCAGGATCTGTTCCAGGATCGTCAATTGTCCTTCCATGTCTGTTTCCTCTCCCCGGTATTCCGTTCAAAATCCCAGCTTCTTAAGTGCATCCTGATCAATCACGTGCCGGTTGTCCATGGTCTTCATAATGTCACTGATATCAAGATCATCGTAGGTGTCGCGATCGCTCAGATCGATGATCTCATTATTCCCAAAGGTGAGGACCACCGGCCACAGCAGCTTATCGGGATTGGTGCGGATGACCAGTGCCTTTTCCCCGTTGCTCAGCTCCACACTGGTACCGGGAGAAAGGATATTGATGGAGTGCATGAGCGCATCCACCACCGTCGGATCATAAATGTCCGAACGCTCGATCATCTTGCGAAGTGTCAGGACCTCGGACAGCGGGGGCTGATCCATGCGGACCGCCGTGTCGGTGTCATAGGTGTCCGCAACCGCCAGGATCTTGGCGCCGACGACGGGTTTCATCCGCTTCAGCTCCTCCACATTATCCTGGACATCGATCATATGCTGTGCCTGTGCACAGATACGCTTCATATTCGGATTGGCGGAAAAAAGCTCCCCGATGAGGTCAAAGCCGCCCAATTCACTGTGCAGGAGCCGGATGCGGTCTTCCGCGGAGATCTCTCGCTCCGCAAAGATCTTCTGATCCATATCCAGCTTGCCGATATCGTGCAGGACCGCCGCCGTCACGACCTCCTGCTGATCCTGCAGAGAGACCAGCATCGTATGGGAGATCAGAGCGCACAGGATCGCGACATTGAGACTGTGCTTGAAAATATAGTCATCCGTGGACCTGAGGCCCTGGATAAAAGTGATCTTGTCCCTCTTATTCCCGTACTCCCGGACGATGGAATCGACGATCATGGAGATCTTGTCCGTCTTCCGCGAACGCCTGCAGGTCGCCATCTCATCCTGGATCTGGAAGGCCATCATGGTCTGAAACCGCTCAAACTCGCGATCCTCATCGGTAAACGGCGGGACAGGCTCCGCCGGCTCAAGGATAAACAGACCGATCAGACCGAAGCTCTTGATATTCTGTATGCTCTGGGTGTCCTTTAATACGGTGGCTCTGTCGTAGAGCATGACGCCCTTCTTGGAGAATATGGGCCGCGCAATGCGCATCCCGGGCTTCAGCTCCTCCAGTCGTATAAACCGCATGTTATTCCTCCCCGAAAAAAACAGACGATCCTGCACAAACAACCGTTATCTATCATAGCAAAAATAAATCGCAATAGCAAGAAAATCAAGAGTTCACGAATCGCGCCATAACGACATTTGCAAGATCCGTTCCCCTCTGAGAGAGGAAGATGCGCCCATGATCGCGCACCAGCAGACCCTGTGCCACCAGTTCCCGGATCTCGTCTCCATAGACCCGGTCGATCTCCCGGTGAAAGAGCGCCTCAAAATCCGCTTCCCCGATCCCCTCCGTGAGCCGCAGACCGAGGAACATATACTCCTCCATCCGGTCCTGTTCGCTCAGGATCTCCCACTCCTCCCGCTCCGGATCGCCCGCGCAGGTCAGATACTTTTCCAGATCCCGGGTGTTGGAGAACCGGGTCTCCTCCATGAGAGAGGCGGCGCCCAGGCCGATACCGAGGTATTCCCGCCGTTTCCAGTAAGCGAGATTCTGCCGGCAGCGATCCGTCGTTCTGACGGCATAATTGGAGATCTCATACCGCTCATATCCGGCGTCCGCTAACAGCTCCTGCGCCGCGTGGAGCATGGCGCGTTCCGTCTCCTCATCGGGCAGGCTCCTGCCCTCCCGTCTGAGCGGCCGGTCATAATGGGGATCCGGCACCTCATCCGCATAGCGTTCATAGAACGGTGTTCCGGGTTCAATGATCAGAGAGTAGAGGGACAGATGCTCCGGCGAGAGACGGACGGCCTGCCTGACATTGTCAAGAAGCGCGGTCTCGTCCTGACCGGGAAGGGCTGCCATGAGATCGAGATTGATATTGCGAAAGCCCGCATCCCTCGCATCCAGGAAGCATTGCTCCGCCTCCGCCCTCGTATGGATGCGGCCGAGGACGGCAAGCTCCCGATCCGAAAAGGACTGCACGCCGATACTCAGACGGTTGCATCCGGCCTCCCTCAGTTCCCGCAGCTTCGCTGTCGTCGCCGTACCGGGATTACACTCGATACTGATCTCCGCATCCTCCGACACCGGAAAGCGCTCCCGCAGGGCAGACAGAACGGCGGCGATCTGTCCGCTCTCCGCCAGGGAGGGGGTGCCGCCGCCGAAAAAGATACTGGTGACACCTCTCCCCCGGACGTATTCCCCGGGGATCTTGCGGATCTCCTCCAGAAGGGCATCAAAATAGCGCCCGCGAAGTTCCTTCGCCTCCCGTCTCACAGGATCCGACGGAAAGGAAAGAAAATCGCAATAGGCGCATTTTCTCACACAGAAAGGGATATGTACATAGACGGCGAGAGGTCTCTCAGTCCTCATCTCCGAGCTTCAACACATTCAGGAAGGCGTTCTGCGGGATCTCGACGCTGCCGATCTGCCGCATCTTCTTCTTTCCCTCCTTCTGTTTCTCCAACAGTTTCTTTTTACGGGTGATATCGCCGCCGTAGCACTTGGCCAGAACATCCTTGCGCATGGCCTTGACCGTCTCACGGGCGATGACACGGCCGCCCACCGTCGCCTGGATCGGAATCTCGAAGAGATGTCTGGGAATCTCCTCCTTGAGCCTCTCACACATCTTCTTGCCGCGTT
>JAFPTK010000149.1 GCA_017400305.1 Lachnospiraceae bacterium | reverse complement strand
TAACGCGGGATGACATGCAGATGAAAGTGCAGGACCGTCTGCCCCGCGGCAGCGCCGTTGTTCTGCACCAGATTGAGCCCGTCGCAGTGAAGCACCTCCTTCATCCGCGCCGCCACCTTTTTCGCGAGTTTCATCGCACCGGCCGCGGTATCGTCCGGAAGCTCATACAGATCCTGATAGTGATCCTTCGGCAGGATCAGCGCATGGCCGCGCGTTGCGGGCCCGTTGTCCAGGATGACACGATAACCGTCATCCTCATAGATCGTATTCGTCGGGATGTCACCCCCTGCCAGCTTGCAAAAGATACAATCGTCCTTCTTCATCTCCCGGTTCCCTCCTCAGGTAACAAAAATCCTTCTTCTACTGTATCCGTTCGGATCCGATCCCGTAATCTCACCGCTTTCAGTGGCTTCGAACGGTATCAGCGTCCTTAAAAGCAAAGATCTGGTCCAGATTTCTGAGCAGCGTGAAATCTCCCTTCATCTTGATATTTCCTTCCATAAAGGAGCGCTGGAAGGTCACTCTGCCGGCCATAATATCTTTTAACAGTGTCCTCGTCAGGGAAAGTGTCGTGTCGCAGGCGGAATCACCGTCACATGTGCATTCGCACTTATTCCCGTCGACCGAGATCATGATCGGCCGCATCTGCTGATCGTCCGTGAGAATGATGCGATACTGTGCACGTACCCCCACGGTCGGACGGAAATGCGACTGGAACTGCGACAGCAGCTCATCCGGTTTCTCCGATTTCTGTTCCTGATCCAGCATGCCGCGGAAGAGATCCGTCAACTCCCGGATGTCCTCCTTCTGCGTGCGCACATAGTTATCATCCGACACATAGTGCGAGAGCTGCTCGGATTCCTGCGGCGTCAAATCCGCGCTCCTCGGAATGGAGATCTTCTGCTTGACCGCCTGATTGGATGCCGGCAGGCAGGCAAATTTCTGGCTGATCGTCCGATAGATGTTTTCCGTCTTTTTTTCGATCAGCTTCTTGTATTCCGAGCTGCTCTCCAGCACGGAAGTATCCGCGATATATCCGCAGACGCCGCTGCATACGAGTCCCCCCAGGATCTCCCAGGCGCTCTCCAGATTGGTCTTGCCCTCGCGCTCCCCGTAGGTGGTGGACATCACGACCGGTGCCATATACAGGCCGGAGATCTTTTCCTTGTCCCCGTAAAGCCAGCAGGCATCGAGAAACTGCATCAGATAGCCGCCGATCCCGTACCATTCCACGGTGCTGGCCAGTATGATCCCGTCCGCCTGTTTCAGCGTCCCCGGCAGAGACGTGATATTATTCTTGTCCTCATAGAGATTGAACTGCTCCACCTGGACATTGAGCTCCTTCAACACACCGGTGATCACCGACAACACGGTGAGCGTCGGATCATCGATCATCCCGCGGCCGCCGTAATAGATATTGATCTTCATGGTATTCCTCCGATTGCTCTGCGTCCCTGACGCCAGTAGTAAGAGTATACCACATTCTCGGAAGGATTCACAGGATTACCGCAGTTCGAACCGGAGCCTTCCGATCCCGATCTCATCGCCGGCGCGGATCGAGACCGTCTCATTGGGTTTGAGCCGCCGCCCGTTCAGCCAGGTTCCGTTGGTCGAATTCAGATCCTGCATTTCGGTGGCCTTTCCGGTCCCGTCCCCCGCGAATCGCACATGCATCCGGCTGACTGACTCATCCGGCAGGACATAATCCGCACAGCCGGACATTTTCCCCACCGTGAGCGGCAGTCTCCCCAGATCGATATTGATCGTCTCGGCACCGTTTCTCCCGTACAGCCGGCTGATGTCCCATGCCGCCGCTTCCGCTTCCGAGAGTACGGTCGTTTCCTCCTCCGATGCCGCTTCATAACGCATCTCTCTCGCCCGGCTCTGCCGGTATCCGGCGGATCTGCCCTCGTCCCGTTCCACGGCGCCGATCACTTCCGCTTCCTCACACACAGGCCTCACCCAGTCCGTTTCCCTGTCATCCTCTCTCTTTCGCTTCTTTCCGGCGCTCTCTGCGCGGCCGCCATCCGTATCCTCTTCCTTTTGCAGCCCCGCGCGGATCATCAGCACCAGGAGGATCAGCGCCATCACCAGACTCACCCCTGCCACGGCAAGCGACAGAAGGTTTTCCCGGGCGTCCAGCCGAAAGCAGGAACGGATGACGAGATTCCCGGCAAAAACCGCCAGAAACAGCACCAGCAGGATCGGAATCGTTCCTTTCTTCCCGCCGCCCCCGTTACTCTGACCTGACTCTTCCGCATCCATCGCCGCGAGTACCGCTGCGTAATCCGTTTCCCGGACAGAATCCGTGACCGGCGGGATCACCGATCCTCCGTCATGCTCCGCCGGCGGGTTCCTTTCGCCTGGAATGAATACCTCCCTCTCCCCGGGATATCCCTCCGGATGATCATTCCTCCGTTGTTCTCCCGTTTCTCCGGAAGCCGACGGTATCCCCGCCTCCTCCCGGACCGTCGACACAGCGTCCGTGACACGGATCTCCTCATGACCTGCCAGCTCACAGAGACGGTACGCCATCGTCGCGGCCTGCTCATCATCGGGATCCAGAAATCCCAGAAGCTCCTCCGTAAAGGAGGCAAAGGTATATCCCTCCCGCTCTGTCTCACTCCCTTCCGGAAACGGGCAGTATACAAAATAGAAACCGCCTGTCCGCATGTCATAATAGACACAGTCCGGAGAAAACAGGATCTGATCCACCTCCAGCAGATATTCCTCCAGTGTCTCCTCCAGTGCCGTCATGTCCCGGAGCAGCCGATCCAGCTCCTCATGACGGAGTGTGCCGTCCGAGAACCGATTCCGCATGGGCTGTCGGGAGTCGATCTCGTAATACAGATATCCGGCGCCGTTGATGCTCCGCAAACTGCATTTCAGCAACCCCTTCGGTGTGTTTTCCGACAGCATCTTCCATCGATAGTCCTCTCCCGTCGTCAACCCGCATAACACCATGTAATTGTGTCGCAGATCCCTGTCAAATCTGATCTCCATCTCTGCTCTCCTTTATCAGAATCTGTTGAACCTTGATCGGATCCGTTCATTTCCCTCGGACCCCTTCGCAGAATCTTTATGGAAACGCATCTTTCAGCGCTCCCTTCGCTATATCCCCGATACGGTCGATCCTGCGGATCCTGGCCGCCGGATCGACAACCTCCGCCCGCGCTCCTGCGCCGTGTGTCCAGGATCCCCGGGGCATGAGACTCGATCCGCTCATGGCACGGTGTGACGCTTCCGTCTCCCCTCTCACGCGGATCTCGCTGTCCGACGCCTCCACCTGAAGGGTCGGGATCCGGTTTCCGAAGTATTTCCTCCCAAACTGCGCCCCTGCGATCCCCTGCAGATAGGACGCCCGATCCATGCCGATATCCTCCTCGTCCGCCACACTCGCCCGGAAAGCCAGGAGATAGACATCCTGGGACAGAATACATCTGCCGTAGAGATAAAACGCAAAATGGATGATCAGGACCATCACAAAGAGCACGATCGGGATCACAAGCGATATCTCCACCGTGAAATAGGCACTCCGCAGGCTCTTCGAACCCCTTTTATCTATTTCATCGAAACACAAGCTGTACCACCCCCAATGCCGATGTCAGAAACGGGATAAACGGCAGACAGGTCTTCCGGTCCGCCTTTTTGCATGCTAACAGCAGGATGGAGCAGAGAGCACTGAGCAGAAACGCCAGGAAAAGCCCCGCCCACATGACCTCTGTTCCAAAGACCGGTCCCAGCAGCAGCGCCAGTATCCCATCCCCGTACCCGATCCCTTCCCGGGTCAGAAATGCAGCTGTCAGAAGTGCCCCGCCCGGCAACAGGGACGCACCGATCATCACCGGTTCCGTCTTCCCGCCGGTCCATTCCGTCACCGCCGCCAGCACGCCCAGTACTGCTGCCGCTGCAAGCATCCACCGCTTCAGCTCCTTTGTGCGGATATCGTGCACCGCCGCGCACAAAAGCAGCAGATATGCCATTCCTGTCTGTATGATCCCCATGATCCTTTCCCTCCTTTCCGGGCCTTCTGCCATTCATCGTTCCTGTCCGGACGCGTCCCTATGACCCGCCGCACAGGGAGCAGGGCGGTCTTCCGCCGACCTCCGACAGATGCACATAGTAGATCGTTCGCTTCAAACCGGGACAATTGACCGTGCTGTGGATCCGGTCCCCGCCGTCGGAGATGTAGGCTGTCCCCTGCCCGTTCCCGTAGCCCCCGCAAACTTCACAGGGCGTGTAACGTTCACCGAAATTGTTCGTTGCCGTATGCGCCTCGGCGATCGGCACACAATGCACCGCATGCTTTAAGTGCTGGCAGTTTAAGTTTCTGTGATAGACCGTTCCGGTCTCCGTGATATAGACGATGGGATCATCGGAAGCCTTGATCTCCCCCGCCGCACCTCCCGGCTCATAACCGGTCCAGGCGTGACCGAAATAGCGGGCTTCCATCGGGAAATCGCGGAAGGCGATCAGGCCCGGGACAAAGGGCTTCACCCGATAGCTCGCCACCAGGTCGATCTCGTCCGCCTGCACCATGATCCGCGACCGCAAAAAGCTTAAGCCTCCCGAACCGTCGCGAATACAGCTGTGAGAAAGATACTCCTCCCCGAGATACTCCCTTACCTGATCCTCCACATACACCGCGGAATAGATGAGCGTTCCGGCATCCCCCAGAACACTTCCCGAAGGCCCTCCGGCCTCGGTTCCCGTCATATAATCAATGACATCGTCCGCATACTTCAGATCGAACGCGTGAAATGCGATATGATTTCCGGTCTGATGGAGCGCGGCCGTCAGATCGCACTGCATCCGCAGGATGTCAAACGCCGTCAGGATATTCACGAAGAAAAAGAGATAAAGCGGCAGTGCGATCGCCGCCTCCACCGTCACGGAAGCGCGCGGGGATGTCCTTTTCCTCCGGATCGATCCGACTGCCCGGAGCGGCTTGTGATGATCTGTGAATCCCCGAAAAAGCGACACCCCCGGCCGCCGCCGTAAACCCGATCGTTCTCTATTTCTCATAACCGTACGTCCTCACAAGCTTCAGGTCGAAGCCGAATCTGCTCCGCGTGTCGATCTCCGCCTGAAAGATGTCCAAACACCAGTCCAGACGAAAGCTTCCGTTCCCCGGTGTCTTGCGGATCTGCATCTCAATGATGTCCGCCATCCGCCAGGTCTCATCCGCGAAATCTCCCAGCAGAAGCAACATCCGCAGATAGTCCTGATAGGTGAGACCCTCTTCGCCGCCTCCCCCCAGATGGTCCCGAAAGAATGCCAGATTGATGAGAGACAGATGCCAGGTCTCCGCCGTTTTGATCAGCGGTACCCGTCCGCCCTCGTACAATGTCCGCAGATCACTGATCGCCTCCGCGAAGGACCAGGCAAAGACAATGGACCATTTGAGCGGTTCGATCAGCTCCGGCATCAACACCAGGACCGCCAGGATCGTTGCCAAAGCCTCCGCTTCTCCCATCTTCTCCTGATCGGTGACAAGATAGGCAAAATCTGCTGCCTCCCGCCAGAAGAACAGGATCCTCGCACAGTGCTCCAGATTCTCAAAATCCCCGCTTTCGCCGCTGATCAGGTACTCCAGCTGGTACTTCAATACGGATCCGTCCCGCGGTTTGGTGTAACAGCCTGTCTTTTCCAGCATATACTGCCGGATGAGCAGCCGGTCCATGAGACTTAATGATTCTCCGTCATCCAGACCGGTGCCTTTATTTCTCTCCCGATGGGAGGAGAACTGGGACAGATCCACCGATGCCGTGGAAATGGAGGCGGGGTTTGGGACCGCGAGATTCGCGATCCCGATCCCTTTCTGCGTCTCCACTGCGTCCGCCGGATTGTCCAGGATGGGGGTTTCTTCCCCTCCTTCGGCGTTCTCTTCGGCAGGGATCTCCTGCATCATCTGATCCAGCCGTTCCCGGTTTTCTGCTGCCTCTGCCTCCACATCATGCGTGTCATATCCGTGTGAGGACAGGACGCCGAGGTTGGCCGCAGCCTCCCCCAGCGCGTCCATCACCGGCTCCCCTTCCATATAGGCAAGGATCTGCCGCCGGAGTACCGCGCAGTTTCCGTCCGTTGCAACGGAAAACGCCGGTATTCCGGCTTCTTCGCAGTTCAACGCGGTCATGGTCCTCACGCCGCCCCACCGGCCGATCAGAGAGCGATCATAATTCCCCTGGGTGAAGTACCTAAGATGCTCCTCGACATTGGCGATCGAAGGCGTGGCTGACTGATAGGAACAGTCGACCAACAGCAGATCGTACTGCTCAAACAGGGCCCGGTTGTACTCCGCCAGGACGGAGTTCATGGCAATATCCGCCGCACACTCCGCCTGCAGCCGGATCGCCCCGATCCGGGCACTCTGAAACAGCGCCAGGATCAATGACATCATGATCGTGATCGTCAGGGACAGAAATACCGTGAGATACCCTTTTCTCATATTAACCGCCTGTAACTGCATTCTTCTCCTCGGTGATCGTCTGGAAGATGCTCTCGACGATACCGCTGATCTGCTGCTTGAAAACAATGACAAGTCCGATCAGGACCACGATGATCAATATGATCTCAACGGTTCCCATACCATCCTCATCCTTCCAGAAAGACCGTGCCCGGTCCATCAGCCGACTGCCGGCCATCCATAACAGCTGCATAAGGTTCCTCCTTTCTGATGATCCGTCTATAGCTTCTATTAATGCCCGCCCGGATGCCTAGGATCCCCGGGAAGGGATTAATCAAAAGGACAGGTACGCGGGGATCATGATGATCACCATCACGATGACCAGCATCAGCATCATCGGAAGCAGCAGCTTGGTCCCCGCTTCCTCCCCGCGTTTTCTGGCGTGATCCATCCGTTCCGCCAGCGCCTTTTTGGACTCTTCGTGCAACAGGGGCAACAGTCCGCTGTTCCCCTTTCTCAGGTTCTGGGACAGAAGCGTCACCAGTCTCGTATACTGCTGTGACCGGCAACGGAGGGAGAAGTGTTCATAGGCCGTCCCCTCCGAGACGCCGCTCTCCAGTTCATTGGCGACCCGGTAGATCTCCTCATAGAGAAACCGCATCGACTCTCCCTGTTTCCTCTTCCGCGCGTAATCCCCCGCCAGTTTCAGGAAGACATTGCGCACCGTCATCCCGGCACCCAGATACAGGGTGAGCTTGGAGACAAACTGCGGATAATCCCCGATCATCTCCTCCTCCCGCTCCCGGACGCGCTTCTCCAGATCCTTGTCCTTCAGGAAAAAGACCGCCAGTGCCGCTAAAAGGATCAGGAGGAACAGGATCGGCGCGTCGTCGCGCACCTTGCTCTGCCAGGTATAATCGCTCTCACCGATCCGCGTCGGCAGGGTCATCGTGGGATCATGGACCGTTGCCTCATCCGCCTCTCTCACCAATGCCTCCACGCTCTGTTCCCACAGCTCCTCGCCGGTATACTGCACCGGGAGGATCCGGATCGGGATCTCCTGTTCCCATTGGTACTCCAGATAGGAGTACTGCGCCGTCAGCAGGACCACCTCCCCCTCCTGCGGCACATTTTCCTTCTGGATCTTCCCGTCGGAATGGATGAGAGAGTAATTGCCGATCTTCCAGGCGATCGCGAAGGGATATCCATCCAGTTCCTTCAAGAGCGCCAGATCGTCCCGCACCTCGTCCAGGGACACGTTCCCGTTCAGGATCGCCGTCGGGAGCGTCTCTGCCGCTTCCTCATACAGGGCATCCGCCTGTTCCCTGGTATACTGCCGGTCTGTCACGCTCACGTCGATCTCCCGGGCGATCGTTTCGTCATCCACCGCGGCAAAGATCAATGTCTCCTCCCGCGCGCCGGTTCCGTAATCCCGGCGCTCGATCCGCCCGTTCTCATCCACGATCCGCTCCTGATGGGCCGAAAAGGAAACCAGACACGCCAGGATACTCCCGCCGAAGATCAGGAGGATCACTGTTCCGATCTTGTCCGCGTGGTACATGCGCGCCGCGTCGTCCGCTTTCAGCCGCGGTTCCAGGACACCGAGGCTGGTTGTCACCTCACCGCCCTTCTTCCGGTAGACCGGAAGCGTCCGGTACAGGAGCAGCCCGATCCGGTTGAACCATCCGCGGATCCCCCTGGTTTCGTCCCCTCCGTTCGCCGGCAGCTCCTCCTTTCGGGAGATCATGAGGAGCAGCAGGATCACAGCCGCCGGGATCAGATACAGAAAAGGAACCATCGACATCCTCATACCTCCACCGCAATGATCTTTTCCGACAGGAGCCAGGCAAAGAGCCACACGCCGAGACAACCGCTCATCACGGCGATTCCGGTCAGATTGTGATACAGCACATCGAAGAAACCCGGCGAGGTCAGACCGACGTATCCGATGATGAAGAAGGGCACCACATCCATGATGCGCGCCTCCATCCGCTTGGCTGACAGGAGCACATCGATCTCATTCTCCACTGTCAGGCGCTCCCCGATCACACCCACCGTGTCCGCGATCATCTGGGTCATATTGCCGCCGCTTCGCTTGGCGACCGCAAACACCTGCGCAAATTCCTCCACATCCGGATTTCCGCTGCGTTCTCCCAGATCGTTCAACAGCTTCTCCAGCGTGACGTTATTCTTAAGTCCCTTCACGATCCGGGTCAGCTCCCGCACGATGAGACTGTTTTTCCCGTAGAGCAGTACCATATCCGACAGCGCCTCCCCGAACGCGTTTTCCACGGAATATCCCGCGCGCTGGTTCGTCGATACCGACAGGATCGCATCGCGAAACTGGATCCCCAGCTCCCGGGAGTGCTTTCTCTTAAGCTCCTTTTTCTCCTTGAAATAAAAGGGGATCAGCAGCGGGGAAAGCAGGATCCCCGCCAGGAGCGACCGGTAAAAAAACCAGGCAAACAGCGCCAGGATCCCGCACCCCTTAAGGAAGATCGGCCAGTCTCCGATCTCAGGCCGGAAGTTTCTCACCAGCCGCCTGAAGCTTTCCGTCATTTTGAAGTTCCTCCTCTCTCACAAACTCGCCGCATACCCGCCCCTTCTCATCCGTCCCGGTCTCGCGGAATCGGAACAGGGTCCGCATCCCGATCCGCCCGGTCACAGGGTCCACCTCCCCCGTGAGCTCCGAGATCTCCAACAGCTTCCGCGTCCGGTCCCTGAGCCGCCCCAGATGCACGATGATATCGATCCCGCTGGCCAGCTGCCCGCGGATCGCAGGAAGCGGCAGATCCATCCCCATGAGGATCATGGTCTCCAGACGGGAGAGCATATCCCGTGCGCTGTTGGCGTGACCGGTGGACATGGAGCCGTCATGTCCCGTATTCATCGCCTGCACCATATCGATCGCCTCACTCCCGCGCACCTCTCCGACGATGATCCGGTCGGGCCGCATACGGAGGGACGACTTGATGAGATCTCTGATGGTGATCTCCTTACAGCCCTCCACGTTGGCGTTCCTCGCCTCCATCCGGACGATATTCGGCACATGCCGGATCTGCAGCTCCGCATTGTCCTCGATGGTGATCACGCGCTCATCCGACGGTATGCTGTCCGACAGGGCGTTTAGGAAGGTGGTCTTACCGGATCCCGTGCCGCCGGAGATAAAGATGTTATATCCCGCGCGGACCAGCGTCCCCAGATAGTCTGCGAGATACCGGGTGATCGACCCGAAGCCGATGAGCCGCTCCATGGTGATGGGATGCTCCGGGAAACGTCTGATCGTGATGATCGGG
>JAFPTK010000148.1 GCA_017400305.1 Lachnospiraceae bacterium | reverse complement strand
GGTGACATAGGTGATGTCACATCCGTAGGCTTCCTGACGTTCCGGAGGCTTCATGGGGTTCAGCACACAGCCCACCGTGAGTCCCAGGAATTCATGTACCTTGCCCATCCACTCCGCGTCGCGGTGTGCCAGATAATCGTTGACCGTGACGACGTGGACGCCCTTTCCTTCCAGTGCGTTCAGATACGCGGGCAGGGTGGAGACCAGCGTCTTACCTTCACCGGTCTTCATCTCGGCGATGCGCCCCTGATGCAGGATGATGCCGCCGATCAGCTGCACCCGGAAGTGCTCGATGCCGATGGCGCGCTTTGCCGCCTCTCTGACGGTCGCATAGGCATCCACCAGCAGATCGTCCAGTGTCTCCCCCTCCGCCAGGCGCTTCTTAAAAGCGTCCGTCCGGGCACGCAGCTCCGCGTCGGAAAGCTTCTGCATCTCCGGCCGCAATGCCTCGATGGCATCGACCTTGCCCATGATCTTTCTGAGTTCTCTCTCGCTGTGTGTCCCGATGATCTTATCCAGCCAGTTAGCCATATCGGTTCTCCTACTTGAATCTCACCTGATACCGACAGTTCGTCCCGCTGCACCGCAGGGGAACGGCGCCGTCAGATCTCCTCATAGATCTTAGCCTGTTCCTCTCCGTTCATCACGCGAAGCGCCCCCTGCGCCAGCGCCAGGAGCTCATCCTCCCCCGGATAGACCGTCACCGGTGCGATAAAAGATACCCGCTTCGTGATCTCATCCGTCACCCATTGATTGTGCGCGATACCGCCGGTGATGATGATCTGATCCACCCTGCCGGCGAGGACCGCCGCCATGGAGCCCACATTCTTGGAGAGCTGGAAGACAAAGGCATCCATCATCAGCTTCGCATCCTGATTTCCCTCATCGATCATCTTCATGACCTCGCGGGCGTCGTTGGTATTCAGGTAGGCGTTGAATCCGCCGCCGCCGACGGCGCGCTTCATCATCTCCTTCTCCGTGACCTTGCCGGAGAAGCACAGGCGGATCAGACCGCCGACCGGAAGAGCACCGGCGCGCTCCGGCGAAAAGGCCCCGTCGCCGTCCAGCGCGTTGAACACATCGATCACCCGGCCCTTCTCATGAGCCGCCACGGATACGCCGCCGCCCAGGTGGACACCGATGAGATTCAGCTCCTCATACTTTCTGCCGACCTCCGCCGCATAGCGACGGCAGACCGCCTTTTGATTGAGTGCGTGGAAGACCGAGACGCGGGGGATCTCCGGCAGTCCCGAGAGTCTGGCCGCGTCGCAGAGCTCATCCACCACGACGGGATCGACGATATAGGAGGGAACACCGATCTCGTCGCCGATCTCTCTCGCCAGGATCCCGCCCAGGTTGGAGGCGTGCTGTCCCTGCACCCCGATGGTGAGATCGTGTTCCAGCGCGTCTGTCACGGTATAGGTGCCGCCCGGGATCGGTTTGAGCATCCCGCCGCGGCCCACGATCACGTCAAAGCTCTTCACATCGATATTCTTATCCGCGAGGAAGTCCAGAATGATCTTCTTGCGGAAATCCTTCTGCGCGATGATCGAATCGTACTGCGCGATCTCCTCGGTGGAATGGCGCAGGGTCTCATCCATCTCCAGCGTCTCGTCGGTGAAGATCCCGAGCTTCGTGGAGGTGGAACCGGGGTTGATGATGAGGCTTTTCACTGACATGTCTTTCTCCTTTATCTTTTGCGGGTGTTCCGATCCGTCCGGCGGGACACCGATCCTGTGTGCACGGGAAGTCCCGTGCCTGTCATCCCTTCAGCGTGGAAGCCACCACCGCTGCGAGCGCGATGGAATTGAGCTTGACCTCCACCGTATCGGAACGGGAGGTCAGGATGACCGGCGATTTCGTGCCGGTCAGGATATTGCCGTTCTTGACGGTGGCCAGGCGCACGATGGTCTTGTAGACCAGATTCCCCGCATGGATGTCCGGGAAGAGCAGGATGTCCGCGTCTCCGACGATCTTGCGGTCCTTCGCACCCGCCTTGTGCTCCGCGGCGGTCGGATCGATGGCCAGATCCATGGAAAGCGGTCCGTCCACGATGCAGTTCCTGATCTCGCCGGCTTCGCAGAGCCTGGTGAGCTCCGCGGCTTCCACCGTGACCGGCATCTTCTCATTGACCACCTCGACGGCGGCAAGCGGCGCCACCTTCGGCGTCTCGATCCCGCAGGCACGCGCCACATCAACGGTATATTCGATGATGACCTTCTTGTCCTCCAATGTCGGATACGGCATGAATGCCACATCGGTCAGGAAGAGCAGGCGGTCGATCCCGGGGATCTCAAATACGCAGACATGGGAAAGGGGCCGTCCCGTGCGGAGACCGACCTCTTTATTGAGAACACTCTTTAAGAACTGCTTCGTCTCCAGACATCCCTTCATGTACATCCCGGCCTCGCCGTCATGGACCAGCTTCACGGCCGCCGTGGCTGCTTCCTCCACATCCGCGATGTTGATGATCTCGTAACCGTTCCCCAGGTCGATTCCCTGTTCCTTAGCGATCTCTTCGATCTTTGGCTGATCCCCCACCAGGATCGGCGCGGCGATCCCTTCCTTTCTGGCAAGCTCTACCGCCTCCAGAACCGGCGCATCCTGCGCCACGGCGACGGAAAGCTTCTGTCTGCTGCAGCTCTTCACTTTGGAGAGCAGTTCGTCAAAACTTTTACTCATGATGTCTTCCTTTCTGATTTATGACACAACACTCTATTCTAGCATCTTTTCGGCAAAAGCACAAGGTTGGGGGCCCGTCGGATTCATTTCACAATGTTGTTCATCCACACGCCCTTTTTGACCAGCACGATCCCGATGACGCACTTGATCCACTCCGACATCTGCAGAAAGACAAAGATCCAGACGACGTAAAGCGCGGTGTAGCGGCTGAGGATCCAGGCGAGCGGCACGCTCACCACCCACATGAAGACGCTGTCGAAGAGGAAGGTGATGATGGTCCTGCCGCCCGAGCGGAGCGTGAAATAGGTGGTGTGCAGGAGGCCCATCTGCGGTGTGAAGATCGCCTGCGCGATGAGGAAGTGGGTCGCGATCACTCTCGCCTCCGGGGTGGTATTATAGAGCAGCGGGAACAGCGAAGAGGTCGCCAGAATGATCAGCCCCACCATCGTGGCTATGGCGGTGGAAAAGGCGATGATCTTGTTGTCCTGATCCCTTGCCTCCTCGTATTTCCCGGCGCCGAGGAGCTGGCCGACGATGATGGCCACCGCATCTCCCATGGCGAAGAAGACCACGTTGAACACGCTGCTGATCGTATTGGAGATATTCTGTCCCGCGACCACATTGAGTCCCCGCATGGAGTAGCACTGCGCCAGCACAGCCATGCCGGCGGACCACAGGGTCTCGTTGATGAGCAGGGGCGAGCCGGTGATGAAGTATTTCCGAATGAGATTCCCGGGGACGCGCAGGGTGCGGTAGAGCCCCTTGATGTAATGACACTGCTCCGTATGCCGGTGCGCCCAGCCGACGACGATCCCCATCTCCACGAAGCGGGAGATCACCGTGGCAAGCGCGGCTCCGCCGACGCCCATGCAGGGAAACCCGAATTTCCCATAGATGAGCAGGTAGTTGAACACCAGATTGACAAAGACCGCCACAACGCCGGCTTTCATCGGGACGACCGTCTCCCCGCACTCCCTCAGGGTGTTGGCATAGACCTGCACGATGGCAAAGGCCGGAAGACCGACCAGCGCGAACTTAAGATACGTCATCGCATAGGACAGAGCCGCTGTCAGATCCCCGCCGTCCTCGCTCGCGTTGAGATAAAGATTGATGAGATCCGCCCCCTTCAGCAGAAAGACCGCAAAAGCGATGGCGATCAGGAGAAAGCCCATCCACAGCTTGTATCGGATGGTGTGCCGGATCCCCTCCTCGTCACCGCAGCCGTAATACTGCGCGGTAAAGATCCCTGCCCCGGCAAAGCCGCCGAAGATACAGAGATAGAAGACGAAGAAGAGCTGATTGACGATGGCCACGCCGCTCATCTGCTCCGTGCCGATCCGTCCCACCATGATATTGTCTAAGAGGCTCACGAAATTCGTGATCCCGGACTGCACCATGATCGGAACGGTAATGGCGAGCAAACGGCGGTAAAAAGCCCGATCGCCGATGTATTTTCTACAGATTGATCTCATAGGATGTCAAAATGATCGGTCCTTATGCCGGAAGAAACCCTGTTTCTCAGACTGCGCTGAACCCCTTGGAAACCAGGATATTCTCGACCTGTGCCGTATCCAGCGTATGCAGGACCATGATCGGTTTCCCGGAGTCGCGGTTAAAGGACAGATACAGATAATCCACGTTGATATTGCTGTCTAAGAGCACCGTCAGAAGCTGATTGAGCGAACCGACCTCATCGGCGAGCTCGATCCCGAGCACCGGCGTCAGCCGGCAGAGATAGCCCGCGCCGGTCAATACCTCCGTTGCTTTCTCCGGATCGGAGACCACCATGCGGATGATCCCGTATTCCGCGCTGTCATTCGTGACAGACCCCAGGATGTTGATCCCGTTGTCCGACAGCAGACCGGTGAGATTCTTAAAGCATCCTTTTCTGTTCTCCGCGTAGATCGATACCTGTTTTAACATCTTCCTCTCCCCCTCTTACAGACGCCATGCCGAATAAGTCCATGACGCAGAATATTTACTTAAGAAATGCGAACGGATCCTCATCATGCAGGAAATGTGCCAACTGATAGGCGCACAGGAGTGCCACCCGCTCCTCCTTTAAGATCCTGCGCACCTCCTCCCGGTCCGCCAGCACCGCTTCGATCTCCTCACTCTGCTCCTCAAAGCGGTCACTCAGTTCCCCGGACGCATAGCCGTACACCGTGGCGACTGCTTCGTCCGTCATGCCGACCGTCGTAAACCGCGGTGCCTCATACATGGCATCTGCCTCGATCGGTGTGAGTGTCAGTCCGGTTTCCTCATGAAGCTCCCGCACGGCGGCCTCTCTGAAATTCTCACCGGGCTCGCACAGGCCGGCCGGAAATTCATACACCCAGGTACCGATCGGATACCGCCACTGCCGGATGAGCACCACACGGTCCCGTTTCTCCCCGTACAGCGCGTAGATCGCCACTCCGTCCGCCGTCACCTTTTGTGTGCGGATCTTGAGCTCATCGATCTGTTTGGCGCGGGACGCCACAAAATAGTTGCTGTGATGCCCCTTGCTGTTTTCTCCCTTCACATGGTACAGATTGACAAACCGATTCTCCGTCAACTGATCGATCGATTGGATCACTGCCATTTCATTTCCCTCCTGCGCAATGCGGATCAGCCGTCCGCCCTGCTGTTGAGCGATCCCGCGGCGCGGTGCTTGAGGCATCCGCAAACGGTCTCAGAGTTCCCCTCCGGCGACGCAGACCCGGTTGCGCCCCTCCTCCTTGGAGACATAGAGCGCTTCGTCGGCGCGCTTTAACGCCTCCGTGTAATCGCTGTCGCCAAACTTAAACCACGTCACCCCGATGGAAACCGTCACGCGGAATTCCTGCTCACCGTATTTGACCGGCGTATCGCAGATCGCTCTGCGCAGACGGTTGGCCACCGCTTCCGCCCGGGCGTGCTCCATCTTGTAGAATACCGCGATGAATTCATCTCCGCCCCACCGGATCACGCAATCCTTTCCGCGCATGACCTTGGTCGCTGATTTCACGATCCGTTTGAGGGCTTCATCACCGCCGTCATGGCCGTAGGTGTCATTGATGCTCTTGAACTTGTCGACATCCAGCACCATGAGGGCCGGCGAGATCTCCGACCCGTTTTCAAACCGCCGGAAGGCCTCCGTCAGCAGCTGGACCCCGTAACCGCGGGTGTTGGCCCCCGTCAGGGCGTCCTTCTCCACCTGATCGCGCAGCTTCTTCTGGCGCAGCTTGTAATACTGCGAATTGCCCGTCAGGATCAGCAGGATCGCAATGGCCAGGACCGCAGCGAAGCCGAGTGCCATGCCGACTCCCAGGCGGATCGTCTCCTTTCTGGATTCCTCCTGGGACCGGATGGAATCCACCCCGACCAGGTCCAGGCGAAACGCGGCACAGACCGCCCATTCGTATGGGGCGTAATACATGGCACAGGTATGCGTCCGGGCGGTCACGCTCTCTCCGTTCGCCTCATTCCATACAGCGTCATCCGTATGTGAGACAAGCTCTCCCTCCGCGGCTTCCGTCAGACCGTCCGACGCGAAATTCCAGGGACCGTTTCCGATCCCCTTGCTGTCTAATGACATCCCGGCGCGGGCAGGGGTCTCCGGATCCACGACACGCACCCTGCGCTCCCGGCCGTCATCCAGTTTCGTGATGCGGTCGATCCAGTACATCGTCCCCACACTCTTATTGAGGAATACCAGACGGTCGGTCACAACCTCCTCCATCTCCGATTCCAGGGCGGAAGAGGTGATCCCGTATATCACATCGACGCCGCCTTCCCGCACATGCTCGCACACGAGGAAAGCTTCTTCCAGATCCTCTGTCCAAATGCCGCTCTCACCCGCGAATCCTCCGTCGTCCAGCAGGATCTTCCCGCTCTGCTCCTCCACCGCGACACAGGTCAGGAGCTCGAGGCTCTCATTCCCGGTGAACAGGTCCCGGAGACCCCTTAAGTCCTTTCCCGTCTCCTCCTTCAGGACCGCGCGAACAGACGGTGCGAGACTGCGGATGACACCTTCCTCGTCGCGAAGGCGCAGGTCGTTAAGCTGCGCGATCTCCCCCATGAGATCCCTCACCGTCAGCTCGATCGCTTCGCTCTTGATGGTCGCCGCATCCTGATATGCCCGGTTGGTGTATACATACTGCAGGCTCTTTACGGTATTTAAGAACATGACGACAAAGATCACGCCCGTGACGGCAATGATCACCACGGAAAAGAGGAGCAGTCTCCTGGTCTGTTTCTTTTTCTCCAATTCGGCATCTGCTGCCAGTTCTTTCATATCCATGCGCACGATTATACCAAAAACGAAATGACAAATCCATACCCGTATGGTATGATAACAGACTATGAGCGAACGATTATGGGGGATTCTTATCGATTCCTTCCCAAAAATCCTGATCCCGGGCCTCACCCTGACGATCCCGCTGACAGCGATCTCCTTTGCGCTGGCAATGATCCTTGCTCTGATCGTTGCTCTGATCCAGTTCGCCGGCGTCCGTTTCCTCAAGGATCTCTGTCGCTTTTATATCTGGATCATCCGCGGCACCCCTCTGCTGGTCCAGCTCTATATCGTATTTTTCGGCCTTCCCGGCATCGGGATCATCATCGATCCGTTTCCCTGTGCCATTCTGGTATTCGCGTTCAATGAGGGCGCCTATTCCGCGGAGACCATCCGGGCGGCACTCGAAGCGGTTCCCCGCGGTCAGATCGAGGCCGGGTACTGCGTCGGCATGAACTGGTTCCAGATCATGCGGCGGATCGTCATCCCGCAGGCTCTGCGCACGGCGTTTCCTCCGCTCTCCAATTCGCTCATCGCCATGGTCAAGGACACGTCGCTTGCCGCCAACATCACGGTCGCCGAGATGCTCATGAGCACACAGCGCATCGTGGCGCGTACCTATGAACCGTTGGCCCTCTATCTGGAAGTCGGACTCATCTATCTCCTCTTCTGCACGGTACTGACAAAGCTTCAGCACGTCGGAGAGCAGAGGTTAAATACTTATGTCGCTTCTTGAGGTGAGAAACTTGAGCAAGGCTCTGGGCGGGCAGACGGTCCTGTCCGACATCAGCCTGTCCGTGGAACCGGGTGACTGTGTCGCGATCCTCGGTCCCAGCGGTGTCGGCAAGACCACACTCCTACGGTGCCTGAATCTGCTGGAGCGGGCCGACGCAGGGGAACTGATCCTGGACGGCGTCTCCCATGATCTTAAGCACATCCGTCCGAAGGAGGCCGCCGCCATCCGGATGCATACCGGCTTCGTCTTCCAGGAATTCAATCTGTTCCTCAACAAGACGGTTTTGGAAAATATCACCGAGGGACTGATCGTCGCCCGAAAAATGTCACGAGCGGACGCGGTGCAGCGGGCCGAAGAAGTTCTCCGCCATGTCGGTCTTCTGGACAAACGGGACGTTTATCCGGTCTCTCTCTCGGGCGGGCAGAAGCAGCGCGTCGGCATTGCCCGCGCTCTCGCCGCCAAGCCGCAGATCCTGTATTTTGACGAGCCGACCAGTGCGCTGGATCCGGAGCTCACCGGGGAGGTACTCTCCGTCATGCGGGATCTCGCGCAGGATGGCATGACCATGGTCATCGTCACCCATGAGATCTCTTTCGCCAGAGATGTCTCCAACCGCGTGATCACGCTCCGTGACGGACGGGTGGAGACCGATACCGATACACAAACCTATTTCACACAAAAGGGGGTAACAGTAAATGGGGACCGGTAAAACAAACAAACGATTTCTGGTTGCAGCCGCCGCACTCACGCTCGCCGCTGCCGTGAGCGGCTGCGGCAAGACGGAGGACGGACTGGGAGGCGGTGAACTGGCCGCCATCAAGGAGTCCGGCAAGCTTGTCATCGCCACCGAGGGCCAATGGGCTCCGTGGACTTATCATGATGAATCCGGCGAGCTTGTCGGCTTTGACGTGGAGGTCGCACGGGGGATCGCCGAGCACATCGGTGTCGAAGCAGAGTTTGTCGAAGGCGAATGGGACGGTCTCTTCGCGGGACTCAATTCCGGCCGCTATGACATCATCGCCAACGGCGTGGAATGGACCGAGGAGCGCGCCGAGAAATACGATTTCTCCACGCCCTACGGCTACATCCGGACCTCGCTCATCGTCTCCTCCGACAACGAGGACATTCATTCCTTTGAGGATCTCAAGGGGAAGATCACGACGAACAGTATCGCGAGCACCTATGAGCAGATTGCCCGAAGCTACGGCGTCGCCGATGTTCTCGGCGTGGATACCATCGACGAGACGATCAATCTGGTGATCGCCGGCCGCGCGGATGCCACCTTAAACGCCAATGTCTCCTTCTACGACTACCTGAACGTTCACCCGGATGCGCCCATCAAAGAGGTCGCCCAGACTGAGGATGCCTCCCGTGTCGTCATCCCCGTCCGCAAGGAGGAGTCGGATTTCCTGAAGGCGGTCGATGAGGCCATCGACGGGATGCGCAAAAACGGCTCTCTCTCGGAGATCTCGCGGCGGTATTTCGGCTCCGACATCACGGAGGAGTGACAAAGCCCCACGCCTCGTCTTTGCAGGATTCTTTCCGGGAGGAAGCCCCATTTGCTTGCGGGGCGCCTCCCGATCTCATTTAAACGTCCGGGAGGAAGCCCCATTTGCTTGCGGGGACGCCTCGCGGCTCTGGTTACGACGTAGCGGTACTAAGGTCCTAAAAAACAGGACCTAAGTACCGACGTCTCCACAAGCCCCGCGCGCAAACAGGGCTTCCTCCCGCAGACTCTGTTGAAATCGAGACGAACAAGCTGCTGTCCGTGGCGGTCGCCTTGGCGCCACTAAGATGAGACCAAAGCGGCGTGAGTGCCTCTGCACGAAACGACGCTTGCTATGGGCTCATCGTGTGCCCGGCGCCCCGGCGAACGCATCGGATGGCAGCTTTTCGTCTCGACTC
>JAFPTK010000147.1 GCA_017400305.1 Lachnospiraceae bacterium | reverse complement strand
TCGGCCTGCGGCGGGGAGACCCAGTACCTGTTAAAGGCCATGGAGCTGGAGGAACAGGGACTCCCCTTTGAAAAGGTGGTGGAGGGACTGGAGCGCTTTCGGGAGGAGGCCCGCACCTGGTTTGTGCTGGATTCGCTGGAGCACCTGAGGAAAAACGGCAGGCTCTCCAACTGGAAGGCCTTTGTGGCGACGACCCTGAATATCAAGCCGGTGTGTTACGGTGATCACGGCGTGATCGAGCAGAAGGCGCAGGGGATCGGGATGCGGAAGGCACTGACCAGGATGTCGGACTTCGTAAAGGCGGATATCGCCCACCCGGAGGACCGTACCCTGATCGTCAGTCACTGCAACTGCTATGAGAGAGCCATGCTCGTCAAGGATCAGTTTCTGGGCAGTATCCCCTTCGGAAAGACCAGGATCCAGGATACCACCGGGATCGGAAGTCTCTACGCACAGGACGGCGGTATCGTGGTGACCTACTGATCCATCTTTCGACGGAAGTTTCTGGCTTCGCGGATATTGCCGGCCAGAGCAAAGGAGGGAGCGACAGATAGTTTTCGTCCGTCCTCCATGGTGACAGAGAGAAATCCCGTGCTCTGCAATGCACGGGCATTGATGAAGGCCCTGCCGGAGATCGCAAGGATCGCGGGGTCTTTTTTCATACCCTGGATCTGCTTGAAGAGAGAGAAAGCATCACTCATGATGCGCACCGGTTCACGGCCTTTGACGGCAACGGTGAGGAAGCCGTACTCCGCGGGGGTTGCGTACAGGATATCCTCCGGAGATACATAGATGGTCTCTCCGTCGGTGCGCAGCTCGATCCGCCCCTCCCGGTGGACGATGTGCTGCTCCGCCTGCCTTAGCATCTGTATCAGTGGTTCTGTTTCGCAGGGTTTGGACAGATAAAAGAAGTTTGTGTCGGTTTCCGCGGAGAGAGCGCGGTAATCGATCCGCGAGCTGCAGAGGATGATGGGAGAGGGGATCCCGCGCTCCCTTAGGGCACGTGCGATGTGCATGCCGTTTTCCTCCGGATCGTCCACCATATCGATGAGAAAGATATCATAGGTATCCGCCATCGGATAGAGCTTTCCGGTGTTGCCGTAGCAGTCGATCACATAGGATTCCTCTCCCAGACTGTGGACCCGGTCGGATTCCCGTTTCAGGAGACGTTCGGCGTGCCGCCGGTCGGCGATATTATCGTCACAGATCGCAATCCTCATGGCAGATCCTCACAGAAAACTGAATTGGAGACCGGAGCGCCAGATCAGGTATACCGCGGCCAGCTGCAGGATCAGGATCAGCGGCATGCCGATGAAAAAGGCGGGTTTTCTGGTTTTGTGATGGCAGGTAAGCATCCCGATGAGGCAGCCGATGCTGCCGCCGATGAGCGCCATACAGAAAAAGGTGGATTCCGGGAGACGGAATCCACCTTCTTTTGCCCACTTTTTGTCAAGCGCCATGAAAGCAAAACCCAGCAGATTGGGCAGGATGATGGCGACGATCAGAGTCAGCCGGGCATCCATATCACTTCGTCTTGCGGCGCGGCTTTTTGGACGCGACTTCCTGCATCTTCATGGCGCGTACCTTGCTGGAGAGGCCGAAGAGATTGATGAAGCCCTCCGCGTCATGGTGATCATAGAGATCGCCGGTGGTGAAGGAGGCGATGGACTCGTTGTAGAGCGAGTACGGAGAAGTCGTCCCGGCCTTGATGATATTGCCCTTGTAGAGCTTGAACTTCACCTCGCCGGTGACATATTTCTGCGTGGACTCGATGAACGCCTGCTCCGCTTCGCGCAGAGGAGTGAACCATTTCCCTTCGTAGACCAGATCGGCAAACTTGTTGCCCATTTCCTTCTTGAGGGTGTAGGTCTCGCGGTCGAGGATCAGTTCCTCGAGCTGCTGGTGAGCGGCGTACAGGATCGTGCCGCCGGGGGTTTCGTATACGCCGCGGCTCTTCATGCCGACGACGCGGTTTTCCACGATGTCGACGATACCGATGCCGTTTTCACCGCCCAGCTTATTGAGGGTCCGGATGATGTCGGACACCTTCATTTTCTTGCCGTTGACGGATTTCGGGATGCCGCCCTCAAAGGTCATCGTGACCTCGGTGGCTTTGTTGGGCGCATCCTTGGGCGTGACACCAAGGACCAGCAGATGCTTGTAATTGGGCTCTTCGCCGGGATCCTCCAGCTCCAGACCCTCGTGGGAGATGTGCCAGAGATTGCGGTCTCTGCTGTAGCTCTGGTCGGCGGAGAAGGGGAGATGGATGCCGTGGGCCTTGCAGTAGGCGATCTCCGATTCGCGGGAGTCCATCGTCCACTTGTCATTGCGCCATGCGGCGATGATCTTGAGATCCGGAGCCAGAGCCTTGATGCCGAGCTCGAAGCGGATCTGATCGTTGCCCTTGCCGGTCGCGCCGTGGCAGATCGCCGTCGCGCCTTCCTTTCTGGCGATCTCGACCAGCTTCTTGGCGATGAGCGGTCTGGCCATCGAGGTGCCGAGCAGATAGGCGTTTTCATAGACCGCGTGCGCCATCACGCAGGGAACGATATATTCATCACAGAATTCGTCCACCACATCCAGGATGTAGAGCTTGGACGCCCCGCAGCTCTTGGCGCGTTCGTCCAGGCCGTCCAGCTCACTCTCCTGACCGACATCGATGCAGACGCATACGACCTCGTAATTGAAATTCTCCTTGAGCCAGGGGATGATCGCCGTGGTATCGAGTCCGCCGGAATAAGCCAGGATGACTTTTTCCTTTTTCCCGGATGATGCGGGCTTTCTGCTGACAGCCGCGGCGGTCTTCTTCGCGGTCGTCTTCTTCGCGACGGGATTCTTTGCAACGGTTTTCTTTGCGACGGTCTTTTTTGCGGCCGCCTTCGTCACTTTGGGTGCTGCTTTTGTTACTCTGGCCATGATAACCTCCCATGGAATCCGTTTTACTACAAAACATCGTCATTATAGCGCATTTTTCCGCGATCCGCACCAGTCTTTTTTGAAAAATCACTTTAATTTAAGCATAAAAGTCATTATAATAGACAAGTTACCGCGAAAAAGACAGGAAAATAACTGCGATGGATACATTAAATAACAACAGTTATCAAATAAGAGCGATGACGACGGAGGATTATCGCGGTCTTCATGCGCTCTGGATGACGATCCATGGCTTCGGGATCCGCAGCATCGATGATTCGGAGGAGGGCGTGGCACGCTTTCTTGCACGGAATCCGGGACTGTCGGTGGTGGCTGTGGCGGGAGAGGAGATCGTCGGCGCCATCCTGTGCGGTCATGACGGCCGCAGAGGATGCCTGTATCACGTCTGTGTGCGGGAGGATCACCGGAGACTCGGCATCGGCAAGGCGATGGTCGTCTATTGCATGAATGCCCTCAAGAAGGAGCAGATCAACAAGGTCAGTCTCATCGCATTTACGAGGAACGATGTGGGAAATGCTTTCTGGAACTGCATCGGATGGACGAAACGCGCGGATCTTAACTACTACGATTTTACGCTCAACGATGCCAACATCACGGCGTTCAATCAATAAACGGAGGAAGAAGAGGATGAAGAGGATAGAAGGCGGCGTGACCGCCGCCCGGGGATTTCAGGCAGCCGCGGCGGCGGCGGGGATCAAGTACCGGGATCGTGATGATATGGCCATGATCTACTCGGCGTTTCCCTGTCAGGCGGCGGGGGTCTTCACGAGCAACGTCGTACAGGCGGCGCCGGTCCGATGGGATCGGGAGATCGTGAGACAGAGTAAGACCAACGGATCGGTCCGCGCGGTGGTTGTCAACGCGGGGATCGCCAATGCCTGCACCGGAGAGGACGGCCGGCGCGCGTGCCGGGAGACCGCGGAAGCGGCGGCGGAAGCGCTCTCCATCGGTGCGGATCAGGTGCTGCTCGCCTCCACCGGTGTGATCGGTGCTTACCTTCCCCTGGAAAAGCTCGCAAACGGAGTGAAACTCCTCACCTCCCGCCTCTCTGATACGGCGGATGCCAGTCTGTCCGCCTCCCGGGCGATCATGACCACCGATACCGTGAACAAGGAGATCGCAGCAGAGTGCACCCTCGGCGGGAAGACCTGCCGGATCGGCGCGATCAGCAAGGGCGTCGGGATGATCGAACCGAATATGTGCACCATGCTCTGCTTTGTGACCACGGATGCCGCAGTGAGCGCGGATATGCTGGATAAAGCGCTCCGATTTGCCGTGGCCGATTCCTACAACATGATCTCCGTGGACGGCGATATGTCCACCAATGACTCGCTCCTTATCCTGGCGAACGGACAGGCCGGTAATCCCCTGATCACGGAGGAGGATGAGGATTATCGGGTATTTGCGGAGACGTTGCGCGAGATGCTCATCGAGCAGGCCAAAAAGCACGCGGCGGACGGCGAGGGCGCTACGGCGCTCTTTGAGACCCGGGTCCTGCATGCGGACAGCGCGGAGCATGCGAGAGTCCTTGCGAAATCCGTCGTCAATTCCATGCTGACCAAGGCGGCGATCTTCGGACATGATGCCAACGGAGGCCGGATCCTCTGCGCTCTGGGATATGCTGGTGTATCTTTTGATCCGGAACAGGTGGATCTGACGATCGAGAGTGCGGCGGGAAAGGTCCCGCTCTATCGCGCGGGCGCCAAGCTTGATTATGACGAGGAGGAGGCGACGCGCGTGCTGTCGGAGAAGACCGTGACCGCCGTGTGTGATATGCATGCCGGGGACGCGGAGGCGACAGCCTGGGGATGCGATCTCTCGTATGACTATGTGAAGATCAACGCGGATTATCGTTCGTAAAGAAAGGATAACATCTGTTATGGAAAAGAACATGCAGGAAGTGCTGGCCAAAGCGGAGGTATTGATCGAGGCGCTGCCGTATATCCGGGAGTTCAACCGCAAGATCATCGTCGTCAAGTACGGCGGCAGTGCCATGAGTGATGAGTCGCTCCAGAGACACGTGATCCAGGATGTGACCCTCCTTAAGCTCGTCGGGTTCAAGCCGATCATTGTACATGGCGGTGGCAAGGCGATCAGTAAGTGGGTGAGCAAGGTCGGCAAGGAGCCGGAGTTTGTGAACGGCCTGCGCGTGACGGATGCGGAGACGATGGAGATCGCGGAGATGGTCCTCTCCCGTGTGAATAAACAGCTGGTCACCATGGTGCAGGAGCTGGGTGTCAAGGCGGTGGGGATCAGCGGCAAGGATTCGGGGCTGCTCTCCGTCCACAGGAAACTTTCGGACGGACGGGATATCGGCTTCGTCGGCGAGATCGATTCGGTGGATCCCAAGGTGCTCTATGATCTCCTGGAAAATGATTACCTGCCGATCGTGGCACCGATCGGACTCGACAGGGAATATCAGACATACAATATCAACGCGGATGATGCCGCCTGTGCGATCGCGCAGGCAGTCCACGCGGATAAGCTGGCATTCCTCACGGATATCGAGGGACTCTACCGCGATATCAATGACAAGACCAGCTTTATCTCGCGACTGACCTGTTCGGAGGCGGATGCGCTCATCGCGGAGGGACATATCGGAGGAGGGATGCTGCCCAAGCTTGCTGGCTGTACCGATGCGATCCGGGGCGGCGTGAACCGGGTTCATATCCTGGACGGCCGCATCCCGCACTGTCTGTTGTTGGAGATCTTTACCAAGCAGGGGGTCGGGACGATGTTCATGGGCGACAGCGACGAGCTGGCAGAGAAGAAGGAGGCAGTATGAGCAAGCGGATGCAGGAAGAGATCGAGGCGGCCGAGCGGGACCTCTTACATACCTATAACCGGTTCCCGGTGATCTTTGACCGGGGAGAGGGGACCGATCTCTACGATATCGACGGAAAGCAGTATCTGGACTTTTTCTCCGGTATCGGCGTCTTTGCGCTGGGACAGGGGAACAAAGAACTGAACGAGGCGATGAAGGGGCAGATCGACAAGCTGATGCACACCTCCAACTATTTCTACAATGAACCGGCGATCCGGGCGGCCAGGAGATTAAAGGAGGTCAGCGGGATGGATCGCGTCTTTTTCACCAACAGCGGCGCGGAAGCGATCGAAGGCGCGCTCAAGGCGGCGCGGAAATACGCGTTCTTAAGAGACTCTCATACGGATCATGAGATCATCGCCATGGAGAATTCCTTCCACGGACGTACGATGGGCGCCCTGGCGGTCACCGGGAAGAAGGCCTATCGGGAGCCCTTTGAGCCCCTGATCGGCAATATCCGGTTTGCCGCATACGGCGACATGGAGAGTGTTCGCGGACAGTTAAGCGACAGGACCTGTGCGATCCTTTTGGAAACCGTGCAGGGAGAGGGCGGGATCCATCCCGCATCCGAGGCGTTCTTAAAGGAGCTGCGGGCGCTCTGCGATGAGCGGGATATCCTGCTCATCCTGGATGAGATCCAGTGCGGGATGGGCCGTACCGGAGATATGTTCGCCTGGCAGGCTTACGGCGTGAAGCCGGATATCATGACCACGGCCAAAGCACTGGGGTGCGGCGTGCCGGTCGGTGCTTTCCTGTTGAGCGGGAAGGCGGCGGAGCATTCCCTCGTCGCCGGTGACCACGGAACGACCTATGGCGGGAATCCCTTCGTCTGCGCGGCGATCGATAAGGTCCTGGAGATCTATGAAAAAGACGATATCATCGGGCACGTCCGTGAAGTGGCACCGTATCTGAAGGAGCGTCTCGAGCAGGTCGCCGCCGGCAGGAGCGATGTCCTGGAACTGCGCGGGAAGGGTCTGATGCTCGGTATGGAATTTGATCATCCGGTGGGAGAGATCCTCAACCGCTGTCTGGAGAACGGTCTGGTCCTCATCAATGCGGGTGCGAACATTCTGCGGTTCCTGCCGCCTCTCATCATCGGCAGGAAGGAGATCGACGAGATGGTTGAGATCCTCGCGAGATCCCTGGATTAGGATATCGTGCCGGTATGAGGTCGCTCGGTAAAAGACTGCTTTCCCTGATGCTGATCCTGGCGGCTTGTGCGGCTGTATTGCTTCCGGTGCTTCGCACGCCTGTGCTGGAGGAGAGGATCGAGGAGGAGGAGACGGTCACGGCGCGGCCTTTTGACGGTAAGACGACCCTCATCCTCTGGTATACCGATGAAGCACTCACGGATTATCTGAACCGCCAGGCGGTGGAGTTCGGCAAGACGGCGGGGGACACCCGCGTCCTGCCCGTTCTGGTGTCCGGCCTGGGTCTGCTGGAATCCGCGCTGGAGAGCAGCATCGACGGGACGGATTATCCCGATCTGTATATCACTACCCATGACAATCTGGAAAAGGCGGCGTTGGCGGGGATCGCCGGCGAAGTGGAGCACGCGGAGGATGTGCTGCGCGGCGACAGCTTCCCCGAGTCGGCCCTTAATTCCGTCACCTGGCACGGCCTTCGGATCGCCTATCCCTTCTACGGAGAGACGGTCGCGCTGCTGTACAATCGCACGTATCTGGAGGACGAGGCGAAGCTCCTGGCGGAGGAGGACGGCAAGACCGCGCCGGAGGGAGAGGAGCTTGCGGCGTGCGTTCAGAGCTATCTGCCGGAAAAGATCGGAGATCTGCTGGAGTTCGCCGGGCATTACAACGCGCCCGATGAGGTGGAAGCGGTCTTTTCCTTCGATGTGAACGATCTGTTCACCGACTATTTCTTTGCCGGAGATGCCATCGATGTCGGCGGACCCGCGGGGGATGATCCGGATCAGGTCAGTCTGTACAATGAGCGGGTGCTCACCTGCATGGACATCTATCAGCAGCTGGGCCAGTTCTTTGCCGTGGATTCCAAAAACGTCGGAGAGGATAAGGTCCTGCAGGATTTCATCGACGGCAAGACCGTATTTACGATCGCAACGACGGAGGCGGTGGAACGACTGCGGACGGCCCGGGATTCCGGGGAATGTGATTTCGTGTTCGGTGCGGCACCGCTGCCGGCGCTCACGGAGTCCATCGATACGCGTGCCCTCTCCGTCACGAACTGTATCGTAGTGAACGGGTTCTCCGAACATATGACGGAGGCCAATCGGTTCGCAACTTTCTTATCCGATAACGCGACGACGGACCTGTATGCCAGGACCGGCAAGATGCCCGCCGGATATCGGGCGGATTACGGCGAAGATTCCCAGGTCAGTGATATGATGCGCGCGTATTATTCTGTCTATGAGAACTCCGCGCCGATGCCGAAGATGATCGAGACCAGCAACTACTGGATCCGTCTGGAAGTCGCGTTTACGGATATCTGGAACGGCGCGGAGGTCAACGCGACGATGCGTGAAGTCGCCGGACAGCTGCTCTCCCAGATCCGCGGGCGTCAGGTGGATGTCGATCCGATCCCGGATCCGCCCTCGATCCCGATCTCCGAGGAGCTGAGCGAGGAATCGGAAGAGGAGTAGACGATTCTGCTTGAATCCGGCAGGTTTCGGTATTACAATAATAGGGCACCGATGGGCTCCTCCGGACAGGAGGATGAAGTGCACAGAATAAAGTCATTGGTAGTAGTAGCGCTGTCTTGCGGCATGCTGTTGTCGGCATGTGCGTCCGGTCGGTCTGACCGTTCTGAAATCGTCCTGACGACAGAAGCAGTGGAAGAGACGGCGGAGCCGCAGCCCGCTGAAACAGAGGAGACCGCGGCGGAAACAGCGGCACCTCCCGCGCAGGAGGTCAAAGAGATCAAGGAGCCGGAGAGGATCGTCATCCATGTCTGCGGCGCCGTGAACCGGGAGGGCGTCTACACGCTGGATGCCGGGAGCCGCGTGTATGAGGCGGTCTCGGCAGCGGGAGGATTCGCACAGGACGCCGACGAAGCCTATATCAATCAGGCGGAGATCCTTGCGGACGGCGTGCGGCTCCGGATCCCGACGAAGGCGGAGACCGAGGCGGCCGCACAGACAGCTGCGGAATCACAGCCGCCCGTACCGGAGGTATTGAGCGGCGGGAAGGATGCCATGAAAGCGGCAGCCGTTTCCGGTGGCGCCGACGGTAAGATCAATATCAATACCGCGGACAAGGAGACCCTGTGCCGGCTTTCCGGTATCGGGGAGAGTACGGCGGCCAAGATCATCGCCTGGCGCGATGCGAACGGCGCCTTTTCCCGGATCGAAGATATCATGCAGGTGAGCGGCATCAAGGAGAAGCTCTTCGCGAAGATCAAGGATGACATCACGGTCTGAGGAGTTGACGGCAGGAGTGTACAGGGAGCAATGGCCAAGAGAGCACTGGTAGTGGATGATGAAAAAGCGATCGTCAAGGGGATCCGGTACAGCCTTGAGCAGGACGGGATGCAGGTGGACTGCGCCTATGACGGCGAGGAGGCATTACAGCTCTTTGGACAGAATGCTTATGACATCGTGCTCCTGGACGTCATGCTGCCGAGGCTGGACGGCTTTGCCGTATGCCGGGAGATCAGGGAGGCTTCCGATGTTCCGGTCATCATGCTCACGGCCAAGGGCGACGATATGGACAAGATCCTCGGCCTGGAATACGGCGCGGACGATTATATCACAAAACCGTTCAATATCCTGGAGGTGAAGGCCCGGATCAAGGCGATCATGCGGCGCACCTCGCGTGAGGGCGCTTCTCACGGCCGGATCGAGATCGGTGATCTCGTGATCGATGAGGACAGACGGCAGGTCATTGTCGGGGGAAGAGAGATTAATCTCACCGGCAAGGAATTCGATGTCCTCACTTTCCTGGCGCGATCCCCCGGAAAAGTATACGGGAGAGACGATCTCTTAAAGCAGGTATGGGGATCCGACTATCCCGGTGACGCACGTACCGTGGATGTACATGTCAGGAGACTCCGTGAGAAACTGGAGGACAATCCGGGTGATCCCCGATATGTTCGGACCAAGTGGGGATCCGGCTACTATTTCCAGGTATGAAGAGGTTCTTCATCTATCTGTTCCGAAGCCTGCGCATTCGGATCTTTCTGATGATCTTTCTGACCGGCATCATTTCCAGTCTGGTGATCCTGGCCGCAACACTGGCCAATTATGAGGAACGCGCCGTTGACGTCAATACACAGGAAGCGCAGACACAGATGCGCATCCTGGCCAATCACCTGATCACCAACAATTACCTGAATGACCCGTCTTCCCAGATCATTTCGGGAGAGCTTGATATGCTGTCAAGCCTGTATGACGGACGGGTTCTGATCATCGACGACTCTCTCCGCGTGGTGCGCGATACCTACGGCATAGCGGAGGGCAAGACCATCATTTCCGGAGAGGTGGTGCAATGCTTAAAGCGCGGGGAGGCCGGTGCCATCGCCCGGCATGACGAACAGAACGGCTACATCGAGATGACCACACCGATCATCGAGACCAAATCGCTGGAGGGCGGCGATATCACGCGGGGAGGTTCGGAGAAGCAGGAACAGATCGTACGCGGTGTCATGCTGATCAGCATCTCCACGGAACCGATCCTGACGACGCTGGCGATCCTTAAGCGCAAAGCGGTGATCATCGAGATCATCATCCTGGCGCTTCTCTTTGTGGCGGCTCTCATCGGCGCGGATCTTCTTTCCCGGCCCTTTGACCGGATCACAACGGCGATCAATGATGTCAAGGCGGGATATACCAATCAGCCGATCACCGAGAACGCGTATATGGAGACGGAACACATCGCCAATGCGTTCAATCAGCTGCTTCTCAGGGAAAAGGCGCTGGATGATTCCAGACAGGCTTTTGTGGCCAATGTATCCCACGAGCTGAAGACGCCGATGACCTCCATCAAGGTCCTGGCGGATTCCCTGAACACGCAGAAGGATGCGCCGGTCGAGCTCTACCGGGATTTCATGGAGGACATCACACAGGAGATCGATCGTGAGAATCAGATCATCGATGATCTGCTGGAGCTGGTGCGCATGGACAAGCAGGTGAGCGCCTTAAACATCACTCAGGTGGACATCAATCAGCTGACGGAGAGCGTCATGAAGCGGTTAAGACCCATCGCGAGGCGCATGGACGTGGAGCTCACCTTTGAGTCGGCGAGACAGGTAACGGCAGAGGTGGATGAGGTGAAGCTCTCCATGGTGGTCACCAATCTGGTGGAAAACGCGATCAAGTACAACAGGGAGCACGGTGTCGTCCGGGTCACCCTGGATGCGGATCATCAGTACTTTACGCTGGCGGTGGAGGACACCGGTGCGGGGATCCCGGAGGAATCGCTCGAGCATATTTATGACCGGTTCTATCGTGTGGATAAATCCCGGTCGCGGGAGATCGGCGGAACCGGCCTGGGACTGTCCATCACCCGGACAGCGGTCCTGATGCATCGCGGCACCATTGAGGTACAGAGCAGGGAGGGAGAGGGCTCGGTGTTTACCGTGCAGATCCCGCTGAACCATCCGACCGGCATGGAGGCGCGGACATGAGGCGCGGGGGCACGGGCAGAAACCTGCGGTCGGCCGCGATACTCCTGGGCGCACTGCTCCTTTGGGGCTGTGCGAGGGAGACGGAAGCGGTTCCCGACGATCCGGCGCAGTATCAGGTTTACTATATCAGCAAGGATGAGACGGAGATCGTTGCATCGCCTTATCATCTGTCCCGGGAGGGAGAGGGGGCGGAAGAGATCGTCGCCGAATTGATCGACGCGCTTCAGACGGTGCCGGAGATGCTCGAATATGAGCTCCCGATCTCCGGGGATGCCGCGCTGATCGATCACACGCTCACCGGCAATGTCCTGACGCTCAATTTCGCGGAAACCTACGCGAATCTCCCGCCGACGACGGAGATCCTCATTCGGGCCGCCATAGTACGGACCTTTACCCAGGTGGAGGGGATCGACAATGTCTCCTTTCAGATCGCCGGTAATCCGCTGACGGACGCCCGCGGTGAAGTGATCGGCAATATGACGGCGGACCTGTTCATCTACAATGCCGGCCGTGAGATCAACACCTATGAAAAGGCCAGATTGACGCTGTATTTTGCCAATGAGACCGGCAGGAAGCTGGTTCCGGTTTACCGTACGGTCGTCTATAACAGCAACATCCTGATGGAGAGGGTCATTGTCGAACAGATCCTCTTAGGCCCCAATCTTGCGGGCAACGATCCGGTGCTGCTGCCGACGATCAACCCGGCCTGCGGCATCATCAATATCTCGCTGCGGGACGGGATCTGCTATGTCAATCTGGATGAGAACTTCCTGATCGAGACCAACGCGGTCTCCGCGGAAGCCGCGATCTACTCCATAGTCAATTCGCTGGCGGAGCTGCCGGAGGTCTCCCGGGTCCAGATCTCGGTCCAGGGGGATACCTCGGCGAGCTTCCTCGATGTGATGCCGCTTTCCACCATGTACACAAGAAATCTGGATATCATCGAGACCAACTGACGCGTCTGCGATATCGGATCGTATCTGTTCTGTTTCCTGTTATTTCCTGTGATCTTTGATCTGCGGAAAGCTTTGTCTTCCGTGGCATTAGGAGGCTTTTTTCTTATGCGATGTGGGTTCCCGGTCCGGGGGCGTATCAGGGTCCGCCGGCCGCTCTTTCTGTTTTGTCTGCTCTTTCTGTTCAGTATGTCCCTGCTGATCGCTGTTCTCCCGCACGGATCGGATCCTCTGCCCTATGAGGACCGCGAGACGGTGACGATCGAAGGGAAGTTAATGCGCAAGGAACTGCGCCGCGATTACGAGGACCGGGTCGTACCGGTCTGGTATCTGAAAGGCGACGGGCAACAGGCGCTGATGATCCAGTGCTATCCGGCTGCGGAGGAGCTGCCGGCCGCGGAACCGGCGATCGGTCAGATCTGCCGCGTGCGGGGGGCGGTCCGGTTGTTTTCCCCCGCCACCAATCCCGGGGAGTTTGACGCGGCAGAGTATTATCAGATCCTGGGGATCTCGTTCCGCCTGACGAACGCGGTGATCGTCGCAAGGGGAGGAGAGGCGGACCGGTTGCGGGAGGGACTGTATCGCCTCCGCATCCGGTGCCTTAAGTCTCTTGATAACTGTCTGGATGCGGAGGACGCCGGTATCCTCCATGCGATGCTGCTGGGTGATAAATCCTCACTGGACGCGGAGGTGAAGGCGCTTTATCAGAGGAGCGGGATCATCCACATCCTGGCGATCAGCGGCCTCCACATCTCCCTGATCGGTATGGGACTCTTTCGGCTGCTGACGCGGACCGGACTGCCGCGGTATATCGCGGCAGTCATTTCCGTCGCGGTCATGCTCTGTTACGGAGAGATGTGCGGCCAGACAGCCTCCGCGGTGCGGGCGATCGTTATGTTCATCCTGCATCTCGGGGCGATCATCCTGGGCAGGAGCTATGATATCCTGACGGCCCTCGCCCTGGCTGCCGTCCTGATCGTCATCGAGCAGCCGCTGTATCTCATTTACAGCGGGTTTCAGCTCTCCTTCCTGGCCGTACTCGCCATCGGTGTCCTGCTCCCGGCATGGGGGCTGCAGGCAGGAGGGGGGCGCAGGCGCAGACCGGAAGATCCGCCGTGGAAACCGGTTCTCTCGGCGCTCACCTCCGGGGTGTTCAGTTCGCTGTCCGTGGCACTGGTGACGCTGCCGGTCTACATGGTGAGTTACCACACCTTTCCCGTCTGGTCGGTCTTTCTGAATGTCCTGATCCTGCCGGTCATGTC
>JAFPTK010000012.1 GCA_017400305.1 Lachnospiraceae bacterium | reverse complement strand
TTCTTGATCTCTATGAAGGAACCGGTATCGTCCGTGGTCTGCCCGTAGGTTCTGAGCCGGAGCTTTTCCTTGTAGACGGGCTTTTCCAGCGAGGTGCGGATCAGCCGGTAATCCGGCGTGTCAAAGTAGATGTTGTTGATCCGCGTCAGGCCGTATTCATCGACCCGGGCGATGCGGTCGAGATATTCCCGCACCGGTTCGTATTGCTCTTTTTCCAGAAGATACTTGATCTCGGTCCTTGCGAAGACTTCCTTAAAGGCTCCCATTTTTCTCACCTCCCCGGTTGTTTGATGAGATGAGTATAGGGCGCGGACCTTAAATGAATATTAAAAGTTACTATTCACAGTCGTCCAACAAGCAGATGGAGCACAAGCTTGCTTGTTGGCGACAATCTGCTTGTCGGACGAGACTGCGAAGCAGGAACCCCACCCACATGAGCAGACTTAGCACGAAGTGCGGGAAAGACCGCGAAGCGGTCGTGTGCGAATGGGGGTGGGCTGTGAATAGTAAAACAAAAAAATCACGCCGTCTTTTCATTCTGACAGCGTGATCTCAAAGGTGATCTCATTCTGTTCGCAGAAGGCCCGGATATCTCCGTTGTGATTCCGGGCGATCCTCTTTGCGATGGCGAGCCCCAGTCCGTAGCGGTTCTCCGACCGGCTCCGGGCCTTGTCCGCCCGATAGAAGCGTTCGAAGATCCGCTCGAGATCTTCCTCGGGGATCGGATCTCCCCGGTTGGTGACCCGGATGACGATCCGGCCGGCGTTCACGCGGGCGCTCACCCGGATGGATGATCCGGGGTAGCTGTGTTTCACGGCGTTATCCAGGATCGTGGACAGCATCTTTTCCATCTCATCTTTATCGCAGTGGAAGGAGATACCCTCCGGGATGTCTGTCTCCATGGTCACATCGCGTTCAAATGCCACCGCTTCAAAGACCAGGACCATCTTCTCGATCAGGCGGGAAAGATCCTCCTCCTGCCGGGAAGTCTTAAGATCTGCGCTCTCCAGCCGGGATAGTTCCAGCAGCTCCTGGATCAGCCGGTTCATCCGTTCGGATTCCGAGCGGATATTATTCAGATAGGATTGCCGTTTTTCTTCCGTGATCCCCGCCTGATCCAGCTCTTCCGAGGATGCCATGATGACGGCCAACGGCGTCTTTAACTCATGGGAGGCATCCGCGATAAAGTCCTTCTGCTTTTGAAAAGCCTCCACGGCGGGTTTTACGATCCACTGTGTGATGAGCCGTGACAGAAAGACGATCGCGGCTTCGAGGAGCAGAAAGAGGAGCAGAGAGATCAGCAGGAACTGCCGCAGCCCGGCGGAGATCTCCCGGTGATTGACCACGACGATCAGGTCCGGATGGCGATACCGGTAGGAATAGCCTGAGAAAAAGAGGTTGTCGACGGACTCCCGATCCGCCTGATTGCTTTCCGCGATGTGCTTTGCGACCTGCTCGATATCAAAGTCATCGGAGCGGTTTCCGTGGCTGATGATCCGTTCCGCGGCGCCGTCTTTTAAGAAAACCGTGTAGACCTCATGGTCCATGATCAGGATATCGCCAAAATCGTTGCCCGGCTGGGTGTTTCTTTTCGGCAGATCGCCCCGACCCTGGGGACGGATCTCGAAGGGACCGGGATTCCGGTCCGGCCTGCCGGTGTCATCAAACATCCGCAGATTGCGAAGGATGCTTTCCCGCTCGCGCTGATAGTTCTGAAGATTGATCAGGGCGAGACTGACGATAAGGATCGCGGTCAGGATCCCCAGGATCGTCCAGAAGGTTTTCTGTCTGAGTTCCTTCATCCGTCAGTCCTTTTCCAGCCGGTATCCCATATTGCGAACGGTCCTGACGGAGACCCCCGCATCGATGAGACGGAGTTTCTTGCGCACAAAGGACATGTAAGCCTCCAGATTGTTGGAGACCGCTTCCGAATCCAATCCCCAGATCCGGTCGTAGATCATTTCCCGGGAAAGGATCCGGTCCGGATTGTTCATCAGATATTCCAGGAGCTGAAACTCCTTGTTGTTGACCCGGATGCTCTCGCCGGACTGCGTGTTGAGGAGGGAGGAGGTGTCATAGTCCAGCCCCAGACTGCCGTAGGACAGCTGCCGCCGGACCGCTTTGTCCATCCGGAGAAAGGCGTTCACCCGGGCCGCCAGCTCGTCGATATGAAACGGTTTGGGGACATAGTCGTTGGCGCCGCCGGAGAAGCCTGCCAGCCGGTCCTCCAGCTGCGTCTTCGCCGTCAGCATGATGACCTTGGCGTCCAGACGGTTATTCCGTACCTCCTTAAGGATCGTCAGACCGTCGGTGCCGGGCAGCATGATGTCCAGGATCAGGAGATCGTACATGCCGGACAGCGCATAATCGAGGCCTTCCGACCCGTCATTGCACACATCCACGGTATATTTTTCCCGACGCAGCCTGTCGGCGATCAGCTCGGAAAGCGCTTTCTCATCTTCTACGACCAATATCCGCACCGGCCCGTACCCCGTAAGATTTCATCTATCTGCAGTCAATGGGTTCAGGAGGATTATAGCGCAGTTTTTTCCCTTGTGGCAAGCGCATGTGCGGAGTATTCCGGTTTCTTGACACTTAAAACCGTTCAGATTAAACTATCAGCATGGGATCCTCGTTGGCGTGGTATTATGATAATTATTCTCCGGTGGGGGATATTCTGGTGATGGCGGTCTGTCTGGTCTTCATCATCCTGATCCACACTGCCTACATCAATCGCACCAGGAATTTCATGCTGCTGCGGTATATGATCGAGATCCTGTTCGTGGCGGCACTCTGCGATGTGGTCTACCACATGATGATGAATCATGTCGGTGAGGTGCCGAATCTCGCGATCTATCTGGTAAGATACCTGTTCTGTGTGGGACTGTTCCTGATCCTGTTCCTGACTATCATGTATATGAGGGAATCCCTTCACCTGGAGCCGAGGATGAATCTGAGACTCCATATCATCGGGGGAGCGATACTCGTGACGGTTGCGGTCCTCCAGATATTCGGGACGATCATGCACTTTGGGTTCTATATCGACCGGGACGGTATTGCGCATGCCGGACTTCCGATCTTCACGATCGCCTACTTTATCTATGTGGGAATGATCGTGGTCGTACTGTTTCGGTTCCGGGACCGGGTTTACCGGCCGGTGGTCAACGGCGTGGCCTTCACGGTGGGGCTTTCACTTATGGTCATGATCCTTCAGCAGGTGTTTCATCAATCCAGCTACACGGCTGCCTCGTATCTCTTCCCGATCTATGCGCTTTTGTATCTGGCGCACGCGAATCCGTATGACCTCGAGACCGGTTCTGTCGGAGAGAGCGCCTTTGAGGATCTCATCCGCAACAGCTATGAGCAGAAGGAGGAGCTTCTGATCATGAGCCTGTTTCTGCCGGAATTTGATATCAGCGGAAAGAAGTATCCCGTAGAGATCCAGAAGGCGGTGCGTTTTTTCTCCTCCTCGTTCTTCCGCGGGGCGTCCCTCTTTCAATTGTCCAACGGGCTCATGGCGCTGGTCGCGGATACCGCCAAAAATGCCGACTATATCGCCAAGTCGCAGAAGATGCTGGATGCTTTTGCGGAGCACTATCCGAAATACCGGTATGATTACAAGATCGTCTTTTCGAAGACCTGGAATAAGATCAGTGCGGAGAATGATTATGCGGGTCTGATCCGGTACATGCACGAGCAGATGCCGCTCAACAGCTTCCGGCGGGTGGAGGACAAGGATATCAGGAAGTATCTGGAGCACAAGTTCATTCTCCGGGCACTGGCGGACATCACGGCCCAGGGGGATATGTTTGATCAGCGGGTGGAGGTTTACTGTCAGCCGGTCTACAATCTCCGCACCGGAAGCTACGATACCGCGGAAGCACTGATGCGTCTGCGGCTCCCGGAGTACGGGCTCGTGTCTCCGGATCTGTTCATTCCGGCGGCTGAGAATCACAAGTACATCTACATGCTGACCAGGATCATCCTCAATAAGACCTGCACCCAGATCCGGCAGATGACGCAGGCGGGATACCGGGTGAAGCGGATCTCCGTGAATGTCTCGGTCTTTGACCTGTGGGAGCCGGATTTTACCAGCGAGGTGGAGAGGATCATCCGTGACAGCGGTGCTTCGGCCGAACAGCTCGCGATCGAGATCACCGAATCCCAGAATGAGAAGGACTTTGCCGTCATCAAGGAGCGCGTGGATGAGCTGAAGGGGAGCGGGATCAAGTTCTACCTCGATGATTTCGGCACCGGGTACTCCAATTTTGAGCGCATCATGGAGCTGCCCTTTGATATCATTAAGTTTGACCGGTCGATGGTCGCTGCTTCCCGTTCGGATGAGAAGGTGAAGGATATGGTGTCCCATCTGGCAAGGATGTTCAGTGACATGGATTATGCGGTTCTGTATGAGGGGGTGGAAACGGAAGAGGACGAAGCGTGTTGTATCGGTATGAGTGCAAAATACTTGCAGGGCTACAAATACACCAAGCCGATCCCCATTGAGCGGCTGACGGAATACTTTGAAAAGAGGGCATGATATGTTTGGGAAAAAGGAAGAAAAGCAGGCAGAAGAAGTGAAGACGGAGGCAGCGGAGACTGCCGGGAAGGAAAGCGAAGAGAAGGCGAAGCCGGAATCCCGGGGGGCGATGACGGAGGCGGAGGTCTTTGAGAAGCTTCTGAAGAACTCCAAAAAACAGGTATTCTACGCCCGCCTGGCGGCGATCTTTACGGGAGCTCTGTTCCTGGCGGTGGCCTATGCGCTCCTCACGATCATCCCGCAGGTGTCCGAGACGCTCCGCGGAGTCAACGTGGCGATCGCCAACGCCAATGACGCGCTGGAGGATATCAATACCATGAGCGCCTCCATCACCAAGACCAGTGAGAGCCTGAACCTCCTGGTCGGAGATAACGCGGAGAAGCTCACGGAGTCGGTGGACAAGCTATCCACTATGGATATCGACGGGATCAATACGGCGATCCAGGATCTGCAGGACGCTATCGGGCCGCTGGCAGAGACGATGCGGCAGATGAGCCAGTTCCGTCTGTTCCGATAAGGGAGTTGGCGCTTGACAGAAGTGTCCGGATGTCGGAAGATGAGAGGGATGGCTTTACAATAAATATCATGCGATATTTAATATAGCAGAAGAAAGGAAAGCGTATGGCGCGCGAAGGCAACGGAACGAGAACAACCGGAAGGAGAACAGCGGGCGGAAGCCGGGCAAAGGCCCAGGCGGAGCTCTCGCCGCAGGAGCTGAAAGCAAAGCGCAGGAAGAAGAAAAAGATCCTGCGGACGATCTATTACGCGATCCCGGTCCTGCTCTTTATCTGTTTTGTGGTATTCGGGATCCTCTTCATCAAGGATTTCCGCGAGTATCAGGTGGCGAAGAAGGCCTATAAAGAGCTGGATGCCATGGTGGAGGAAAAGGGCGTCGCCACGGTGAAGTCCCTGCCGGTGGCTGTGACCGAGGATCCGGACGTGGATATCATGGACATCCCGGAGGCGGAACCCTTTGAATATCCGGTGCTGGACATCGATTACGCGGGACTGAAGCATGTGAATCCCGACTTTGTCGGTATCCTCTATGTGCCGTCTCTGGAGATGCGCTATCCGGTGGTGCATTCCAAGGACAACGATGAGTATCTGCACAAGACCTACGACGGGATCCCGAACTCGGCGGGTGCGATCTTCTTAGACTATCTGGCGGACTCCGATATGGAGGATCGGAATACCTTCCTCTTTGGCCACAATATGAAGAACGGGTCGATGTTCGGATCGCTCAAGAAGTTCACCAAGGATGAGACGCTCGCCGCAAACGATCCGTATGTCTACTTCTACACGAGCGACTGCGTCCGGAAGTATGAGATCTTCGCCATCTATTTCTCCTATGTGGGAAGTGACGCGTATCAGAACTTCGCCGGCGACAACGGGTACGACGAGTATGTGGAGAAGGCGAAGAAGAACTCCCTCTTTGTCAACGACGAGGTGGATCTGTCCGGACGGCCGAATATCTTAAGCCTGTCCACCTGCTCCGGCACCGAGCATGTGCGCAGACTCCTGGTGCAGAGCGCACTGATCGGCAAGGCGGCGTATTGAGGGATTGGCGGCTGACCGAAAGGAAGACCTGATCTGACGCTCTGAGGGGGGCGGACAGAAGAATGAAAAAATACCCGCCGGGGAGAGATCTCCGGCGGGTATTCTTATGAATCCGGGTGGCAGATTCTTTATTTCTTCTTAATGAAATTCACCACCGCAATGATGATGCAGGCGCCGAGGATGGCGACCAGGATGCTGCCGAGGATATTGGTGCTGCCGATCCCGAAGATGCTTAAGACGAGGCTGCCGACGAAGCCGCCCGCAATGCCCAGAATGATGTTCATGAGCAGGCCCGAGTTGCTCTTCATGATGATGCTGGCGATCCAGCCTGCGATACCGCCCACGATGATACCACTGATGATTCCCAACATGTTACTCTCCTCCCGTATAGTGCGTGCAAGGATCAATCGCTACGGGTCAAAGATAACACCTCCGCCGCAGGGTGTCAAATTCACTATCCCTGTGTTATTATTATGCCATGAATGTCCCGGATTTTACCTTTTTAACCGAACTCGCCGTTTCCTCCGAGCGGATGCAGGCATCGCTTCAGGAGGCTTATGAGCTTGCGGTCCGGGCGGAGAGAAACATCGAGACCAATCCGGAGCGATACTGCTTCTTCGTCCGGGAATCCGCCCGCTTCCTGACCAGAGCCTATGGGATTGGTACCGGTCTGCCTGCGCCGGATTCCTATGGCCTGGATAATTACGCCACGGACCGGGAATATACCGATCAGCTCTCCGGAGATCTGGGAACGCAGCTTACCTATCTGCGCCGCAACACCGCTCACTCCCGCGGACTGGCATCCATGGATACACGGATCAATCTGATCGGTTATCTGCATTCCTACGCCAAAGGGATCTATCATGAACTGGGCGGAAAAGGCCGTCCGTCGGACAGAAAGATCTCCCTGCCGGCCGCACCGCCGGTGAAGGCGCGCTTTTCGCAGTCATCCGATGAACAGGAGAGCGACCGTCTGATCGATGAGCTTCTCCGGGAGATCATCCCGGACGGTGCCGCGGCCGAACAGATCGCCAGAGAGACCCGGGATCTGCAGAAATCCTGCATGGAGGATATGAACGTGCAGGTCCGCGATATGCGTACGCAGATCGAGGGACTATCGGAGAACTTCTCCGGCAGATTCGGAGCGATGGAGGTACAGATGCAGCGGGAGCTTCAGGATCTTCGAAAGGAGATCGATCAGAAGCTTCAGAAAATGTCGCAGGATTCGCAGAACCAGAATGCGGCGCAAGCCCGCTCCCTCCGGCAGTTTCAGGATCTTCTGGACCAGATCCTCTCGGCCCGGAGCCGGCAGATCCTCAGCCAGGATGATCTCATGGCCAGGCTCTCTGCACTGGAAGAGAAGCTGGACCGGATCGAAAAGAAAAACGAAGCTTCGCAGAGCGAGATGCAGCAATTCGCCAGGGATCTGGCACAGACCGTAGCCTCCTATTATCAGGACAACAGACAGCCGCTGGAGGAACTGGGAGGGGTGGTCCGGGATTTGGGCGTGGGCCTTCTGCGCGCCGGAAAGACCTGCCTCCAGACCGCTGCTGCATTCGCGCAAAAGGCAGGTGCCGCGGCCGAAAAGATCACACAGGAGACCAGGCAGCAGGCCGATCAGCTGGTCCGGGAGGCGAAGAGGCGCGCAGAAGAGGCGTCCGACAAGGACGTTTCACCGAAGCCTGAGCGGTCTTCGGCCGCAAAGCAGAAGACACAGAAGTCGATCCCGGGCACCTCTTTCGGAGCGGGTATCGGACCGTATATCCGGAGCCTTTTCGACGGATGGAGCCTGGGAAAATGGTGCAAACGGCTTTCCGTCTCCGAATCTCTGAAACTTCACAGCGCCTGGAATGCCTTCTGTGTCACCGGCCTTCTCCTGTATTTCCTGCTGTTCTATGTACTGGCATCGGATCATGTGATGGCGCTTCCGGCACTGATTGCAAGATTCTCCGGTTGCCTGTGGTATGCACTCTCCTTTTTCCTGTTTCCTATGGCACGCCTGTCGCTGTATTTTACCGCGATCCGGATAGCGGCGGGCTTGCTGGACCGTTTCCTGCGGAAGCTCCCGGTGCGGCATGTCCCGTTCTGGAAAAAGGCGGCTCGGGCTGCTGTCCTGGCGGTGATTCTCTATTTCGTGTCCCGCTACTGCTATGAGAACTTTTACCGGATCGCGCGGGACGGCTTCGGATGGAAGCAGCTCTTTCTGGCGGCCGGGCCCGGTGAGGTCGGCAATATGGTGCGGTGGTGTCTCACGGTATGGGGGGCGAGATGAGGAAAGCGGACTGGATCAATTCCTATTTGCGGCGGATGGACGAGGAGCTTCGCCGGAAGCTTGATGCCTACGGACTGGATGCCGAGATCCGGATCGTACACCGGGATGACACGCCACTTCCGGAGGAAAAGCGTGAGCGCTATGAACAGTTTCTGTCAGCCATAGGAGATGACACGCTGTTGGACAAGATCCATGAGCGGTCGCAGAGTTGGACAGAGGAGATCACACACTATGAAAAGCTGATCAACCGCCTGCTGGAGCGATATCTGGAAGAAGAGGAGGAGAAGCGGTTCATCGGGCAGATCCGCTTTGCCGGCATCCACACCCGCACGCCGCAGACAGCTCCGCAGATCACACCGGATCAGCTCCGGACGGGACTGCGGGAGTCCGAGGAAAGGATCCGTTCCACAGTCATGCAACAAACCGGAGAGTCGGCCGGGAAGATCGACGCCGCGATCCGGCAGCAGTCCGATCGGATCGGGGAGCAGATCCGGTCATCCTCGGCGGATCAGACAGAGCTAATCGGGGGTCTGTCCGGGCAGGTGACGGCACTTTCGAAAGACGTAGCGGACGGTGTAGAAAAAATCTCCGGCGAGCTCAATGCGGCTTATGATTCACTGACGGAGGAACTGTCCGACATCAAAGGCAGCGTCCGGGAACTGGCGGAGCAACAGGCGGTGTTTTCCGAACAGCTGGAACGCATAGACGAACACCTCGAGGGACAGATCCGCGATCTGGCCGCGGAACCCGAGATCGAGGATCTCCTGCAGCGGAAGCTTGCTCAGATCAGGGAGCTGGAGCAGGCGTACCCCGCGGTTTCCTTCGAGGACGGCACCCGCTGGCTCCTTCTGTTTATCGCTGACCGGATCCTTCGTGAGAAGCTTCCGCTCTTTCTGCAGGAAGTCACGGACGGAGCCTACCGGGCGGGGGCTTTTGCCAAAGAAAAGGATGCCCGGGGAAGAGACATCTACTTTGCCCACGGCGTGCTGGGAGAATACGGGGTGCAGAAGAAAGACGGAAAGGCGGTCATCTTTCATCTGGAGCCTGGGGAAGAGGTTCTCGGCAGCGGCCTCACCGCGCAGTTTCTGGCGACCCATCCGATCGCTTCCGGCCCAAGGATCTTCTATGATCAGGCGATCTTTGACGAATTTCGGCGGCTGCTGGAGCTGGCGACGAAGAGTATCCTCATCGTCTCCCCCTGGATCAATCTGGATGTACTGGGATTTTATCATGGAAAGGAAGAACCGACCGAAGCGGACTACCGGGATTACTGGGGCGGCGGTTACTACCGGTACTTTAAGAATGCGGCTGACCGTAAGGTGGAGATCGTGCTGAAATACGGGATCTCCGATGCTTCGGGCACAAAGAGCGAGAATGCCATCAAGGAGGAGAATACGGAGCGGGCAGCAAAAATGTTGCGGAAGCTGTTGGGCGCCGTCGTGACACTGGATCACAGTAACACCCATATCAAGGCAGTCATCATCGATGAACGGGTCTGTCTGATCGGGAGCTGCAATCTGTTAAGCTTTCACTCCCGCTATCGCGAAGGTACGAAGGACAGTCTTCGTCACGAACTCATGACAGAGATCCGGGACCCGGAGATCATCCGAAATCTGACCGCCTACATCCGGCGGTCGGAGGTCGTCTCGGATCCGCTGATCGAACGGAAGCCGGTTTGATGGGGCTTTCCCGGTCGGATCGATCTTATATCATTCCCAACTGCTTGTAGAAAAAGATCCACAGAAACATCGTAAGGATGCAGAAACCGGTGGTGAAGACCACCAGATCGGCCGCCAGGTCGCCGTCCCCGCCCATCTGCTGCGCCATGGGAAAGGAGGAGACCGCTGTGGGAGCCCCGGAAAAGACTAACACCGGCACGAGCATCTCGTCCCGGAATCCCAGCAGAATGGCGACTGATGTCGCAAGGAGAGGAAAGATCACCAGCTTGGAAGTGACGGAGAGTGTGATCTGACGCGCATAGACCCGCACACTACCCAGCACGAAGGAACCGCCCAGTGCCACCAGAGAAAGCGGCGTCGCCACTTTTCCGAGATCGGAGACCGCGGTGGAGACGACGACCGGCAGCGGGATCTTTAAGAGATTCATCACGATACCGAGGAGCGAGCCGATGATCAGCGGGTTGGTCGCGATCCCGCGGGCCACCTTCTTAAGATCCGGCTTCCCGCCACGGAAGGTCTCCAGCGTCACGACGGCCAGCACATTGTAGATCGGTACCAGGATCCCGACCAGGACCGCGGTGGGGCCCACCCGTTCCTCACCGCAGAGGGAAAGGGCCACCGGCAGACCGAACAGCGCAAAGTTGCTGCGGAAGATCCCCTGGATCATCACGCCGCGTCTGGGATTCTCGGATTCGATCCGTGGGATGAGCAGCATGCAGAGCAGAAAGACCGTCAGCACCACCAGAATGGAATAAGCGACCAGGCCCGGGTGGAAAGCCGCGGAGAGTCTGGTCGTGTAGGTATTCTGGAAGAGGTAGATCGGCAGGAAGACCTTAAAGCACAGCCTGTTAAGATCCCCCAGGGAACGTCCGCCGAGCATCCCGATCCGCTTTAAGAAGACGCCGAGCAGGATGCACAGAAACAGCGGCGCGACCACCCGGAAGGCCAGGATCAGATTTGCCATATGCTCTTACAGCCTCTGAAGCCAGGCGCAGGCGAGGTCGATCCAGACCTGACAGCAGGGCTCGATCTCCTTGCCCCAGGGGCTGACGGTCCGTTCATCCGCCAGGGCAAGACCATGTCCGCCCATGGGGAAGATGTGCAGTTCGGTGTTGATATCGTGCTCCTTCAGGGCCTGTGCGAAGAGAAGGGAGTTCTCCACCGGCACGCTTCCGTCGGTCCAGGTATGCCAGATAAAGGTCGGCGGCACGTGTTCATTCACACGGTATTCCAGAGAGACGCGTCTTAACTCGGCCGGATCGTCCTTTTTCTCCCGCAGCAGGTTGTCGAAGGAGCCCCGGTGCGCCTTTTCGCCGGAGGTGATGACCGGATAGGCCAGCATGAGACCGGCGATGCGCAGTGTATCCTGTGAAAGACCGGTCAGACCCGGCAGTTCATCATACCAGGTACAGGCATAGTGCGCCACGAGGTGCGCCCCGGCCGAGGCGCCCCACAGGACGATCTTGTCCGTATCTATGTGCCGGACATCCGCCTGATCACGGATCGCCGCAATGGCCCGTGCCACCTGCATCCGCGCCTCGGGCTCCACCCGGACATCGTTCCCCGCTTGATCCGCGGCAGAATATTCCGCACAGGAGTACCGGAGAACGGCCGCATGAAAGCCCTTTGCCAGGAAGGCCAGCGCTATGGGCTCCGCCTCGCGGTCACTGGTGTAAGCATAGCCGCCCCCGGGGCAGATCAGCACGATGGGCCGTTTCTCGATCGCGATCTCCCGGGACTGCTCCTGCAGATAGCAGGTCAGCTCCGCGGACTGCCCGGAATCCTCTGTCGCTCTGATATCCAGTTTCTGATAGATCATTGTCCCCCTCCTTCTTCATCGCTCCGGGCATATCGTCTTCTGCGGCCCGTTTGATCTATTCTAATGATAGCACAATGGTGAGTCAATGGGGACGGTTCAGTTTGACTCATTTCTTGGTTAGTCAGAGGGGACGGTTCAGTTTGACTCATTTTTTGTCCCACAGTGATTCAGATCAAGCCATCCTCATTGAATCAAAATTCTAAAATGAGTCAAACTGAACCGTCCCCATTGACTCACCATGAGTCAAACAGAACCGTCCCCTTTGACTCACATTGACAAGAAATCCCCGGGAATGATAGAATCTCCCCTGTCGCAGGTTGGGACCGGTCGTTTGCCGGGCCCATCAAAAGGGAACGACGTGAAGATCGTCGACAGTGCCGCTACTGTGAATGGTGCTCACAGGATCCGACCGGACGGGGGTGCCGGGCGGCCGCACACTTGTGACCGGAGCAAACGGTCGGTCCGGGTGTGATCCTTGCGGGCAACCCGAAGTCAGACACCTGCCTGTGGCATGACCACTCACAACGATGGTGCGATGCACACCAGGGAGGAAAAAGAAATGAAGAAACGAGTTATCAGCTGTCTGCTGGCAGTCTGTCTGTCAGTTGTCTGCCTTGTTGGTTGCGGAGGCACCGGGGGCGCGGGTAAGAGCGCTGCCGCCGCGAAGCCCGAACAGGACCGCTCCGGCAATGCCATCACCATTCCGGCCGACGTGAAGGCGATCGTCTCCATGGCTCCGTCTGTGACGGAAGTCCTCGTGGATCTGGGATGCGCGGACAAGATCGTCGCCTGCGATACCTATTCCGGGTTTTCGTCTTTTGCCGCTTCTCTCAAGCAGGATATTCCCCAGTTTGACATGATGGCACCGGATAATGAAGCGATCGTGGCGCTGAAGCCCGACATCGTGTTCACCACCGGCATGAGCTACTCCGGGGGCGAGGACGTCTATGCGGCGGTCAAGAGCGCCGGGATCTGTGTCGCGGATATCCCTTCCTCTGCAAGTATCGATGACATCAAGGCGGATATGGCCTTTATCGGGGATGCTGTCGGCGCCGGTGACAAAGCGCGTGAGATCACGGCACAGATGGATGCCTTTGTTGATGAGGTCAAAGGTGTTGCCGGCGGGATCTCCGAGAAAAAGAGTGTTCTCTATGTGATGTCCGTTCCCACGCCGGATTATCCGGATGTCTACACCTGCGGGAAGGGCACCTACATGGATGAGATCTTCACCCTCATCGGGACCGAGAACATCGCCGGGGACATCGATTATCAGTGGCCTGCCCTCTCCGAGGAGGATATCCTCTCCAAGAATCCCGATGTCATCATCGTAGGTGACACTTATACGCCGGACGCGGTCAACGCCATCCTCTCCATCGATGCCTGGAAGGAAGTGACGGCGATCAGGGACAAGGCGGTCTATGCGATCGACGGAGACGCCTTCAATCAGCCCGATCAGTACGTGATGAATTCGGCTTATGAGATTGCAACGGCGGTCTACCCGGATGCCTATGCCGGTGTGAAGAAGCCGTTCTGATCGCTTATGAGGAAAAGAATCGGCACGAGGTGCACGGCCATTCTGATGCTCGCCCTGATCATGCTCTGTCTCGCGACAGGAATCGGCAGCGTCAGCATCCCTTTGGGCGAACAGCTTTCCATCCTGGCGGCCCGTCTGCTTTCCGGGTCCGTACCCGCCGGTCTGGAGACGACCGCCACGATCCTGTTCACCATCCGTATGCCTCGTGCCTTTCTCTCCTTTCTCGTAGGCGGCGGCCTCGCGATCGCGGGCGTCGTCACGCAGTCGATCCTGCAGAATCCGCTCGCTTCCTCCTACACGCTGGGCGTGTCCTCCGGCGCCGCGCTGGGCGCCGCCGTCATGACGGTCTGTGAGATCAGCATCCCGGTGCTGGGCGTCTTTCTCCTGCCGACGGGTGGCTTCCTCGGCGGCCTGCTCGTCGTCACCCTGGTCCTTGCCGCCTCGCAGCGCATCGACCATGGCGTCACGAGCCACACCGTGGTCCTGATCGGCATGGTGGCGTCCATGTTCACCAATGCTATCCTGACGCTTCTCTCGGTACTGTTTATCAAGCATGAGCACCATATCATCAGCTGGACCATGGGATCCTTTAACGGCAAGCGCTGGTATCACGTGGGGATCCTGCTCGCGGCGGACCTGATCGCCCTGCTCTATACCATGGCGCGCCACCGGGAGCTGGATGCACTGTCCTTCGGTGATGAGGAGGCCTCCTCTCTGGGGGTCGAAGTGACCTCCGTGAAAAGACGCCAGCTGATCTGTTCCTCGCTCCTCACGGGGATCTCCGTTTGTTTCACCGGCACCATCGGCTTCGTGGATCTGATCGCACCCCATGTGGCCCGCCGCATGGTGGGAGCCTCCCATCGACTGGTCCTGCCGGTCTCCTTCCTCCTGGGGGGGATCCTGATGACGGCGGCGGATCTGGCCGCCCGCACACTGTTAGCACCCATGGAGATCCCGGTAGGGGCGGTGACAGCCCTGATCGGAGCCCCCTTCTTTGTGTGGCTCTATTTCGGAAGGAGTAAGACGGCATGACGGCAGAAGAGAAGAGCACAGCCGGCATCCGCCTGAGAGAGGTGAGCGCCGGATATCGGGGAAAGGCGGTACTTCATGACATATCGCTGGATCTGACGCCCGGACAGATCACGGTGATCCTGGGCGAGAACGGTTCGGGCAAGACAACACTCCTTAAGGTGATGGCGGGACTTCTCCCCTATACCGGGAGTGTGCGGATCGACGGGCAGGAGCTTAATACCCTGTCGGCGGGAGAGCGCGCCGCGCAGATCGCCCTTCTTTCCCAGATGAACAGCTCCTATTTCTCCTACACCGTGGAGGAAACGGTCCGCATGGGGCGCTACCGGTTCCACACAGGCCTCTTTTCCGGAACAAGCGGGGAGGACCGCGAACGGGTGACGGCCTGCCTTGACGCCGTTGATCTCGCGGAAGCCCGGGATGTCCGCATCGGGGAACTCTCCGGCGGGCAGCTCCAGCGGGTCTATCTGGCGCGCATGTTTGCACAGGACGCCGCGTGGCTCTTCCTCGACGAGCCGACCAATCATCTGGATCTGAAATATCGTGCCAGGCTGGAACAGGATCTCTCCGGGTCCCATCGGTCCGTGGTCGCGGTCTATCACGATATCCGGGCCGCCCTCGGCATGGCCGACCAGGTGATTCTCCTGAAAAGCGGCTCCGTCATCGCCGCGGCACCGCCCGATCAGATCCTTCCATCCGGCGCCCTGAACGAAGCCTTCGCCATGGATGTCGTCTCCTATCTTGGGCTGTGAGTCATTGGGGACGGTTCTCTTTGACTCATTTTCCGGCCCTCGCAGCCACGGGTTCCTTCGTTGACGATATCGCTCATCCGTGCTATCTTGTATAAACAAGAATTGATCTGTCACAACTATTTCTGAACTAATAATCCACAAACCACAAAGCTGAAGCGTTCCACCCGAATGGAGTCATTGGGGATGACTCTGTCTGACTTAAAATTCTCACATTAGTACAAAATACCCCGCGGAAATAACAGAGTATTGCGCGGCCCTGCGCCGCGAAAGGAGAATCTATGAAAAATACGAGTATTGACGAGCAGTCGGTCAATCATGCGGCCGGCATGGCGCAGTATCGCTTTGCGAGCGCCACAGGCCTCATTCCCTGCCGGATGATCAATGATTATATTTTCCGGATCGTCCTGCAGACAAATGAAGAGGCTCTTAAAAACCTCATCGGCGCGATCCTGCACCTGGAAGAAGGAACCGTTACGTCCGTCACCGTGATGAATCCGATCGATCCGGGCAAGTCCGTCACAGATAAGGAGATCCGCATGGACCTTCGCGTGGATGTCCGAATGGAGACCGGGAAACGATCCACCCTGAACATCGAGATGCAGGTGCGAAATCCGGGTAACTGGCCGGATCGCTCCATGATCTATCTGGCCAGGGAATCTGATACGCTGGAACACGGCGACGACTATCAGCTGGCGCGGCCCGTGTATCAGATCGGCATCATGGATTACACCCAGTTCCCGGAAGAACCGGAATTCTGTGCTACGTATCATATGCGGAATGACCGCAGCGGCACATTATACAATGACAAGTTCGCCATCATTGTGCTATCATTAGAGCAGATCGAAAGGGCCACAGAAGACGATCGGCGATATGGTCTGGATCGATGGGCAAAGTTGTTTAAAGCCAACACATGGGAGGAACTGAAGATGATCACGGAAGGAAATAACGCATTGGCATCCGCTGCAGAATCCCTGTACTTGAGCAACGAGGATTACAATGTCCGGAAAGTCGCCAGAGAGCGCGAGGACTTCCTGCGTGAACAGGCGTACAAGGATCGGCTTATTGAGACACAGAGGCTGGAGCTGGAACAGAATAAGCAGGAGCTTGAAAAGAAAGACAAGGAGCTCGACCAGAAAGACAAAGAGATCGCGCAACTCAAGGCACAATTAGCTGCCAAAGCTTGATAATGTCCCAAAACAGGGGATGGGTCTGTTCATCTCATTCAGGGAGACGACTCCCCAAATGAGCAGACTCATCCCTTTTGTCTCAAAAATGAGTCAAACTGAACCGTCCCCTTTGACTCAATCTCAAATTTACGAAAAAATATAAAATATCTTTCGTTTTTTTATAAAAATCTGACACTTTTTGATCGTTTGATACGTCTTTATCTATAGGAAAACCCTCTATAACTGTGTTTTCCAAT
>JAFPTK010000146.1 GCA_017400305.1 Lachnospiraceae bacterium | reverse complement strand
TGAGCGGTACGGTCTTGTCATAATCCGTCTGGATCTCCGTGTGTGACTCGCGGTCCTTCTCACTCACTGTCCATCCGGGAGCGACCTGATTGACCGTGATGCCGTATCCTCCCAGTTCCTTCGCGAGAACTCTGACAATCCCGTCCAGACCGCGTTTTGCCGAGGCGTAGGCGCTGTTGTTCTCTTCCGCAAGAGCGGCGCATTCCGTGTTTGTACAGATGATCCGTCCCCATTTCGCTTCTTTCATATGAGCGGCGAATACCTTTGCCATATAGACGGTCTGCATCACACAACTCTCAAACTGGCTGTAATAGTCGGCAGGATCCTGTTCCAAAAGAGGTTTCCATTCGTACTGGATCACGGCATTATCCACGATGATATCCGGCAGGCGAAATTCTCTTTCCACCTTTTCCTTCATGCGCAGTACATCCTCCTGATCCGTGACATTTGCCCGTACGACGAAGGCTTTTCTTCCCATTTGCCTGATAATCTCCGCCAGACTGTGTGCTTTCTGCTCATTGCTGTTATAGTGAATGATCACATCCGCATTGCACTCGGCAAATTTGAGCGCCATGACCCTTCCCAACTGACCGGAAGCGCCGGTGATCAGGACTGCTCGGTTTTTCATATCCAGGTTCAACATGATGAAGTTCCTCCTAAAATGGTATTATTTGTATGGTTGACGCCCCAAAATGAGTCAAAGAGAACCGTCCCCTTTGACTCACTCGACTCTTTCGAAGAAGTATATGCGTGAGGCGAAGTCGGGGAAGAAGCGCAGTTTGTCGTTGTAGCCGCTGCCTGTGAAGGCGGGGCTGACATGGATGCCGGCGTGCATCAGGGCGCTGCCGGAGAGGGTGTGGGTTTCCTTTTCGGTTTCCATTTTTACGAACTTCGACAGGATATTGTGGATGGCGCCGTCCTGCTTCACGTGGATGGGCGCGATGTAATTGACGAGCCCTCCGAATTCCCGCAGGTCGATCTTGAAGCGCCGGCAGTACATGCGGTAGGAAGAGTCCGATAAAAGTCCCTTCGGGCGGACGATCAGTGTGTGGGTATTGGGGCGCACAAGAGCCTGCAGTACGACCGTCACCGCCCGGCTCCCGTCGGGGGAGACGATGGTCCATTCCGCGTCCTTTCCGCCGTCGCTGTCGAGAAGGTCCAGAGCCTGCACGTCGTCAAAGCACCGCCCGCGATAGAGATCGCCGAACTGGAGCGTCTTACGCCATTCCTTGTAGAGCGCGATCTGTGTCCTGACGGCATCCCGGTCCTCCGCGGAGAGATCCGCGAGGTTGCACTCATATCCGAGCACCGCGGAGGCTGCGACGTTGAAGCGGGTTTCTATTGGTGTGCGCCGCAGGGTCTGGTGGTTCGGGACATCCGATACGTGCGCTGTCATGCAGCTCTGGGGATAGCCGTAGCTGTAACCGTTCTGTATCTGCGCTCTCGCGAGAGCGTCACTGTTGTCGCTCGCCCAGATCTGGGGGAAATAGGAGAGGATGCCCAGATCGAAGCGGTTCCCGCCGGAGGCGCAGCCTTCGAAGAGAATCTCCGGAAAGGCGCGGGTGAGTTCCTCCATGACGCGATAAAGCCCGAGGATGTAGCGGTGCGCCTGCTCCCCCTGCTGATCGGCCGGCAGTGCCGCCGAGTAGACATCCGTGAAGTTCCGGTTCATATCCCACTTGACATAGGAGATCGCTGCGGAAGAGAAGAGCTCCTTCATCTGACGGATGATGTAGTCCTGCACCTCGGTACGGCCGAGATCGAGAAACATCTGATTTCTGCCGACGGAATGCTCCTTGCCGGGGATCCGCATCGCCCAGTCGGGATGCGCCTGATAGAGCTCGCTCTTCTCGCTGACCATCTCGGGCTCGACCCAGATGCCGAACTGCATCCCCATGCCGGTGATCTTATCGGCGAGACTCTTAAGACCGTTCGGGAGCTTCTTCGGATTGACGGTCCAGTCCCCGAGGGAACCGGTGTCATCATCGCGCTTCCCAAACCACCCGTCATCCAGTACGAACAGCTCGATGCCGACGGATCTCGCCACACCGGCCAGACGCAGGAGTCTGCTCTCAGAGATGTCAAAATAGACCGCTTCCCAGCTGTTTAACAGGACCGGCCGCTCCCGATACTGCCAGACGCCGCGCACGATGTGTTCCCTGACAAAGTGGTGCATCCTGCGGCTTAAGCCCCCAAAGCCGTCAGAACTCACGGTGAGTACCGCCTCCGGTGTCTGGAAGCTCGCACCGCTCTCCAGTTTCCAGCTAAAGCCGGTGGGCAGTATGCCGGAAAGGATGCGGACCTTGCCGAAGGGGGAGCGCTCCACGCTCTCGTAGTGATTGCCGCTGTATACCAGATTAAAGCCGTAAACCAGCCCATGATCCTCCGTTGCCCCGTGCTCGGATACCATGAAGAAGGGATTTGCGCGATTGGAGCTGCTGCCGGAGAGGGAACCGGAGGATATCCTCCCGGCACGGACCGGGACGACATTCCGTTTCATCTCCCTGGCCCAGGCGCCGGTAAAGAAGTGCAGATCATAGCGATCGGCATCCAGATCGACCTGCATGCTGAGAGCTCTCCGGATCATCACGGTTTCTTTGTCGTGATTGCTGATGAGGATGCTTCTCGTGATCACATCCGCGTCGGGGAAGATGCTGTAGAACAGATCGAACATCAGACCGCCGTTTCGGTCTCTGAGCTTGATGCACAGAGTCTCGACATCTCCTTCGCCGCCGCAGGAGGAGGGCAGTCCGGCGAGTGCCGGCTTCCCCTGGATGATCTCGTGGGAGACGTAGACGGGATCGAGGGTGCTGCTCCCGTCGGCGTAAATCGCTTCCAGCATGGGCTCACGCAGATCACCCTTTCCGAGAGCCGAATATTCATAGCGCATATCATCGGCGGAGAAGGCGGCGAATTCTTCGTTGTAGGCACTCGTGTTGCCGGGAGGGAATTCATGGGCTTCGCACAGTCCGTCGGGACCGGATACGGAAATCTGCGGCCCGAAATAAAGATGCTCCAGCTGACCGTTCCCGATCACATGCATCACATAGCTGATATGCTTCCCCGAGAGTACAAAGAGCGGTCTGCCGGGGTTCGATCCGATGACGTCGATCATGCGCGCCGGGCCTCCAGCTCCTTGTTGATCTCCTCCATCTTCTCCTCGTTCAGGATGAATTTCCGGGAGAAGATGAAGAGAGCAATGAGCATCCCCACGATCGGCAGCACGGTCATGGTGAGCCTGAGGCCGGTGAGATTGGCGGCGCTTTCCGCGACGCTTACCACCTCCTCCGAGGTGTCCCTGGTGATATGGAACAGATCGAGAGCGATACCCGTGATAAAGACGGCCACACCGCTTGCAAGCTTCACCACAAAGGTCTGCATGGAGAAGATCACCGATTCGTCGCGGCGGTGATTCTTCAGTTCCCCGTAGTCGACGGTGTTCGCAAGGAAGACGGTGGTCAGGACGGTCAGCAGACCGAACGCGACAAAGACGAAGAAGCCCGGGATCAGAAGGAGCGCCAGGCTCTTTAAGCCGGTCATCATGAGGATGAGCAGCACGGAATAACCGCCGATCGCAAAGGCAAAGCTTAGGTAGCACACCTTTTGCACGCTCATGTATCTGCGTACCAGCGGATAGATGATCATCATGGAAACGATCTGCATACCTCCGCCGAAGGTATTGAAGAGCACGTAAGTCCCATTCCAGCCGGCACCGCCGATATCATACTTGAAGAAGTAGATCAGCAGGTTGGAGGTGATGTAGAGGGAAGCATTGACAAGCACGATCGTGATGACCACGGCCACCGCCTGATCGTTGGTGATCAGGGCTCTGAGCATCTCGCCGATGGACGGCGCCTTCATATCCACACTGGAATGCTCCCTGATCGTGAGGCAGGTGATGCTGATGAATACGATGAAGACAATGGCGATGATCAGCGCGAAAGCGGAAAAGCCGCTGCGCTCGATGGCGTTCCCGTCGCCCTGCGGATTCAGCAATCCGCCGAGGACCGGCACGACGAGCATGGTGATCACGGTGATCAGGGCACTGCCGACCCCGGCGCAGGAACGGGCCATCGCGGTGAGGCCCTCCCGCTCCTTGCCGCCTTCGGTAAAGGCCGGGATCATCGACCAGTAGGGGATGTCCATCATCGTATAGGTCACGCCCCAGAGGATGTAGAAAACCGCGGCGTAGGCCGCAAGACCGCTGCCGCTTAAGGTCGGAGGAGCGGAGAAGACCAGGTAGAGGATCACGGCGTTGGTGATGGTCCCGATCATCAGCCAGGGTCTGAACTTTCCCCATTTTGTCCGGGTCTTGGCAACGATCATCCCCATGATGGGATCATTAAACGCATCAAATACCCGGGCCGCCATCATGATCGCCCCCATGACGGTGCCGGCGATCCCCAGAAGATCCTGGTAGTAATACAGGATGTAGCTCGCAGAGAGCATGTAGACCATGTCTTTGCCGACGGCGCCCAGGCCGTATGCCGCCTTTTCCTTGATCGAGAGTTTCATAGGTCACCTCCTTGTCTGCTTTTCCGGGTCGTCAAATCGGTTTCGACGGATCTCACCTTGTCTGTGCTCCCATCGCCTGCAGTTGCTTCTTCCGTTCATACATCATCTCATCCGCTCTTTCGAAGATATCGCGCAGCTGCCGGTCCTCTGCCGTGAGCACGGCGTAGCCGAGGGAGACGACCACTTCTTTCTTCGCGATATTCTCTTCGACCTTGCGGTTGAAGGCATCAAGCGTCTCATGCAGCATGTCGTACCCCTTGTCCCGAAGGATGACGGCAAATTCATCCCCGCCGATCCGGAACACGGCTCCGTGTTCGATGTTTTCGCAGATCATGGTACAGGCATCCTTGATCAGCCGGTCTCCGGCCGCATGTCCCTGCGTATCATTGACGATCTTAAGGCCGTTGATATCGCCGACCACCACTGCCAGTTTCTCGATCTCACCGGCCTGTATCTGAAGGTCGATGGCCGCTTCATTTTCGGAGTAGGCATGCTTGTTCCTGACGCCGGTCAGGGAATCGGTATTTGCCATATCACGGAAAGCCCGGCTGGTTTCCTGCTCTGCTCTGAGTCTGGCCGTAGAGCGTATTTTGGCCTCAATCAGAAGGATCGCGGTAAGAAGAAGGACGGATACCAGTGTAAAGATGATCTGGTTTCTGCTGGTCTGAAGGTTCTTTTCGCTGATGTCCCGGATCTGGTCCTGTATCACACTCTCGCGGATCAGGACCGCCAGTTCCCAGCCCGTGCTCCGGATGGGGACATAACACAGGGTCTCATGCAGATCTCCGGAGACAAAAGACAGGTTTCCTTCCACACCGTTCTCGAAATTGGCTGTCAGGCTCTCCCATTCGCTTTCCGAAATAATGCCCTTCAGGGCCTCGATAAAATTCTGATTCCTGATCACGGGCCCCAGCTCTGTCCCGGAGAGATTGCTCCCGTTCTCCGAATAAAGGGCAAAATGGGTTTTCCCTTGATCGTCCAGAGCCAGAAGATCCACGATCTCGCTGATATCAAGCTGGATAAAGCATGCCTTAAACGGCTTCCCCATGATGGTGAGGTCCGATACCGGGATCGCCAGGCACAGCTGTTTGGAGGAACCGTAGGGAGAAACGATACTGATGACCCGTTCCTTCAGATGTTCGTCGCTTAAGAACGGATGTCTGCTCCCGCCGGTATAGGTGGTGTATCGTGTGTAGACGATATTGTCCTCGTCGACCAGGGCTAACCGGTTCAGTCCCAGCAGAGCTTTGACCTTTCCGATATTCTCACGCAGATCCGCCTGGGAAGTGATATCCTCATCGGCGATAAATGATACGGCTTTTTCCATCTGATCAAAGTTGTTGCTGACCAGATTTGTGATGATCTTGGCCCGGCGGTCTGCCATCGCTTCCAGATAAAAGGAGCTGACCGCAGAGACGGCCGCATCCGTCGCCACGATCGTCTGCTTTGTATTCCACAGGGAATTCGCCGTCATCATGGTCATGACCAGCAGACTGCCGATGACCGCTGTCAGGACAAAGACCCTGTTG
>JAFPTK010000145.1 GCA_017400305.1 Lachnospiraceae bacterium | reverse complement strand
GAGATATCCTGGTACTCCTGGAGCAGATCAACGCCCGTTACGGAACGACGATGCTCATCGTCACACATAATAACTCCATCAAGAATATGGTCCATAAGGTGATCTTCCTGAAAGACGGCCTGGTCAGGACGGAGTACACAAATGACAAGAGAGTTCCGGCATCCGAACTGGAGGATCTGTGATGAAAAGAGTATTGAGAAAAAGGCTTCCGAGAGAGATCGGAGAAAATCTGTTTCGATATGCTTCGCTGTTCGTGATGATCGCGCTGTGCATGTATATCGTGATCGCGCTTGTTGACGCGGCCGAGATGATCATTCAGGGAACCGCGCGGAATCAGGCAGACAGCAATCTGGAGGACGGGCAGTTCACGGTCTTCTATCCTTTGCAGGAGGATCAGATCGGGCAGATCGAAGAGAAGGGAGTGGCGGTAGAGGAACACTTTGCGTATGATGTCGGCATGGAGGACGGATCGGTCTTGAGAATATTCAAAAACAGGGAAAAGATCGATCTCATCGTGCTGGATCGATCCGGAGTCAACAACCGGATCGCCGATTACGGGACGGATCCCCGACTCGCAGACGGTGAAAATGAAGTTGTAATGGAAAAGAGATACTGCGACGAGCATGGCATTTGCGTCGGTGATCGGGTCCGGATCGGCAGGGAGGCATATCTGGTCACCGGGATCGGAAGCGTCGTGGATTACGATGCGCCGTACCGAAAGCTCACGGATACGGCGGTGGACAGTAAAACCTTCGGTGTCGCTTTTGTGACCGATAAGGAATATGAAAGGATAAAAGACACGAACCCCGTCGGAACGGAGGAGCTTACCTATGCCTTTGTCCTGAACGGTGCCATGAGCGCGGATGATCTCAAACAGATGATCAGGGACTTCGATTTTGATTATCAGAAGGTCGATGACCCCTATTATCAGGAGATCCTGAGCGATACCTACGGGAGAAAAGACGAGATCACGGATGGGATCAATGAGCTGGTGGACGGCGCGGACGAACTGTATGACGGTGTCAGGGAACTCAGGGATGGAACAGAGGAACTGAGAGACGGCATGGACGAGCTCTATGAGGGCAGTGTCAGCCTGCGGGACGGGGCGTCTGCGCTGGATGGGGCCGTGCAGGGCATGGGTCTGCCGCTCGGAACGGACCGGCTGAAAAACGGAGCGGAGGAACTGCGGGGCGGCATACAGGAAGCCCGCGACGGAAGTGTCGAGCTGGATGACGGAGCGGCAGAGCTTCTGGACGGAGCGGAAGAATTGCGCGACGGGGTAGCGGAGCTGAAGGAAAAGTCCGATGAGATGATGGAGGAACTGTTTACGGAATCGCCCGACAACATCATGGAATTCATGCTGAGGGCAGACAACTTAAGGATCGGAGGTGCCGCCGGAGATATCGAGATCAACAAGATGATCGGCATCGTGGCGGGGATCATCGTGATCATCCTCTTTACCTATGTGCTCTCTGTCTTTGTCATTCATCAGATCCAGAGTGAGAGCAGTGTGATCGGTGCGCTGTATGCGCTCGGGGTGAAGAAGAAGGACCTGATGGCGCACTACATCACGCTGCCTACCGCGATCTCTTTCCTGGGCGGCGTTACGGGAGCACTGGCGGGGTTAAGCGGACTGGGCAGCAGCTGGCAGATGTCGGATTCCTATGAGTATTACTCTCTGCCGTGGTTTGGCAGGGTGATCCCGCCTTACCTGATCGTGTATGCCGTGGTGATGCCGCCTGTCGTATCGATCGTTGTCAATTACCTTGTGATCAACCGGAGCCTGTCGAGGACGGCGCTTTCCCTGATCCGAAATGAACAGAAGGTGACAAGGAGCAGGGATATCCGGCTGGGCGATCTGCCTTTCATGAGCAAGTTCAGGATCCGGCAGATGCTTCGCGAGAGGAGGACGGCGTTTACCATTGTCGCGGGAATGATGATCTCCCTGCTCATCTTCATGATGGGAATGGATTGCTATGTGCTGTGCGAAAGCGTCGGACGTCTCTCGAGTGAGGATACCAGATATGAATATCTGTACAGCTACAAGTATCCTTCAAAGGAGGTGCCGGAGGGTGGAGAAGCGGCCATGATGCATTCTCTCAAGAAGGAGAAGGACGGATACACCCTGGATATCACCGTGATGGGGATTGATGACGACAACCCGTACATCGATGTGAAGCCGGTGACCGGAAAGAACCAGATCGTAGCGTCCGATGCCGTGGCCCTGCGATACCGGTTAAAGAAGGGGGATAAGCTGGTACTGTCGGATAATGCCGATGATATCGACTATGCCTTTACGATCGCGGATATCTCGCCGTATTCCGTCGGCCTTACGGTCTTCATGGATATCGACAGCATGCGGGATCTCTTCGGAGAGGATGAGGATTATTACAACGTGGTGATGGCCGATCATGCGCTGGATATCGAACCGGGTCGTCTGTATTCTACAACGACCAGAGCGGATGTAGACCGGTCATCGGATATCTTCCTGGACCTGATGCGGCCGATGTATACGATGCTGCTCACCATGTCGGCCGTCATCTTCTGCATCGTGATGTATCTGATGACAGCGGTCATGATCGACCGGGCGGGATTCGGGATCTCGCTGGTCAGGGTATTCGGCTATCGCACACGGGAAGTCAGGAAGCTGTATCTGGACGGCAACCGGACGGTGGTGATCATCGGGGCGCTCATCGGCATCCCGGCCGCCAAAGGGCTCATCGATACGATCTTTCCGATCTTTATCGCCAATGTGGGCTGCACCATGCACCTGGAATTTAAGTGGTATCACTATGCCATCCTGTTTGCCGGGATCATCCTGTGCTACAGCCTGATCAGCATGATCCTCACGCGGAAGCTGAATCGGATCACGCCGGCCGAAGTCCTGAAGAACAGGGAGTGATTGATGCGTTTCGGTTGTAAATCTCATCTTTGCAGTCTATAATCTTGTCAAAACGCCGGGGGCCATTACGATGTTCTCGGCGTTAACTCACGTGTCGTGTTATCATCCTATAGGAAAGAAGCGGCGTGTTTATGAGGTGCCTGAGATGAAGTACGGAGAATCGACATTTGAATTCTATACCTTTTGTTCGCGATCATAAGCGGATGTATCATCCTGAAACGGGCAAGAGACAAAACGGAAAGGACCATGGGGGCAGCTGCGCTGATCCTGGGGTGCGGCGATGCGTTTCATCTGGTTCCGCGTGTACTCAACTATTTTGCGGATACGGATATGACGGCAGCCCTCGGAGTGGGCAAGTTGATCACATCCGTCACCATGACGGTATTTTATGTGCTGCTGTATTATGTG
>JAFPTK010000144.1 GCA_017400305.1 Lachnospiraceae bacterium | reverse complement strand
GCCGAGCAGTACGGCGCTGCCGAGGATCGCCGCGATCGCGATCCTGTCAGAAGGCCGCCTTGATCTCATAGAGCCCCGCGCCGTCCGCAGGCATATAGCGGATCAGCGTATCGCCTACCCGGATCCATTCTCCCATCTCCAGGCCGTACTCGTTGTTGTCCTGCCAGCTGGAATAGATCGCCGTCGCCACGAGATCCCCGGATCGGCTCACCATGTTGGTAAAGAACCGCAGTACGCCGTAGTCATATTCCGGGATCGGATTGACCGTGGCATCCGCGCCGTCTAAGAGCGCCTTGCGGTCGCCGCCGATCTCCGTGCGAATCATGATCGTATAGCCGTTGATGTCGGTATTCTTGTAGATCGCGAGCCGCTCCTCCGAGGTCTGCTGCTTGTCCGATTTTACCACGGAACGGAGCATCACATGGTTCGAATAGACCGAGAGCACACGCGCCCCGTACAGAGCCTTGTTGAGCGCCTTCTGGATCACCGTCGCGCCGTTCACGAAGCAGTCGAATCCGCCCGCTTCCCCGGGTGTCATCCAGCTGTTGCGCTGGCCGATCTTGGCGCCGAGGATCTCCTTGGTGATGAAGCGCGCCCCGTTGATATCCACATAATAACCGTCCGTGGAGAAGCAGTTCGTGAGATAATTCCCGTTCTCATCCACGTAAAACCAGATATTCTTATTCCCGTTGACGGAAGTCCAGGTACCCGCCGCGGTTCCCGGGGCCGAGGAAGCTTTCTTCCCCTTCCCGTCCGATCCGCCGGACAGCATCACCGCGCCCTTCGTGACGAGATCGCTGCGGATATACCCGCTCGCGCCGTCCACGGTCACGGAGTACCATTTCTTACCGTCTGTCCCCTGCGTCTCGCCGGTGATATCCACCGTCTGCCCGCGGGATTTCTTGGTCACCACCACGCTGTCCGTTCCGGCCGCCGAGCGCACATACGCCGCGGACGCCGTTACCGTCCCTGTTTCCGCCCTTCCGGTAAGGGGCAACATCAAAAACGCAGCCGCCATAACAGCGCCTGCCGTCAGGAGTCGGGTCCGTTTCTTCACGACAACACCTCCGTTCGCCAGTTCATAACGAGCAAAATTATACAACAGAACCTGTCTATTTCGCTTTTCATATCTTATGATATTAAATAATCCGTCACAATTGGTACCTTCATTCGGCACGAATTGACAGTTTCGCTATCATATTCTCACCGAATGAGAAATCATCCTTTAAAATAAGAGGAACACCTGCTATACTGATACCTGTATGGTATACACGTAAAAGAACTGTAAAATCAAAGGAGCTTCGACCGACTTGGACAAAATGAAGACAGTCAGCCAAAAAAATCGAAAGATCCTGATGGCGGCATTCTTTTCCTATCTGTCGCTGATCATTCTCTGTATCATCCTCATTTCCATGAAAGATCTGCGGGACATCAAGGATATTTACATCTTCAATATCTCCACCGATATCTTCGGCATGATCATGGGGTTTGTCCTGTTCATCTGCACCCTGATCGATGTGCAGAAGATCGGCGCGAGCAACCGGAGCTTCCTGTATCTGCTGAATGTGATCTTTTTAGGTCTCTTTACCGATGCCTGCGCCTGGCTGGTGGACGCGATCCCCAGTCTGCGTATCTTAAACCTCCTGGACAATACGCTCTACTACCTGTGCAACCCCTTCGCCGCCTTTTTCTTCTGGCGGTACTCCGCGGGTTTCTTCCGTCTGGACCGGAAGCTGGCCGGGTTCCTGGACCGCATCGCCAGGATCGGCCTGTTTGTTGCCGTCGGGACCTGCATCTTTAATCTGTTCTTCGGTTACTACTTCACCATCAACCCGGCGGGGACCTACGAACGCCGGTGGCTTTATCCTGTCTCCATGATCTATTCCTCCTTTGTGCTGATCGCCGTGGTGATCATTCTCATCCAGCAGCGCCGCTTTATTAACAGGAATCACTGGGTCAGCCTGGTCCTGTATATCATCGCCCCCATCATCTTAAGCATCCTGACCATGACGGTCTACGGCCTTTCCATCGCCTACCCCATGCTCATGATCAATCTCCTGTTAATGTACTGTCTGATCAATGTGGATCAGGGCCGCAATAAAATGGTCAGTGACAGAGACCTGGCCATCGCGACCGCGATCCAGGCCGGTTTCCTGCCTTCGGAATTCCCGGCCTTTCCGGACCGCACCGATTTCGACATCCACGCCTCCATGCAGGCCGCCAAGGAGGTGGGAGGAGATTTCTATGATTTCTATCTGATCGATGACCGGCACCTCGTCATCACCATGGCCGATGTTTCAGGCAAAGGAGTTCCTGCTTCCCTGTTCATGGCCGTCAGCAAGACGATGCTCAAGGATCACATGATGCTGATCCAGTCACCCGCAAAGTCCATGACCGATATCAATGAGCGGCTCTGCAACAACAACCCCGGGGACCTTTTCGTCACCCTGTGGCTGGGTCTGTTAGACTGTGAGACCGGACACCTCACCTATATCAATGCCGGTCACAATCCGCCGATCCTGCAGCGCGCCGGCGGCGAGACGGTCTATCTGGAGGAGCAGGGGGACGGTCAGTTCATGCTGGCCGGCATGCCCTATTTTGAATATGAAGAATCGGAACTGACCCTTGAGCCCGGTGACAGTATCTTCCTATACACCGACGGTGTCACTGAGGCCAAGAACGTTGACGACGAATTCTTCGGGGAGGATCGGCTGATCAAGCTGATCGACGGACTCAGGGAATACACCCCGCGCGAGATCGTCGAGACAGTGAACCGGGAGATCTCTATCTTCCGCGGCAAAGCAGTTCAATTTGACGATATCACCATGTTGCATTTAAGATATAAGGAGCACTTTTCGGAAAGGAGCTGATTATGGAAACTGTGATCGAAAAGGACGGCACCACCCTGACCTGCCGCATCATCGGCACACTGGACACCCCGGCCTCTCCGCAGCTGGAAGCGGAGCTCATCCCCGCGATGGAGGGCATAAAGGATCTGATCCTGGATCTCACGGAGATGAATTACATCCTCTCCGCCGGGATCCGCGTCCTGTTAAAGGCCGGCAAGCTTGTGATGAAGCAAAGGGGGACCATGCGCGTCAGGGGGATCAATGACAGCGTCCGCGAGATCTTCCGCACGACCGGGCTGACCCGGATCTGCGTGATGGAGAAATAACCCCATCCGCAGTCATCCGGATCCTACTGCACGATCAGATTCGTATAACCCATCAGATCCAGGTCGATCGCTCTCGCTGCTTCGCGCCCCTGTCTGAGCGCCTTGACGACGAGCGATTGACCGGTATGCATATCACCCGCACAGAACACCCCGGGGACGGAAGTCTGAAACTCCCCGGTTTCTGTTTGCACATTTCCTCTTCGATCCCGCGCCACCTGAAAGGCATCCATGATATATTCCTCCGCGCCGAGGAAGCCCGCCGCGATGAGTAACAGTTCGCAGGGAAGCTCCTGTTCCGATCCCGGAACCTCCTTCATCACGCGCCTTCCGTCCTCCATCTCCCATTTCAGGCGGACGATCCGGATCCCGCAGAGATTCCCCCGGGAATCCTTCAGGAATTCTTTTACGGTGGTCTCATAGATCCGGGGATCCGCCCCGAACACGGCGATCGCTTCCTCCTGCCCATAATCTGTTTTCAGGACATTCGGCCATTCCGGCCAGGGATTATTCTCCGTCCGCGCTTCCGGCGGCTTGGGCATCATCTCGATCTGGACGACGCTTTTTGCCCCGTGCCGGATACAGGTGCCCAGACAGTCATTTCCGGTATCACCGCCTCCGACGATGACGACATTTTTCCCCTTCGCGTTGATCTCCCCGACTCTCTTTCCGCCGGAATCGAGCAGTGCTTTGGTATTCCCGCGCAGGAATTCCACTGCGAAGAAGATCCCCGCGGCATCTCTCCCCGGCGCGTTCAGATCACGCGGTTTTGAGGCACCGCAGGCAAGCAGCACGCGGTCATTTTCGTCAAGGAGCTTCCCCGCTTCCACGGTCCTGCCGATATCCGCGCCGGTGACAAAGCGGATGCCCTCCTCCTCCATGACCTTTAACTTCCTCTCCACAAAGCGCTTCTCCAGCTTCATGTTGGGAATCCCGTACATCAGGAGACCGCCCGGGCGGTCAAACCGCTCATAGACCGTCACGGAATGCCCCCGTCGGTTCAACAGATCCGCCGCGGAGAGTCCGGCGGGCCCGGATCCCACGATCGCGATCCTCTTGCCGGTCCGGGCCGCGGGCGGTTCCGCTGCTGCCCAGCCCTCCCGGTAGGCCATCTCGATGATGGCGAGCTCTGTCTCCTTGCCGCCCACCGGCGATCCGTTCAGATTGCAGGTACAGGCGACCTCGCAGAGCGCCGGACAGACCCGCCCGGTGAATTCCGGAAAGCCGTTGGTCTTTTTCAGTCTCCGGTATGCCTCTCTCCAGTTTCCCCGGTATACCAGATCGTTCCACTCCGGGATCAGATTGTGCAGGGGGCAGCCGGTGGTGCGGCCCATGAGGTCCACCCCTGCCTGGCAGAAGGGAACCCCGCACTCCATACAGCGGGAAGCCTGGATCTGCCGCTCCTTTTCCGGGAGCGGGGTGTGAAATTCCTGCCAGTTCCCAATACGTTCCATCGGCGGGATCGCCGGTGCGCTCTTTCTCTCATACTCCAAGAATCCGGTTGGTTTTCCCATGATGATCTCCTTATCGATGGCAGGCGTAGAATGCTTCCATCTGTGCCTGCTCCCGGCTCAATCCCTTTTCCTCCATCTGCCCGATCGCGGTCAGGATCCGCTGGTAATCGTGCGGGATGATCTTCTTAAAGTGCGGAAGCCATCCGGCAAAGTCATCCAGAATCTCCTGTCCTCTGGGGGATCCGGTGAGAGCGACGTGCTCCGTGATCAGGTCCTTAAGCTGCTGTACATCGTATTTCGAAGTGATCTCCTGCGAGGAGACCATATCCTTGTTGATCCGTGTGTACAGATCCGCCTCCGGGTCGAGCACATAGGCGATGCCGCCCGACATGCCGGCCGCGAAGTTCTTGCCGGTGCGTCCCAGGATCACGGCCACACCGCCGGTCATGTATTCGCAGCCATGCTCCCCGACGCCCTCCACGACAGCCATCGCACCGGAATTGCGCACGCAGAAGCGTTCCCCCGCGACACCGCTGATAAATGCCTTGCCGCTGGTGGCTCCGTACAGGGCCACATTGCCGATGATGATATTCTCCTCTCTCGGAAAGGCCGTTCCGGCCGGCGGTACGACCACCAGCTTCCCGCCGGAGAGTCCCTTGCCGAAGTAATCATTGGCATCTCCCTCCAGCCGAATCGTCAATCCCTGCGGGATAAAGGCGCCAAAGGACTGCCCGCCGGCGCCCTTCGCGCGGACTGTGTAATTATCCTCCGGCAGCTTCTGATCCCCGAACCTCCGCGTGATCTCCGAACCGAGGATCGAACCGAAGGCCCGGTCCGTATTGGAGACCTCGATGGAGATCTCCTTCTTTTCTCCGGTCTGAAGCGCCCTGTCGAACTTCTTAAGTAACACCTTCTCATCCGGGGTCGAACGGAGCCCGAAATCATAGACCTGCTTCGGATCGAAGAGCAGTTGCTTCCGGTTGCTCTTTTTCCCGGCGTAGGGATTATTCAGGATCCCGGAGAGGTCGACCTTGGTGTGTCTTCCCTCCAGGTCTTCTCTTAAGGAGAGCAGGTCGCTGCGGCCCACCAGCTCGTCCACGCTCCGCACGCCCAGAGAGGCCATGATCTCCCGCAGTTCTCTGGCGATGAATCGCATAAAGTTCATCACGTATTCCGGCTTTCCGCGGAAACGCTTCCGCAGCTCCGGATTCTGGGTCGCAACCCCCACCGGGCAGGTATCCAGATTGCAGACGCGCATCATGACACAGCCCATCGTGACAAGCGGTGCCGTGGCGAAGCCGAATTCCTCCGCTCCGAGCATCGCGGCGATCGCGACATCTCTGCCGCTCATCAGCTTCCCGTCCGCTTCGATGCGCACCTTGCTGCGCAGATGGTTCATGATCAGCGTCTGATGGGTCTCGGCGATCCCCAGTTCCCAGGGAAGGCCGGCATTGTGGATCGATGATTTGGGTGCCGCGCCGGTACCGCCGTCATAGCCGGAGACCAGGACCACCTGAGCCCCCGCCTTGGCCACGCCGGCCGCAACGGTCCCCACTCCGGCCTCGGAGACCAGCTTGACGGAGATCCTGGCCTCGCGGTTGGCGTTCTTGAGATCGTAGATCAGCTGTGCCAGATCCTCGATGGAATAGATATCATGGTGCGGCGGCGGCGAGATCAGGGACACCCCCGGCGTGGAATGCCTGGTCCTGGCGATCCAGGGGTAGACCTTGGAGCCCGGCAGATGACCACCCTCTCCGGGCTTTGCCCCCTGCGCCATCTTGATCTGGATCTCCCTGGCGGAGACGAGATAGCTGCTCGTCACGCCGAACCGCCCCGAAGCCACCTGCTTGATCGCGGAGCATTTGTCCTGTGCGCTGCCGGCGCTCAGAAGCCGCTCGGGGCTCTCGCCCCCCTCACCGGAGTTGGATTTCCCCCCCAGTGTGTTCATGGCAAGCGCCATCGTCTCATGGGCCTCCTGCGAGATCGAACCATAGGACATGGCGCCGGTCTTGAAGCGCTTCACGATCTCGTCCTCGCTCTCCACCTCCTCGAGGGGGATCCCCTTCTTCGGGTAATTGAATTTCAGCAGACCGCGCAGATTGCGCACCGCGTCCTCCCGGTTAACTGACGCCGTATACCGGCGGAACAGCTCGTAATCTCCCCGTCGGGTCGATTCCTGGAGAAGATGGATCGTCTCCGGATTGTAGAGATGCTCCTCTCCGCCCGACCTTGCCTTATGGCGGCCCAGGCTGTCCAGGGTCAGATCACTCTGTAAGCCCAGCGGATCAAAGGCCTCATCGTGCAGAGTCTCCACATCATTTTCGATATCGGACAGGCCGATCCCGCCGATGCGGCTCACGGTCCCGGTAAAGTATTTGTCGATAACGCTGTGATCGATCCCGATGGCTTCAAAGATCTGGGAACCCTGATAGGACTGGATCGTGGAGATGCCCATCTTGGACGCGATCTTGACGATGCCGTGCAGCACCGCGTTGTTGTAGTCATCCACTGCGGCATAGTAGTCCTTATCCAGCATCCCGCTCTCGATGAGACCGGCGATGGATTCCTGCGCCAGATAGGGATTGACGGCGCTCGCCCCGTAGCCTAAAAGCGTTGCGAAATGATGCACCTCACGCGGTTCCGCGGACTCCAGGATGAGAGACAGGGAGGTCGCCTTCTTCGTGCGCACCAGATACTGCCTGAGTGCCGATACCGCAAGTAACGACGGGATCGCCACATGGTTCTCGTCGACGTCGCGGTCGGAGAGGATCACGATGTTCACCCCCTCGCGATACGCCTTGTCCACCTCCATGAACAGCCGGTCCAGCGCCTTTTCCAGACGGGTGTTGACATAGTAGACAATGGGGATCGTCTGCACCTTGAACCCCTCCCGCTGCATCATCCGGATCTTTAAGAGATCCGTGTTCGTGAGGATCGGGTTATTCACCATCAGAGTCGTGCAGTTCTCCGCCTCCTCCTTTAAGAGATTGCCGTCCCGTCCCAGATAGACATTGGTGGCGGTCACGATCTCCTCGCGGATCGCATCGATCGGCGGATTGGTGACCTGGGCGAAGAGCTGCTTGAAATAATTAAACAGCGGCTGGTGATGCGACGACAGCACCGGCAGCGGGATATCGATCCCCATGGAGCAGATCGCCTCCGCGCCGTCCCGCGCCATCGGCAGGATGGATTCCTTGAGCTCCTCATAGGTATAACCGAAGGCTTTCTGCATGCGCCCGCGCTCTTCCTCGGTGTAGGACGGAATCCGGCGATTGGGGATCTTGAGATCATGCAGGGTCACCAGATGATCGTTCAGCCACTCCCCGTAGGGATTTCGTCTGGCGTAGCGCTCCTTGCACTCCTCGTCATCGATCAGTCTCCCCTGCACCGTATCGACTAAGAGCATCTTGCCGGGACGCAGACGGTCCTTCTTCACGATCTGCTCCGGCGGCACCGGCAGCACCCCCACTTCGGAGGAAAGGATCAGCGTGTCATCCTTCGTGATGTAGTACCGCGAAGGCCTGAGTCCGTTCCGGTCCAGGACCGCCCCGACCAGATCCCCGTCACAGAAAAGGATTGCGGCCGGCCCGTCCCAGGGCTCCATCATGGTGGAATAATACTGGTAGAAGTCCCGTTTGCTCTGACTCATGGTCCGGTTATTGACCCACGGCTCCGGGATCGTGATCATCACGGCAAGCGGGAGCTCCATCCCGTTCATCACGAGGAACTCCAACGTGTTGTCGAGCATCGCGGAATCCGATCCCTCCACATTGATCGCCGGCAGGACCCGGACCAGATCCTCCTTCAGGAAATCGGAATCCATCGTCTCCTCACGCGCGAGCATCTTATCGGCATTGCCGCGGATGGTGTTGATCTCACCGTTGTGGACGATGAAGCGGTTCGGATGGGCGCGCTCCCAGCTGGGATTGGTGTTGGTGGAGAAGCGCGAGTGCACGATCGCGATCGCGGAAGTGTAGGCCTCGCTCTGCAGATCCCGGTAAAAGGTGCGAAGCTGCCCCACAAGGAACATCCCCTTGTATACCACTGTCCGGGAGGAAAGGGAGCAGACATAGGTGACATCCGCCCCCTGCTCGAATTCTCTGCGGACCACGTAGAGCTTCCGGTCGAAATCGATCCCTTTTTCTACATTCTCCGGTTTCCCGACAAAGGCCTGCTGAATACACGGCATACAGGAAAGCGCCTGATGTCCCAGCACCTCCTCGCAGACCGGCACCTCACGCCAGGCCAGAAACGGTAGCCCCGCCTTGGCACACAGCGTCTCAAACATCTTTTTGGACTGGGACCGTTTCAGCTCATCCTGCGGAAAGAAAAACATCCCCACACCGTATTCCCGTTCGGGAGGCAGCGTGATGCCCTGCTTCTTCAGCTCTCCCTCGTAGAAGGAATGACAGATCTGCAGCAGGATCCCGACACCGTCGCCGGTCTTGCCCTCGGCGTCCTTACCGGCCCGATGCTCCAGATTCTCCACGATCCGGAGCGCATTCTCCACCGTGGCACGGCTCTTCTGTCCGTGGATGTTGACGATCGCGCCGATCCCGCAGGCATCGTGCTCAAATCGTCTGTCATACAGCGGCGGTTGTACTTCATTTTTTCTCGCATCAAACATCGTCTTGTCTCCGATTTTCACTCGCTGAACAGAAGCTCCGCATAGGTCGGGAACGGCCAGTACTCCTCGTCGATCCCGG
>JAFPTK010000011.1 GCA_017400305.1 Lachnospiraceae bacterium | reverse complement strand
TCCTTTACCAACGGCCAGAAATTGCTGGTAAAGGAGAGCAGGCAGGACGTCATCCGTCTGGTAAAAGAGTATGAAAGGGAGATCCGGGCCGGCCTGTAGCCGATCGCGCAGGAAGGAACGGTGTCCTGATTTTTGCGTGTAATAAGGAGTAGCACAAGGTGGATATAGCAACCCTCATCGGACTTGTCATGTGTTTCATCGCCATGATCGTCGGTATCATCACCTCCGGCGGTGTGGGCGCTTTCAAGAACTTCGTTGACATTCCGTCCTTCTTCGTCACGGTCGTCGGAGCGTTCATGTGCGTTCTGGCTTCCAATACACTGCCCGACTTCCTGGCCGGATTAAAGGCGTTTACGCTGATCATGAAGCTCCCGTCCAACAATGTTCCCGAGAAGATCAAGCAGATCATTCAGCTCTCCAATACCGCGCGTAAAGAGGGGTTGCTCGCTCTGGAAGAAGCCGCCAACAATATCGAGGATCAGTTCCTGAAGAAGGGCCTGTTACTCATCGTCGACGGTACCGATCCCGAGCTGGTCAAGAGTATCATGGAGGCGGAGATGGATGCCGTCGATTCCAGACATAAGATGCGGATCGCTGTCTGGGAGGATATCGGATCCATGGGACCTGCCTGGGGTATGATCGGAACCCTGCTGGGTCTGGTCAACATGCTGCAGGCGATGGATGATCCTTCCGCTATCGGACCGAACATGGCCGTCGCTCTGATCACGACTCTGTACGGCTCTGTCATCGCGAACTGGCTCTGCGCCCCGACCGCGACCAAATTAAAGCACCTGAATAACGACGAATATACGGCCAAAGGCATCATGATCGAGGGGATCCTCTCCATTCAGGCGGGCGAGAACCCGCGTGTCACTGAGGAGAAGCTCAAGTCGTTCCTGTCGCCTGCCGAGAAAGCCGCATTTGAAGCGGATGCCGGCGGTGGCGGCGGTGGCGGTGAAGAATGATGACCTGGACGGGAGCATAAGATAAATGGCAAAAAAACCCGAAGAGCCCCCCAAGGGGGCACCGGCCTGGCAATCGACCTTTGCGGACCTGATGAATCTGCTGCTTTGCTTCTTCGTTCTTCTTTTCTCGATGTCTTCCATCGAGGTGGAGAAGTTCGAAGCAGTTGCTGCGTCTTTTTCTCAGGCATTCTCCATCTTTGAGGGAGGGCAGAAGAGCTTCGGCGAGGGCGCTCTGGTCGGAGACGGGATCTCCCAGCTGAACGAGCTCAATATCTATATCAATTCGATGGGGCAGTCGGACAGCAAGGAAAAGGACAAGAAAAAGGACGAGGAGCACGACAAGGATCAGGACAGCCAGGAAGAGGCGCTGCAGGAGCAGTTAAAAGCCTCGGAGGAGCTGGCGGAACAGATCGCGGAAGCTCTTATGGCAAGCGGTATCACGGATCTGGTGGAGCTCAATTTCACCAGCCAGTATGTGCAGCTGACCCTCCAGGGTTCGATCCTCTTTGATTCCGGTAAGGTGGAGATCAAGGAGGAGGCGAAGCCGATCCTCGAGAAGGTCGGAAAGATTTTAGAGCGCTATGCCGGCGGTACCATCGAGATCGAAGGTCATACGGACAACGTACCGATGCACGGCGCGAAGTATTCGAATAATGACGAGCTTTCCTCCGGTCGTGCGCTCTCGGTATTCAATTATCTGCTGGAGACCACGTCGCTCGATCCCGCGAGGATCATGCACACCGGCAGAGGGGAGTATCAGCCGGTGGCGACCAATGAGACGCCCGAGGGCAGAGCCAAGAACAGAAGAGTGGAGATCCGGATCTACAATCCGCTCAGTCCCATGTATTGATGAGATAAGGAGAGACTTGTTATGAAACGAAATATGCTGGCGATCATTATCCTGGCGGTGAGTATCGTGAATCTGGCGATGACGGCCTTTATGATGCTGACGGTGATGAATACCAATTCCAAGACCGTCAAGCTCATCGGGGATGTGGCTGCCGCGGTCAATATCGACAATACGACGATCATTCCGTCGGGAGGATCCAGTCCCGCCTCGGTCCCCATGGACAAGACCGCCACCTATGACATCGGCGGCGATGACAAGATGACCATCGCGTTCCAGCCGGGTGAGGACGGAGATACCCATTATGCGCAGGTGGAGGTCGTGCTCTCCATGAACATGGACAGCGAAGGCTACAAGACTTACGGTGCGACCATGGATGAACGCAAATCCATCATCCGTTCGACGATCCTGGAGATCATGCAGGCTTACACGGTGGATGAGGTCCGCGGCAATGAAGCGGCCATCCAGCAGCAGATCCTGGAGGCCCTGCAGCAGCTGTTTGATTCTGACTTTATCTTTAAGGTCAGCTTCAGTAATATTCAGTACGCGTAAACAGCGAGTCGGAGGAACGAAGTGACCATCGCGAGGTGGCGGCGATCACAAAGCGATCGGGTTATGCACTTATTGCACCTGTTTTAAGGAAGGATACGACGTTTGGCAGACGTACTCTCACAAAGTGAGATAGATGCGCTCTTAAACGGTATCTCCAGCGGTGAGCTGGATGCCACGGAGCTGCAGCAGACAGACGAGAAAAAGGTCAAGGATTATGACTTCGCCCGTCCTGCAAAGTTCTCCAAAGAGCACCTGCGTACGCTGGAGATCATTCACGAGCATTACGGACGGCTGATCTCTACGACGCTTCCTTTGTACGTTCGCAAAAACGTTACCGTGGCAGTCGCCAACTCGGAGACGGTCACTTTTTCGGAGTTCAGCAACGCGCTGTCCAATCCGGTCATCCTGGGGATCGTCGATTTTAAACCGCTGCAGGGTACGATCCTTCTGGAGATCCAGTCCAATCTGGGCTTTGCGTTTATTGACCGGATGCTGGGAGGGGAAGGGGTATCCATCGAGAAGCCGAGACCCTTTACGGATATCGAGATGCCGCTGATCCAGAGGTTTCTGGAGATCTGTATGAACCTCATGGTCGAACCCTGGCAGAACGTGCTGGAGATCGCACCGGTGATGGAAAGGATCGAGACAAACCCGCAGTTTGCACAGGTCATCTCCCCCACCGATATGATCGCCATCGTGACGCTCAATATCAAGATGGGCGACACGGAAGGCCTGATGAATGTCTGTCTGCCGTATTTTACGCTGGAAAATATCATGGACAGGATCAATACCAAGTACTGGTATTCCTCCATGCAGCGCGGCGGCGACGAGAATTATCAGGAGCATCTGGAAAGCCTCATCCGGCGTGTGGATGTGCCGGTCAAGGCGGTTTTGGGATCCTGCAGGATCTCCGTGAGCGATTTCATCCGATTGCAGCGGGGAGATATCATACGACTGGATAATCATCTGACCGGCGATATGAAAGTTTTTGTCGGCAGTATCTACAAATTCGATGCGCTGCCGGGTACTGTGCGTGACAACTATGCAGTGCGGGTAACGTCGGTCATCAGAGAAGAGGAGGAACAGCATGGACGGGATGCTATCACAGGATGAGATCAATGCTCTCCTGAACGGCATGGACGCGACGGGCGGTGACACCGGGGACAGCGGTGCGCTATCCGGAGCGGGTGTCAGCGGAACGGAAGCTGCCTTTGGCGATATGGAGCTCACGGAGGTGGAGAAAGACGCGATCGGTGAGGTCGCCAATATCTCCATGGGCTCATCGGCGACGACGCTCTATTCGCTCCTTAATCTCAAAGTCAATATCACGACACCGAAGGTGGAACTGGCTACCTGGAAGGGCGTCCTGGAAGACTATGTCAGACCCTGCGTCTTCACGGTCATCAAGTATACGGTCGGTCTGGACGGAAGCAATATCCTGATCCTGAAGGAGCATGACGTGCTCGTCATCACCGACCTGATGATGGGCGGTGACGGTACCAATGTCGAGAATAAGGAACTGGGTGAGCTGGAGCTGTCTGCGATCTCGGAAGCGATGAATCAGATGATGGGCGCGGCGGCGACGTCCCTTTCCACCATGCTGGGGGACAAGATCGATATCAGCCCGCCGCAGTCCACGCTGCTCGATCTATCGGAGAAGGATCCGGCAGAGATCTCGCCTTTCCTGGCCGGTACCTTTGTCAAGATCACCTTCCGGATGCAGATCGGAGATCTGATCGATTCGGCATTGATGCAGCTGTATCCGATCGACTTTGCACGGACACTGTATGACACCTTTATCAGCAATTCCGAGGTGTCATCGGAGCCTGCTCCGGCGCCCGCACCTGCCCCGGCTCCCGCACCGGCTCCGGCCCCTGCGCCCGCACCCGCACCTGCGCCGATGCCAGCGGCTCCCATGCCGGATATGAGCATGCAGCAGCAGCCCATGCAGCAACCGATGCAGCAGATGCCGATGCAGGGGATGCCGATGCAGCAGATGCCGATGCAGGGCATGCCCATGATGCCGATGATGCCCATGGATTACGCGGCCATTCAGAATGCGCAGTTCCAGAGCTTCCCCACGGATCTTACGACGATCCCGGGCGCGGAGAATATCAACCTCATTCAGGATGTTCCGCTCGAAGTGACGGTGGAACTGGGACGCACCAAGCGTCCGATCTCCGATATCCTGGATTTTGCCCCGGGTACGATCATAGAGCTTGACAAGATCGCCGGTGAACCCGTGGATGTCCTGGTGAACGGCAAGCTCGTCGCCAAGGGCGAGGTGGTGGTCATCGAGGAAAGCTTCGGTGTCCGTGTGACTGAGATCCTGAAGTGATGAGCGGCGGGATCGGTACGCTGGCGCAATTTCTGACGATCCTCATCATCTTCCTCTTTGTGCTGGCGCTCACGTGGTATTCGACGCGCCTGATCGCAAAGTTTCAGAAGAGCGGGGCAAATGCTCACGGGAACATGGAGATCGTTGAGGCGTTTCGCCTTTCCCAGACACAGGTGGTGGAGATCTTACGGATCGCAGACCGGTATCTTGCCATTGCGGTGAGCAAGGATCAGGTCACCAAGCTGGGGGAGTGGACGAAGGATGAGCTTCCGCTGGTGATCCCCGAGGCATCGGAGACGGCGGTCTCAAAAGCGAATTTTAAGGCGTTTCTGGAGAAATATGGCAATAAAAAGACGGAAGAATAGAGAGCGCTTCTCCTGCATGCGTTTCCGGGCGGTCAGAGCGGCCGCCTTATTTGTCTTTCTGCTCGCAGTACTCGTGACGGCCGGGCGGCCGGCCTATGCCGCGGTCTACAATCCGCAGACGGCGGTGGTGGAGGATCAGACGACCGATCCGACGGTCGATTCGGATCCGCCGTCCACCGGTTCCATGGCGGACCGTACGAACATCTCGGAGCCGGGAAGCTCCGAGGATCCCGATGATCTTGCGGAATTAAATATCGCCAATACCGTGACGGTCACCTATGACAACGGAAACGGTACGATCAACGGAGCTCTGCGGATCCTGATCACACTGACCCTGATCTCGCTCGCCCCGATGCTGCTCATGATGATGACGAGCTTTACTCGCATCATCATCGTCATGCACTTTACCAGACAGGCGCTCGCCACACAGACAGCGCCGCCCAATATGGTCATTATGGGCCTCACCATCTTCCTGACCCTCTTCATCATGCAGCCGACGTTGACGCAGGCCTACAACGATGCGGTCATTCCCTTTGAGAACGGAGAGATGGATCAGCAGGTCTTCTTTGAGACGGCGATGAAGCCGTTCCGAACCTTTATGTACAAGCAGACCCAGACCAAGGATGTGCGCATGTTCATGGATATCTCACACACCGAGTGGGACGGGGAACTGGACAGTATCCCCAATCTCATTCTGATCCCGAGCTTTGTGGTGAGCGAGCTGCGCACCGGTTTTATCATCGGTTTCGTCATCTATGTGCCGTTCATTGTCATCGATATGGTGGTCGCTTCCGTGCTGATGAGCATGGGTATGATGATGCTGCCGCCGACGACGATATCGATGCCCTTTAAGATCATGCTCTTTGTTCTTGCGGATGGGTGGAATCTCATTATCGGCGGTCTGGTCAGGACATTCTACTAAAGGAGGCAGGTATGGCAGTTACCGATGTGGATATGATCATTCAGAACGCGCTGTTTCTCGTGATACAGATCGCGTCTCCGATCTTGCTGGTCTCCCTGAGCGTGGGTCTTGCCGTCTCCATTTTTCAGACCGTCACTTCGATCCAGGAGCAGACGCTGACCTTTGTCCCCAAGGTGCTCGCGACCTTTCTGACGATCATTCTGTTGGGAAACTGGATGGCGACGAAGATCCTGGATTATATCACGAACCTCTGGGGTAATCTGAGCATTTACACAAGATAAGAATGCGATCCGCAGGCTGTGCCTGCCGGTGTTGATCGGTGCGGATCAACGTGAGGCGCTATTTTGTTTGATATCAATTTCAATTACGGTGATCTCGAATATTTTCTGCTGATCCTGATGCGGGTGGCGAGCTTCGTTGCGGTCGCTCCGCTCTTCGGCATGCAGGGAGTGCCGCCCACCAGGGTAAAGGTGCTCTTTGCTCTTCTCATCTCCATGCTGCTGTATGGTACGGTGCCGATGGTGCCGCTCAAATATGATTCGATCCTGGGTTATACGATCATCGTCCTGCGGGAGGTCCTGACGGGGATCTTTCTCGGTTTCTCCGCGCAGGTCGTGACCACCATCACGGCCTTTGCCGGAAATCTAGTGGATATGCAGGTCGGACTCTCCATGGTGTCCATGTTTGATCCTGTCTCCCGCAATCAGGTGACGATCAGCGGCAGTATCTACCAGTATACCCTGATCGCCATGATGCTCGTGAGCGGGATGTACCGGTATATCCTGAGCGCCGTGGCCGATTCCTTCCGTGTCATACCGGTCAACGGAGCGGTATTTCACACGGACGGGATGCTGGCGCAGATCCGCACGTATTTTACCAACTATATCATCATCGGCTTCCGGATCTGTCTGCCGATCTTTCTCATCACCTTTATCCTCAATATCGTGCTGGGGATCCTCGCGAAGGTGGCTCCGCAGATGAATATGTTCGCGGTCGGTATCCAGATCAAGCTCCTGGTGGGACTTGCGATCATGTACATGACAGCCATCATGCTCGGCAGTGCCTGCAATTTCATCTATCGCTATATGCAGGAGATGCTGACCGGCTTCACGAGGGCGATGACCCCATGAGCGGCGGGATGATCAAAACAGTCGACGGAAGCGAGATCCGGCTGTTCCTGACCCTGGATCTGCAGCTCTTTGCCAAGGAGGGCCCCGGCGGCGAAAAGACGGAGGAGCCCACCGGTAAACGGTTAAAGGACACTCGGGACGAGGGAAATGTCGCCAAGAGTCAGGAGATCAATACGGCAGCTTCTTTATTGGCGCTGTTCATCATGCTGCGTATCCTGGTCGCCTGGCTGGGACAGAATTTCAGCAGCTTCTTTGTGACTGTTTACGAGGATATCCCGGAGACGATCCAGATGTATAACGGTGAGATCCCGCTCCGCACGATCGAGCGGCTCATCACCAACGGGATGCTGCGGGTCCTGATGCTGGCGGCCCCTTTTTTTGCCGTCGGTTTCCTTGTGGCCTTTATCACCAATCTGGTGCAGGTGAAATGGCATGTGACGACCAAGCCGTTGAAGCCGAAGTTCTCCAAGCTCAATCCGATCTCCGGATTCAAGAAATTCTTCTCCCTGTCCAAGATCTTTGAATTGCTGAAGTCACTGGTAAAGCTGGCGATCATGGGGCTGGTGGTCTATTCCTATTTCCGTGGACGCAGGGAATCGATCTTTCTGCTTTATGATATGCCGCTAAGACAGTGCCTGGCGGCGATGTTTGATGTCATCGTGAATCTGGGGATCCGGATCGCCCTCGTCTATATCCCGCTTGCTGCCGCGGATTATGCCTATCAGCACCATAAATGGCATGAAGAGGTCAAGATGACCAAGCAGGAGGTCAAGGACGAATACAAGAACCAGGAGGGAGATCCGCAGATCAAGTCCAAGATCCGGCAGAAGATGATGGAAGCATCCCGACGTCGTATGATGTCGGCGCTGCCACAGGCGGATGTCGTCATCACCAACCCGACGCACTATGCGGTGGCACTTAAGTACGACAAGGAGAATTACCATGCGCCGGTGGTGATCGCCAAGGGGGCGGACCACCTGGCTGCCAAGATCCGCGAAGCTGCCGCGGAGTATCATATCGAGATCGTGGAAGACAAGCCGTTGGCACGTATGCTTTATGCCAATGTCCCGCTCGGGACGGAGATCCCCCCGGAACTCTATGAGGCCGTAGCCGGTGTGCTGGCTTATGTGTACAAAATTAAGGGAATGATTTAACGAAAACCCGTTCACCTTTCTCCCCGGATTCTATGCTATAATCTATTTTTGGTATTATGCGCGCATTTTTCGGGAAAGGAGGGGAAGCATGAACCGGAATAAGTTCAAATCGCGGCTCATGGACTACGGTGTAGCTCTGTACGTCGTGTTCGCTTTCGTCATGCTGATCGTTCCCCTTCCGGAATGGCTGCTGGACATCCTGCTGGCAGCGGATATGGCGATGGCCTTTACCATCATGTTCAGCGCGATGTATGTCAGAGAGGTCCTCGAGCTTTCCTATTTCCCGACGATCCTCCTGATTTCTACGATATTCCGTGTTGGTCTTAACGTTTCTTCAACCAGGATGATCCTGTCACAGGGCAGTGCCGGCCGAGTCATCGAGGTATTCGGTCAATTCGTCGGCGGCGGTGATCTGGTCATCGGTATCGTCGTCTATATCATCATCCTGATCGTACAGCTGCAGGTCATCAATAAGGGTTCGGAGCGTGTTTCCGAAGTCACGGCCCGTTTCACTCTGGATGCCATGCCCGGTAAACAGATGGCCATCGATGCGGACTTGAATACCGGTGCGATCACCGATCAGGAGGCGATGGAGCGCAGACAGAAGCTGCAGGATGAAGCCAGTTTCTTCGGCTCCATGGACGGTGCTACCAAGTATGTCAAGGGGGATACCACCGCAGGACTCATCATCACGGCGATCAATATCGTCGGCGGTATCGCGATGGGGATGTGGCGGCAGGGGATGCCGATCGATGAAGCGTTGAACCGGTACACCATTCTTACCATGGGTGACGGTCTGGTGAGCTCGATCCCCTCCCTGCTGGTCTCGCTCTCCACCGGTATCCTTGTCACCAAGGGGGCCAAGGAGGCGGAATTCGGGCCGACGCTGATCAAGCAGCTGTTCTCCATGTCCAAGGTCTGTTATCTGGTGGGAGCGCTGATCGCATTTCTCGGGATCGTCACGCCGCTGCCGGATGTGCTTTATGTGGCGCTGGGGGCGCTGTTCATCATCTGCGGCAGACTCATGAGCGGGACGCTTGAGACCGCCTCGATCGAAGCGGAGGCGGAGCAGCAGGAGGAGACGACGGCCGAGGAGATCAGACAGCCGGAGAATGTCACCTCCCTTCTGCAGGTGGATCCCATCGAGCTGGAGTTTGGTTATGGGATCATCCCGCTCGCCGATGTCAATCAGGGCGGCGATCTGCTGGATCGTGTGGTCATGATCAGACGTCAGATCGCACTCGAGCTCGGTACCGTTGTCCCGATCATCCGACTGCGTGACAATATCCAGCTGAACCCGAATCAGTATATCATCAAGATCAAGGGGATCCAGATCAGCGAGGGCGAGATCCTCTTTGACCACTACATGGCCATGAATCCGGGGCATGTCGATGAGATCATCTCCGGTATCGAGACGGAGGAGCCCTCCTTCCACCTGCCGGCCATCTGGATCACGGAGAGTCAGAGAGAGCGCGCGGAGAGCGCCGGTTATACGGTGGTGGATCCGCCGTCCATCATCGCGACCCATCTGACGGAGGTCATCAGAGAGCATATCGCCGAGCTGCTCACCCGTCAGGATGTGCAGAATCTGGTCAACAATCTCAAGAATAACAACCAGGCCCTCGTGGATGAGCTGTATCCGAAGCTCATGGGGCTCGGCGAGATCGAGAAGGTCCTGCAGAATCTGCTGCGTGAGGGCGTTTCGATCCGTGATCTGGTGACGATCTTTGAGACGCTGGCCGATTACGCACCGAGCACGCATGATCCGGATATCCTCACGGAGTATGTCCGTCAGGCACTGAAGCGGGCGATCTCCGGCAGGTATTTCCCTCCTGGTGAGACGACCAATGTGGTGACGCTGGATCCCGCGATCGAGCAGGAGATCATGAACAGTGTCAAACAGACGGAGACGGGGGCTTATCTCACCCTGGATCCGGAGCGGACCAGGGCGATCATCAACGCGGCCGTGACGGAGGCCAAAAAGCTCGAGAATGCCGGTAAGAATCCGATCGTGATGACATCACCGATCGTGAGAATGTATTTCAAGCGGATGACGGAGGATACGTACCGCGATCTGATCGTCATCTCCTACAGTGAGATCGAACCGACGGCGGAGATCCAGCCGATCTCCATGATCACCGTATGAGGATGTGATACAGACAAGCCATGATCATCAAGAAATTTGTCGCCAAAACGGAATCAGACGCAACGGAAGAGGCCAGACGGGAGCTCGGGCAGGGCATCGTCATCATGAACGTACGACCGGTGAAGCCGGAGGGTTTCCTGTCGTTTATGAGGCCTCCGCGCGTTGAGGTGACGGTGGCGCTGGAGGATGAACCGATCGAGACGCCGACCGTGGCAAGACCTGCCCTGAACCGTCAGAATGCCGGCCGGACAGCGGCAGCGGAGCAGATCTCGCCTGCCAGGACACAGGCGGTGCCGCAGCCGATCCAGCCGGTGGCTCCTGTTCAGCAGGCATTGTCTCAGCCGGTACCGCAGCCGGTCCGCTCACGGGAAGTGACGGAATCCGAGCGGCTCATGCGTGCCACGCAGGAGGGCACCCTGCCGCCTCTTAAGGTGAGCGGGATCGAGCAGGCGAGGCAGCGCAGCACTTCGGGCTCCAGGGAGGAGACGCAGTCCCGCGTCAATATCACCATTCCGGCAACGGACGGCACCCGTACCGCGCAGAGCGATCAGGTCGGTGTGCTGGAGGAAAAGATCAACAGTATCCACTCCCTTTTGGAAGAGCGTATCAGCGGGACCGGCAGGGAAGAGAAGACAGAGGACGAGGTCGTCCTGAAAAACAGCCGGAAGGAAGCTTCGGAGGAGCAGGAGAGCAACGGCGAGATGCTCGCTTTTGTGAAGCTCTTATACAATACGCTCCTGTCCAACGAGGTGGATGAGATCTATGCCAATCAGCTCACGGATGAAGTGGAAAAGGTGAATAAGCCGGGTCTGCCGCTTGAGTATATCCTGGCCAATGTCTATCAGAAGATGGTATTAAAATTCGGCAGCTCCGAGACCATCCGACCGGCGGATTCCGGACCCAAGGCGGTGTTCTTCATCGGACCTACCGGGGTCGGTAAGACCACGACGATCGCCAAGATCGCGTCCGAGCTCTCCGTGATCCAGCACAGAAAAGTCGCCCTCCTAACAGTGGACACCTATCGCATCGCTGCCGCGGAGCAGCTGAAAACCTATGCCTCCATTCTGGAGATCCCGTTCCGGGTCATCTATTCGGTGGAGGAGATGCAGGCCGCCGCGGCGGATCTCAAGGATTATGATTTCCTTCTGGTGGATACCTCCGGGCATTCCATGCACAATGAGGAGCAGCGCAGGAACATCAAGCAGTTCCTGAACGCTTTTGACGGGATCCTGCCGGCAGATGTCTTTCTGGTCCTCTCCGCGACGACGAAGTACCGCGATCTCATCGATATCACGGATTCCTACTCCGAGATGACCCAGTATAAGCTGATCTTTACCAAGATGGATGAGACGGCGGCTGCCGGAAATCTCTATAATATCAAGCTTCATACGGATGCGCCGATGTCCTATATCACCAACGGACAGAATGTACCGGACGACATCGCGGTATTTGATGCACAGAGCGTTGTGAAGGCGCTTTTGGGCGGCAAGAAGGGCCTTAAGGGTTGACGGGATGGACCAGGCAACGGGCTTAAGAAATATGATGCAGCATCAGTCGGCGGCGAGACCGCGCGCGCGGGTGATTACAGTCACCAGCGGAAAGGGCGGCGTCGGCAAATCCAACGTCTCGATCAATCTGGCGATCCAGCTTAAGAAGCTGGGACAACGGGTGATCATCCTTGACGCGGATCTGGGGTTGGCCAATATCGAGATCATGTTCGGTACCGTCCCCAAATTCAATTTGAGCGACCTGATCTATCAGGGGAAGAGCATCCGGGAGATCATTACCTGGGGACCCATGGAAGTGGGCTTTATCTCCGGAGGATCCGGTATCACGAGGATGAGTCAGCTGGATCGGGAATATCTGACCTATATCATCCAGAATCTTGCGGAACTCGATGCCATCGCGGACACGGTCATCATCGATACGGGGGCCGGCATTTCCCCTACCGTGATGGAGTTCCTGGTGGCGAGCGGGGAGATCATCCTGGTGACTACGCCGGAGCCGACTTCGATCACGGATTCCTATTCCCTCCTTAAGGCGCTCAATCAGAATCCGCGTTTTATGCGGGAACAGACGACGATCCGGGTGCTGTCCAACCTTGTGAATTCGGACAATGAGGGACAGGTGCTCTTTAACAAATTAAATGCGGTGGTCGCGCGGTATTTAAAGCTTCCGCTTCATTATCTGGGGTCGATCCCGAGGGATCAGGCGCTGTCCAATGCGGTGATGCAGCAGATGCCGGTTTCCCTGCATGATCCGTATGCCAGATCCACAAGGGCTTTTGAGCGGATCGTTGGGGAGCTCACGGACAATGAGGAGCTTAAGAAAACCCGCTCTCGCGGGATGGCGGCGTTCTTTTCTCATATGCTGAAACGATAACACAGGAGGTCAGGTATGGCGTTATTCACCAGCAAGAAAAAGAAATCCATGATCGGTGACTACATCAGCCCGGGTGATCGCGTGGAGATGGTCAAGGTCAACCGGAATCCGGACGATGAGACCGAGAAAAAGTACGACTCTCAGGTAAATGACATCATCAGCGATGAGCGCATTGAGATCATGATGCCGATGGAGCAGGAAAAGCTCGTCCTGCTTCCGCAGGGAGCGGAGTACAACCTGACCTTTTTCTCCAACGGGACATTATATCAGGCGCTTTCCAAGGTGGTAGACCGCTATCGCACCGGGAATATCTATATCCTGGTGATGGATCTGACCAGTAATCTGCGTCGCTTCCAGCGGAGAGAGTATTACCGCTTCAGCTGTACGCTGCATCTTTCTTCCCGGATGCTGGAGGATGAAGAAGTCAAGGAGCTCGATGCGGATGAGCGCCTCGACATCCCCACATCACCGCAGCAGCCGCTGGAGTCCAGTGTCATCACGGATATCAGCGGCGGCGGTATCCGTTTTACCGGGCAATACTGCTACCAGCCCGGAAGTCTCATCCTGTGTATCTATAAGCTCCGTAACGCAGAAGGCGTCAAGGAGTACAAGATCGTCAGCCGTGTTCTGGAAGTCACGGAGAAGGAGAATCACCCCGGGATGTTCGAACATCGCGCGAAATACGTCGATATCGATGAGGATCAGCGCGAGGAGATCATTCATTTCATCTTCGAGGAAGAGCGGAAGAACAGACGGAAATAATGACCGGAATACAGACCTGACAAGGTAAGGAGAGAAAAAATGTCGAAAAAAATCCTGATCGTCGATGACTCTGCACTCATAAGAAGTGTCCTGAGTGGTATCATTAATTCCGACGCGAGATTCCACGTGGAAGATCGGGCGGTTGATGGGCTGGAAGCCTTGGAATTACTGAGGAAGAAGACCTATGACGCGGTGGTGCTCGATCTGAACATGCCTCGAATGTCGGGCATCGAACTCCTGAAGGCTCTGCAGAAGGAGAAGATCCACGCCAAGATCATGATCGCGTCCACGGATACCAAAGAGGGCGCCAAGATCACCATGGACTGTCTGGAGCTGGGTGCGATGGATTTCATCCACAAGCCGGACAATACCTCCGAATGCCGCTCCGATACGTTCTCGAAGAATTTCCTGGCGACGCTCCTTGCGGTGGCGGAATCCAAGGCTCCCGACAACAAGGTGTTCACCGCCAGTTCGATCCGCACAGCGGATTCGGTATCCAAGCTTGCAGAGAAACATGCATCCAGGATCACGGGGAGAAGGATCGTGGCGATCGCTTCTTCCACCGGCGGACCGAGAGCATTACAGTCCGTGGTTCCGCTGTTACCGGCCAAGCTCAGGGCACCGGTCGTCATGGTGCAGCATATGCCGGTCGGTTTTACGGCTTCGCTGGCTGAGCGATTGAACAGTGTCTCGGAGCTCAATGTCAAGGAAGCTGCCGAAGGGGATGTATTACAGGACGGATGGGTATATCTGTCCAAGGGCGGAGCCCATATGAATATCGTCAATCATCTGGGAAAGTGCACCATTCATTACACGGATGAGCCGACGAGAGAGGGCGTCAAGCCCTGTGCCAATTATATGTATGAATCGCTTTGCGATGCGCCCTATGATGAGATCGTCTGTGTGGTCATGACCGGTATGGGCGCGGACGGTACAGAGGGGATCCGGAATCTGAAGGCGAAAAAGAAGATCCACGTGATCGCACAGGACGCCGACACCTGCACCGTGTACGGGATGCCGAAGAGTGTTGCGGCGGCCGGACTCACCGATGTAGTAGTACCGCTCGGAGAGATCGCTCAGGAGATCATTCTGCGAGTCGGAGTAAGATAAGAAGCAAGGACATCACTGTATACTGGAGGGTAAGACTATGGATGTAGGTCAGTATCTGGGCGTCTTTTTGGATGAGTCCAAGGAGCATCTGCAGGGTCTGAATGACAATATCATGACCCTGGAACAGGATCCAACCAACGAGGACTGCATCAACGAGATCTTCCGTGCGGCACACTCCTTAAAGGGAATGGCCGGTACGATGGGGTTCAAGCGCATGCAGGAGCTCACCCATCACATGGAAGACGTCTTTTCCGATGTGCGTGCCGGTCAGCTCAAGGTCAACGGGGACATGATTGACACCCTGTTCAAGTGTCTCGATGCGCTGCAGGCATACGTCGACCTGATCTCCGAGACGCAGGATGAGGGTACGGAGGAGTACGCCGATATCGTCAAGGCGCTGTCGGATATCCGTGCCGGGAAGAGCGGTGGCGGCGCTCAGGCGTCGGAAAAGACCGAAGCCGCCGCTGATGCCGCACCCGCCGCTGCGGACGCCGCATCGGATGCACCTGCCTGGAAGACCATCAAGCTCGACAATAATGCCAAGAGCTCGATCAAGGATGCCAGTGAGCAGGGCAAGAATATCTTCGGAGCGACCGTCAACATCCAGGAATCCTGCATCCTTAAGGCTGCTCGAGCCTTCCTGGTATTTAAGGGCCTGGAAGAGATCGGTGAGGTGATCCTCTCCGAGCCCTCCACCCAGGACATTGAGGATGAGAAGTTCGATCTCTCCTTCAGCATGGTGATCGCAACCGAAGAATCGATCGACAAGGTCAAGGAAGTGATCAATCATGTGTCCGAGATCGATTCCGTGGATTGCGGTGAGTTTGATCTCGATGCTGTCACCAGCGCTGCTGAGGCTGCGGAAGCAGCAGAAGCCGCTGCCGCCGCTCCGGTAGAAACCGCTCCCGTCGCAGCCCCCGCGGCCCAGGCAGCGAGTGCGCCGCAGCATGAGGCCAAGCAGGCGGAAAGCGCCAAGCAGCCCGCCGCACAGGGAGGTAAAAAGGCAGCCGGGAAACCCGCCATTGCCCGCACGGTCCGTGTGGATATCGATAAGCTCGATGTTCTGATGAATCTCGTCAGTGAGCTGATCATCGCCAAGAACTCTCTGATCTCCGCAGCCACCTCGGAAAAGGGTGACAGCGGCAGTGTCAACGAGCAGATCGAATACCTCGAAAGTGTCACCACCAATCTGCATGAATCGGTGATGAAGGTCCGCATGGTCCCCATCGATTCCGTTACGCAGAAGTTCCCTCGCATGATCCGCGATCTGAATCGCGCTCTTGGTAAGCCCATGGAGCTGACCATGACCGGTGAAGATACCGAGATGGATCGTACCGTGGTGGATGAGATCGGCGATCCGCTGATGCACCTGCTGCGTAACAGCGCAGACCACGGGATCGAGCCCCCTGAAGAGCGTGTCAAGGCCGGTAAGCCCGAGACGGGACAGATCTTCCTGCATGCCTTCCAGGACGGCAATAATGTCGTGATCGAGGTCGGCGATGACGGCCGCGGTATTGACGCGGAAGCCGTCAAGCAGCGCGCGATCGAGAGAGGTGTTATTACTCCTGAACAGGGCGAGGCGATGAGCGAAAAGGCGATCATCGGACTGCTCTTCAATGCGGGATTCTCCACCGCCAAGGTCGTCTCCGAGATCTCCGGACGAGGCGTCGGTCTGGACGTGGTCAAGAGCAAGGTCGAGTCCTTAAACGGTGAAGTGGATGTCCGCACCAAGCTCGGCGAGGGCAGTACCTGGATCATCCGTCTGCCTGTTACCATGGCGATCATCCAGGCTCTCATGGTCAAGGTGGGTGGCGAGACCTATGCGATCCCGCTTGATTCGATCCAGATCATCGAGGATGTTGCTCCCGATGAGATCAAGCTCGTACAGAATAAAGAAGTGATCAATCTCCGCGGTTCTGTCACACCGCTGATCCGGCTCTCCGAGTCGCTTGATGTGCAGAGCAATCAGCCGGAGAACAGCAATATGGTCGTCGTCATCGTCCGGAAGGGCGATCAGCAGGCGGGTCTGGTCATCGATGAGATGCTGGGGCAGCTCGAGATCGTTATCAAGCCGCTCGGCAAGTACACCAGCAAGTGCAAGTTCATCAGCGGCGCGACGATCCTGGGTGACGGCGAGATCGCACTGATCCTCGACACGAACGCACTGGTCTGAATCTGATCACAAGGAAGGAGAACGGGAATGAACGAATTAAGCGATAAGGAAAGCGTAGGCGAGCTGATCCAATATATCGTGATCCGTCTCGGAGAGGAGCAGTTCGGTATTGATATCCGTTTTGTGGATAATATCGTACGCATGCAGCAGATCACGCGTGTTCCTAAGGTACAGCACTATCTGAAGGGTGTCATCAACATCCGCGGTGAGATCGTGCCGGTCATGAGTCTGCGTCTGATCATGGATATGAATGCGGACGAGATCACCGGGAAATCCCGTATCATCATCGTAAAGATGAGCAACGGCAATCTGGTGGGTCTTATCGTCGATCAGGTCGATCACGTTCTTACACTGGATTCCAACAATGTGGAGAATGTACGGCGCGGAGAGGACAGACGACACGGAGAATTCCTGTCCGGTGTCGGCAAATATGAGGGCGGACTGGTTTCGATCCTGGATCTCAACACCCTGGAGCTTGAGAGTCTCGAGAGCAGAGACAAGGATCGTGAGAAGCAGTTGCTTGCCACCGAGTAACCCATCGACAGCGGATTGATATACAGGGAGAGAGACACATGGCTGATTTAAGCATGGAACAGTTGTCCAGTCAGTACTATGACATCTTAAAGGAACTGGGCAATATCGGCGCAGGGAATGCGACCACTGCGTTAGCACAGATGCTCGGCGGGAAGCTTGATATGTCGGTCCCGCAGGTACGTCTCCTGGAATTCAAGGAGGTCGGAGATCTGATGGGCGGTGCCGATCAGATCATGGCCGGCATCTACCTCGGTGTGGAGGGCGACATCACCGGCAGCATGATGTTCCTGCTGGGAATGGAGAGCGCCAAGCATCTCGTGGCGAAGCTCATGATGCAGGAGCCGTCCGGGGATATGTTCTCGGAGATGGAGCTTTCCGCTCTGCGTGAGGTCGGTAATATCATCACCGGATCCTATCTGAATTCTCTGTCAGCGCTGACGAATCTGAAGATGGTCCCCACGGTCCCGGCGGTTGCCGTAGATATGGCCGGCGCGATCCTTTCGGTTCCCGCGATCCAGTTTGGTCTTATGGGAGATAACATCCTGCTGATCGAGACACAGTTTAATGATGAGACACAGATGAACGGCTATTTCATCCTCCTGCCGGATCTTGATTCGTATTCCAAGATTTTATCATCACTGGGTATCAACGTATAATATAGGCAGAGCCGGATAAGGAGATCGGTTGTCATGGGGAAATCAATACTCGTCGGCATGGCTGATTTAAATATCTGCAAGTCACCCGATACCATCACTACGCTGGGATTGGGTTCCTGTGTCGGGATCGCTCTTCGTGATCCTGTCACCAAGATCGGTGGGCTTGCGCACATTATGCTGCCGGATTCCAAGGAGATCACCAGTGTCACGCATGTACCGAAATTCGCGGATACCGGGATCGAGGAACTGGTCAAGAAGGTCACGGAGGCAGGTGCGGTCAGGAGCAGGCTGGTGGCCAAGATCGCAGGCGGAGCGCAGATGTTTGCCATGTCGACCAATTCATCTACGATGAAGGTGGGGGAACGCAACGTCATCGCCGTGAAGAAGAAACTCAAGGAAATGGGGATCCGTCTGTTGGCGGAGGATACGGGGGATTCATACGGCCGGACGGTTGTCTTTGATCCGGAGACCGGCAACTATACGATCAAGACTGTCGGAAAACCGGAAAAGGTTATATGAACAAAGAAAAACTCATCCCGCCGTTTGTGATGCTTGCTGCAACAGCGATCGTTGCGGTAGTCACATATGTGCGGGATTTTCCTTTTGCGACCTGGCTGATCATTGTCATCAGCGTGATGGTATTGTTCCTGTTTCTCGGGGAAGTGATCACGCAGATGATTTTGTATTTTATCAAGATGAACGAACGCAGGAAGCGGGAAGAGGAGCAGCGGGCAGAGCGGGAACAGAATCCGGATCGTGTCCTGGACGGTGACAACAATCCCGTCAGCGATCTGCCTCCTGTCAGATGATCTGAGATAATATCATGGACGATGCGGCGAAAAATGCCCTCTGGGCCGAATACAGCAAATCGAGATCAGCTGAGATCAGGGAAAAGCTGATCATTGAGTATGCGCCTCTCGTCAAGCTTGTTGCAGGCAGACTCAGCATGTATCTCGGCTTCAACGTCGAATATGACGATCTGGTAGGATACGGTATCTTTGGCCTGATCGATGCCATCGATAAGTATGACACCATGAAAGACGTGAAGTTTGAGACTTACGCCAGTTTAAGGATCCGTGGGGCTATCCTGGATCAGATCCGAAAGATGGACTGGATCCCCAGAACCGTACGTCAACGTCAGAAAAAGATCGACACCGCGATGCGGGAGATCGAGAACGAGACCGGACGGCCCGCTACGGATGCGGAGATTGCCGCCCGGATCGAGATCAGCGAAGATGAATACTATGAGTGGCAGAGCCAGATGAAGGTCACCGGTGTCATTTCCCTGAATGAATTCATGGAGCAGGGGAGTGATATTCCGGAGGAGCGAGGTGCGGAACATGCGCGCTTTGTGCATCCCGAGGAGGCCGTCGAAAAGGAGGAACTCAAAAAGAAGCTGGCCGAGGCACTGGAGATGCTCACCGACAAGGAGAAGAGAGTCATCGTCATGTATTATTACGAGGAGATGACGCTCAAGGAGATCGCGGCTGTGCTGGAGGTCACAGAATCCCGCATCTCGCAATTACACACCAGGGCATTGCAGAAGATGAAGCAGAAACTGGGGGTCTACATGGGGATCCTTACGGAGATCCATTAGAGAGGATGGGCATATGAACGGATATTTCAAGTTTGTAGCAAATTCAGACGGTGTATTTCTGAAGGTCAATGCACCCACCGACGGAGGAGCGCCGGTCACCACGCAGATGGTACTGGATTATCTTGATATGCATAAGCTCAAGGGCGAATCCATTATGGTGGACAAGGCGGTCAAGGCTTCTGACGGACAGCCGGTCCGTCTCTCTCTTGACCGGATCCATCCGGTACGGGAGTGTTACCGCCTGACCGTCGATGAGGATAAGATGTCCGCCACGGCCTATTTCTATCCGCCGATGGAAGGCGCGGGGTCGATGGACTTAAATGAGATGCTGGGCGATCTGAAACTGAAGAAGATCCTGTTCGGTATCAACAAGGAAAATCTGCAGAACTTTTTCTCAAAACGGGAGTACTGCACCGAGATCGAGATCGCAAGAGGCAAGGAGCCCAGGGATGGCACGGATGCGGTGATCACATATCATTTCAATACCGATCTGCATGCGAAGCCCGCCATGAACGCGGACGGTACCGTGGATTACCGAAATCTGAATCTCATCAATCATTGTGCGGAGGGGGATGAGCTGGCGACTCTCACCAAAGAAGATCCCGGTGACAACGGGATGAATATCTTTGCCGAGCCTGTCAAACCAAGAAAGGTCAAAGTGCTCGCGCTGCATCCCGGCAAGAACACCCGGATTTCGGAGGACAAGCTTCATCTCTTTGCGGCAAAGACCGGGCATGTCATCCTCGAAGGGGAGCATGTCACGGTATCCGATGTCATGCGGATCGAAAATGTGGATGTTTCCACCGGCAATATCGATTATGACGGGAGTGTTGAAGTGGCTGGTGTCGTAAGTGCCGGTTTTGAAGTGAAATGCACGGGAAACATCGTGGTAAAGGGCATCGTGGAAGGCGCGACGATCAATGCCGGCGGAGATGTGATCTTAGAGCGCGGCATGAACGGGATGGGACGCGGCGTCATCAATGCGGGACGAAATCTGATCACCAAGTTCATTGAAAACGGCGAGGTCAATTCCGTCGGCAGCATTTCCGCGGAGTCCATCATACAGGGCAGGGTCACCTCCGGAACGACCATTGAGGTATCCGGCAAACGCGGAAATATCACCGCCGGACATGTCACTGCGACAGAACAGATCTCTGCCAAGACGATCGGTTCCGAGATGGGGACCAACACCATTGTGGAAGTCGGCGTCAATCCGGGCCTCAAAGCCAAGATCAAGGAGGCTGAGCAGACGATCGCTCAGGCTGCCAAGAATATGCAGACGATCGAACCGACGATCGCCGGCTTTACCGACAAGCTCAAGAAGGGCTTCAAGCCTACGCCCGAGCAGCTGCAATATGTGCAGAAGCTGGTCGCCACGGATAAAGCGTTAAAGGCACAGGTGGAGGAGAAGTCCAAAGAGATCGAGGAGCTGCAGTCACAGCTGTCGGATGTGCAAAAGGCAAATGTGCGTTTTTCCGGGATCGCATACCCCGGCACGCAGATCGTCATCGGATCTCTTTCCCAGACTCTTAAGAAAGAGTATAAGTTCGGGAAGTTTTTCAGTGACGGCGGCGATGTTCGCTATACATCGCTGTAATACAGGAGGCTCAGTTATTCCATGGCGATCAATCGGGTTGATGTAACGGCGACGTTCATTCGTACGGATGTCTCCCAGATCAAAGGGGAGGAAGACAACCGCGCCTATTCGGATATGACGAGGCTCAGTGCGCAGTTCGAACAGCAGGCGGAAGAGAATCATATCGCGGTCACACAGACCGAAGCATATGATGCGAATGAAGAGAAATTTGACGCAAGGGAAGAAGGAAAGAACAAATATATAGCGATCAAAAAGAGAAAGGATGAAAAGAAAAAGGAAGAATTGCTGCCGGATCCCGAAGGTGTGATCATCGGCCCCGGCGGTAAACCGCTTTACGGTGCAAAACGTTCTTCCTTTGATCTGAAGATATAGGAGAGAAATGATCAGCATAACAGAGATCATCCTGATCGTCCTGGGATTTGCGGCGGTCGTACTGGGGTATCTGCTTCCGGCGGGGAAGAATGCGGAGTTGGATACCGAGGAAATTGAGGAACTGGTACAGGATAAGCTGGACCGGTCCCTCAATGAGTCTGTGCGCCGTCAGATCGACGGGATGGCACAGGATGCTGTTGCTGACGCTATTGATGACAACAAGCTGGATCTTTCCCGGATCTCCAATGAGAAGGTGATGGAGATCAGCGAATATGCCGGGACGGTTCTGGACGACATCAAAAAGAATCACGACGAAGTCGTCTTCATGTATGACATGTTGAACGATAAACACAAAAATCTCACCCATGCGGTCACGGAGATGACGCGCACCGCTGAAACAGCGAAGCAGACCGTTCGCGATGCGGAGCTCACGGCACGGGATGCCAAGGATGCCATAGCCACACTGGATGCGGCCACCGCCCGGGCAAAAGTCGCCGCGCAGACCGCGAGAGTCAGCGACCGACTCGTACCGCCCGAGATGCCGGAACAGCAGGCGGAGGAACAGCCGGCAGCACCGGCTCGCTCCGCAGAGGAAGATGCCCCCCGCAGAGTGCGCGGCATGCAGGTTTACTCGCCGATGTCACAGGCAGAGGATGATTCCGGGTTCAGCCCGATGACGGTGGAACAGGTTTCCGAGGAACCGGAGCCCGCAATTCCGGTGAATGAAGTGGATGTAGAGGAACCGATCCGTCTGAATCATACGCCTTCTACCGCTAAAACGGCACCGAAACGTTCTGTCGGAGAACCGATGTCTCAAAACCGGCAGATCCTCGAGATGCACAATGCCGGTAAATCGAATATGGTCATCGCCAGAGAGCTTGGTCTGGGGATCGGGGAAGTGAGACTGGTCATCGACCTGTCCAGGAAACAGGGGCGGACATGAAGTTAAAGTATTATCTGCGCGGCATGGGGATCGGTATGATCCTGACAGCCATCATCATGGGGATCGCATTACACGGACGGCAGGAGACACTATCCGATGCTGAGATCATGGCGCGTGCGAGAGAACTCGGCATGATCGACTCCACGGTGCTCTCCGATTATGCGGCGCAGGGAACCCTCGGCATGACCGGAGATAACGGCAACAATGCCGACGGATCAGCCGGTGAGACCGTCAAGACCGTCACGCAGTCCGGCGATGTGCCGAAACGTGTCGTATTTGAATCGCTCGATGACAGGCAGAACGCCGGATCCGGGAGTTCCGCCGCAGCAGTTTCCGGGAGTTCGGATAGTACGCAGGCCTCTGTGAGTAAATCCGCCGCTACAGGAAAGAGCGATGCGGCCGAAGGAGCATCCTCCTCCGCCCAGGCTGCCACAACAGCTTCCGGGACAGCGGCATCTTCCGCCGCGACAGCCGCTTCTTCAACCAATGAGAAACCGGCACCTGCAGAGGAGGAGCCCGCTGTCATCATGGCAGAGGCTGCACCTGCCGGCCAGCAGGAAGCAGTCACACCGACATCCACACCGGAACCGACACCCGCGCCGGAACCGACGCCTGCACCGGAACCGGAACCCGCACCGGAACCGGAACCTGTCATCAACGGAAAATCCATCTCTGTCGTAAGCGGAATGGACAGCCGTGCGATCTCCTCCCTGCTGGTACAGGCGGGGGTCGTAGAATCCGCATCCGAATTCGATCAATATCTCTGCAACCGGCATGTTGACCGTGTCCTGCGCAGCGGCACCAAGACCATTCCCGAGGGGGCCGACTGGGATACGATCGTTTCCGTTCTGACCAGATAAATCCACTTCGCTCGACATCCCGACTCGCAGGACGCATTACACCGGAAATCGCCGAACGATCCGGAGGTTACCGTGATGATTTGTGAGGAAAACCTTGCAAATATTTATTGAATATGTTATCATTCTGATTTGCGACTGTGTGTCGCAGAAACTGTAACCGGGCAAATGCCCAAAATCTGCACGTGTGCGGGATTTCGGTTTCCTGAATTGGAATACGCATGCGGAAGAGCAACCGAAACGGAGGAATGAAATGAGTGTAGTAAGCATGAGACAACTGTTGGAAGCGGGTGTGCATTTCGGTCATCAGACCAAGCGCTGGAATCCCAAGATGGCACCGTACATCTTCACGGAGCGCAACGGCATCCACATCATCGATCTGCAGCAGACGGTCGGCAAGGTCGACGAAGCCTACAAGGCGATCTTTGAGATCGCGGAGCAGGGCGGCACGATCATGTTCGTGGGGACCAAGAAGCAGGCCCAGGATGCTGTCAAGGCAGAGGCGGAGCGCTGCGGAATGTACTATGTCGCAGAGCGCTGGCTCGGCGGTATGCTCACCAACTTTTCCACGATCCAGTCCCGCATCGGACGCCTCAAGGAGATCGAGCGCATGCAGGCGGACGGCACCTTTGATGTGCTGCCGAAAAAGGAAGTTGCCGGACTGAAGAAGGAATATGAGAAGTTAAATAAGAACCTCGGCGGTATCCGTGATATGAAGCGGATCCCGGATGCGATCTTCGTCGTCGATCCCAAGAAGGAGAGGATCTGTGTCGCTGAGGCGCAGGCGCTCGGCATCACGCTGATCGGTATCGTTGATACGAACTGCGATCCCGAGGAACTTGACTTTGTCATCCCGGGCAATGACGATGCGATCCGTGCTGTCAAGCTTCTGGTGGGCCGTATGGCGGATGCTGTTATCGAAGCAAAGGAAGGCCGTGAGATGAGCACGGAGCCGAAGGAGGAGGAAACCGTCACTCCCGAGCCCGCCGCAGAGTCCGCTGCTGCTGATGCGGAGTGATTTGATCGGGTGATCCCCGACAGGCTCCTGATCGGATACCGGGACGCAGATCGGATCTGAAGATCAGAGCATCTTTACAGCAATCGATAGGAAGAGATGCCGCATCAAAGCGGTCCAAAGGAAAGAGAGGATAATTTCATGGCGATCACAGCAGCAATGGTTAAAGAGCTCCGCGAATCTACCGGTGCGGGGATGATGGATTGTAAAAAGGCGCTGACCGAGACCAACGGCAATATGGATGAGGCGGTGGAGTATCTCCGCAAGAACGGTCAGATGAAGGCGGAGAAGAAGGCAAGCCGCATCGCGGCCGAGGGCCTGACCCGTGTGGCGGTCAAGGACGATACCACAGCGGCGGTTGTCGAGGTCAATTCCGAGACCGATTTCGTCGCGCAGAATGAGAAGTTCCAGACATACGTGGAAGCGGTCGCCAGGCAGGCGGTCAATTCCGACGCCGCCGATATGGACGCGTTCCTGGCGGAAAAGTGGATTGAGGATGGCTCCAAGACTGTTCAGGAAGCCCTGGTCGAGATCACCGCTGTCATCAGCGAGAAGATCAGCATCCGCAGATTTGAAAAGGTCACGGCTTCTCACGGTATCGTGGTACCCTATGTGCATGGCGGCGGACGTATCTCTGTTCTGGTGGAAGCAGATACCGATGTGGTCAATGATGACATCAAGGAGGCGGTCAAGAATATCGCCATGCAGATCGCCGCGCTCAATGCACGTTACATCGACATGAACGATGTTCCCCAAGAATACCGCGATCATGAGAAGGAGATCCTCCTGGCGCAGGCATTAAAAGAGAACGAGGAGCTTCCGGAAGAGAAGAGAAAGCCGCAGCAGATCATCGAGAAGATGCTGGTCGGACGCCTTCAGAAGGAATTAAAGGAGATCTGCTTAAACGAGCAGGTCTATGTCAAGGCTGAGGACGGCAAGCAGACCGTTGCCCAGTACATCGCACAGGTCGGCAAGGCCAATAACGCGAACCTCTCTGTTAAGCGGTTTGTCCGTTTCGAGACCGGTGAGGGAATCGAGAAGAGAAGCGAGAACTTTGCGGAAGAAGTGGCAAAGCAGGCCGGTATGGCGTAAAGCGATCAACAACAGATATCAAATCGAAACCGGGACGAAGCGATTCGTCCCGGTTTTTTTCCGCGCATATGCAGAGTCGGATGGACGGACTCCCGAGGGCTGCTGGCTTTTAAGACGGCAGGCTTTCTTTGATCTTGGGTATCCTCGGCTTCTTTCGGAAACCTGCTGTGACATACTGATAATAACCGATCCCTGCGTACAGGATCGTTAACAGCGTGACCAGTTCGCTGACCCTCCAATACCACGGTTCTATAAAGCAAACCTTGATCTCTCCGTGGAAGCCGGGAGGAACACTGACCTGGATCTTGGCAGAGGGGGAGGCTTTGGTGTGGAGGATCCCCTTGTCTGTGACGGCCTGGTAACCGGGGTACCACCACTCCGGGAAAATGACCGTCGTACCGGATTCCGTGCCTGTGATCGTGGCGCGGATCGTCGTGCCGCGTCTGCTGTTGATCTCCCCCCGGGCACCGTCAACAAATGACAGTAGCCCGGAATCATCATTGTAATCCGCATTTGCGGGAGTAAATTCAGCGGCTCCCCCAAAATAGGTATGGAGACAGTCGTAGGCTGTAATCGTGCGAGCTTCATTCGCCATATTCTCATAAAACAGATTGCATTGGATGAAGTTCAGCATACAGAGGATCGTCTCCGCGGTGAGAAGGACCAGACTCGCATTGAGACCGAGCTTCTTTGCTCCGTAGTCCAACAGCGCACGCATGGACAACACCTCCAGGAGCACGATCAGAACGGACGCTTCGTTAAGGAAGTGCCAGGGAAACTGCAGGGTTGAGAGAAAACCGTAAAGTTTTGGCATATGGGTGGCCATCTGCTCCCAGGGAAAGGCGGTGGTGGACAGAAAGAGCAGAAAGACTGCCATTCCCAGGATCTTCGCCACACTTCCCGAGATGGTGGTAAAGCATCCTGCCACCAGGATCGCTGACGTTAAAAAGAGGATCAGCAGCGCGACGATCCCGACACCCGACCAGCCGGCTGTCACGTGGTCCAGATCCGTAGAGGTGATAAAGAGCCGGAGCGGATCCAGGGCATTATCCCAGAGCCACGACTTGCCGCTCCCGCGCATCGGCATATGGAGCAGATAATCGATGAGCGGGATCAGGAAGGAACAGGAGAGGAGACCGGTCAGCCCCACGGTTTTAAGGAGCGATAAAAGAACTCTTTTCTCAAAAGTCCGCTTCCCCATGAGCAGGCAGAAGAGAGGAATGAGTATCCCGAGGATCAGGGTTGAGAGCATGTGCGTCTCGATCGTAAAGAACAGACCGGCCGACAGGATCATAATGCCGTGTTTTGCGGTCACCTCTTCTCTGGCGCGGTAGATTTCCCAAAGACCAAGCACAATGAGTGGGAGAAAGGTATAGGCGCCGTACTCTCCGACGGTCTCTCCGGCATAGATACTGTGCAGACGGAATCCCATGGTCGTATAGAGAAAGGTGCCGCAAAGGGCGATGTTTCCGCTTCCGGTGATGCGATAAAAGGCATACAGAGAAAATAAAGCGGTAAGAGTACTCATAAAGAAGATGTAGAACTCCAGCGCGAAGGCGGGGGAAAATCCCAGCAGGAGGAGAAGTCCGGAAGGAAACAGAAAGAGATCCCCATAGCCGACGCCGACGGCATAACCGTAATCCGCATGCCACCCCGGCTGGATCCGGACCGGGAAGGAGCCCCCGCTCAAGCCCTCCGAAATGCCGATGATGCGCTGCAGATGGTAGAGGATATCATCCCCGAACAGGACTCCCTTATGGAGGAGAGGAAAGCATCCGACCAGGACGATCCCCATCAGGGCACACAGGGAAACACCGTTACGGCGAAACCAGCGGATCGATCGCTCCCTGAAAAACAGGAACAGGATAAGGAGGAGATCGATGAGAGAAAAGAAAAAGAAGTAGATCGTCAGATCGTGAAGCACGCTTTTGAGGGGAAGCTTGTGGATACGGATGGCGCTTACGATGGCATAGGAATTGCCTGGATCTTCGGAAAGACAGGCGTGTACATGCAGCTGTTCGCTCGGTTGATTCACGTAAGTGCGGAAGGAAACGGTCGATTCCGCTGCATCGGGATAGATCCTGTCACTGGATACGATCCCGGCATCTCCGCGGTCGGAGCTCAATGCGTCGGCTGTCAGTTCAAAGTAGCATTCCCGATAGGAATTATCCGTGGTATAGTCCACGGAGATATCATAGATCCCGCGCGAAAGAGCAAAATACCGGGTGGTGACGGCATGGGTACTGACAGAGCTGTGGATATAGGAAGCAGGCTGATCCGAAGGCTTCCCGCCCGATTCGGCAACTAATTGCTCCTGACCGAAGGACAGATCCTGCGGCTTCATGCGATCGGGCAGAAAGGTGAGGGTGAAAAGCAGCTGAAGCAGGATAAAGAGACAGAAGAGCAGTTTCGGGTGTCTCTTTATAAAGGGAGGCTTCTTGTTTTCCGGATCCGTGGGTTTCATATGCCACCTGTCTCACATGCTTGTAAAAAAAAAGCAATTACGCTATCATTGATGTCGGAGTCAAAGCTCTAAAATGGGTCATTGATCCAGGACCAACAAACATCATAATCGATTCCGGCAGGAATGACAAGACAAAACCAAAGGAGTCCCATGCGCGAGCTGGATCAGACAAAAGAGAAGAATCGTCCTATCGAGGAACACCGTGTCAGTAAGATGGAAGATCCCGGAAATCCCAGACAGGTCCTGGCACTGGATGAGATCCGCGGCTTCCGTGTGCGGCCCGGTCTCTATGATATGAACGGCGCCACGGCGCTGACTGACGGAGTCAATTTCACGGTTTATTCCAACGGCGCGACCCATATCACCCTCGTCCTGTATCATCGGGGGGATAAGAAGCCCTATGCCGAGATCCCCTTCCCGGATAATTACCGGATCGGAAAAGTTTTTTCCATGATCGTATTCGGATTGGATGTCAGTGATATCGAGTACTGCTATCGTGTCGACGGGCCCTGGGATCCTGCGCGCGGTCTCCTCTTTGATAAAAAGCATCTTCTGCTGGATCCCTATGCGCGCTGCATCGCTGGCCAGCGCAACTGGGGAGAACCCGGCAATCCTACCGGACAGGGGTATCGCGCCCGTGTCGTCCAGAATAATTTCACCTGGAATGCGGAAGAATTTCCCAATACCGCGATGGAAGATACTGTTATCTATGAGATGCATGTGCGGGGCTTTACGATCGATCCGACCTCCGGCGTGACGTTTCCCGGAACCTTTCACGGGATCATGGAAAAGATCGATTACCTCAAGGATCTCGGGGTCACCGCGATCGAGCTCATGCCGATCTTTGAATTCGATGAGGCGATGAATGAGCGTTATGTCAACGGCAGGCGCCTCCTGGATTACTGGGGATACAATACGGTGAGCTTCTTTGCCCCCAATACGAGCTATGCGGCCAGGGATGCACTGACCCATGAGGGGGTGGAGCTTAAGGAACTCATCCGGAAGCTTCACGAAAATGATATCGAGGTGATCCTGGACGTTGTGTTCAATCACACGGCCGAGGGCAATGAGATGGGACCCTTTATTTCCTTCAAAGGGTTCGACAACAACATCTATTATCTGCTCACGCCGGAAGGGAAGTACTACAATTTCAGCGGCTGCGGCAATACCATGAACTGCAATCAGCCGCTGGTACAGGAGATGATCGCCCAGTGCCTGCGCTATTGGGTGGAGGATTATCGCGTTGACGGCTTCCGTTTTGATCTGGCCAGTATTTTAGGGCGCAATGAGGATGGATCTCCCATGGAGAATCCGCCCCTCATTCAGCGGTTGGCCTATGATCCGCTTCTGGCAGGCGTCAAACTCATCGCAGAGGCCTGGGACGCAGGCGGAATGTATCAGGTCGGAAGCTTCCCGGCCTGGCATCGCTGGGCGGAATGGAACGGCAAATACCGCGATGATCTGAGGCAGTTCCTGAAGGGGGATTACTGGAAGGCGCCGGATGCGGTCAAGCGGATCACCGGTTCCACCGATATGTACCACACCCAGTACGTCGGATATGCTTCTTCCGTCAATTTCATCACCTGTCATGACGGCTTTACGCTGTATGACCTGTATTCCTATCAGACCAAACACAATGAGGCAAACGGCTGGAATAACACGGACGGTGCGGATGACAATAATTCCTGGAACTGCGGTGTGGAAGGTGATACGGATGATCCCGCGATCCTTTCGCTGCGCTACCGCCTCATGCGCAATGCGATCGCGGTCCTCATGTGCAGCCGCGGTACCCCGATGATCCTTGCGGGGGATGAATTCTGCAACACGCAGTTCGGCAACAACAACGCCTATTGTCAGGACAACGAGATCTCCTGGCTCGACTGGTCGTATCTTGACAAAAACCGGGATTTTTACAACTTTTACCGGAATATGATCCATTTTCGCAAGAAGCATCCCGCGATCCGCAGGGATCTGCCGCAGTCTCTGTGCGGCCTGCCGTTAGTCACGATCATCGGCAATGACGGACGCCCTGCGATCGTGACAGAGGAGACAAAGCAGGTATGTATCTGCTATGCAGGCTATGATGAGAAGATCGAGAGAGATGACATCATCTGCATCATCCTGAATCTCTACTGGGAGGATGCCGTGATCAAAACCCCGCCCCTTCCCGGGACGGAGCACTGGTTCCTCTGTGTATCCACCGGTGATGAGGAGGGAAGATATTACCGGAGGGTCCCGAAGCTTCTGCTCGAGGAGGAGATCCGGGTCCCCATGCGCAGCGTGATCGTTCTGGCGGCGGGTGAGGTGCGGTCATGAACCGTGTGATGCATGACGATATCCTGGCGCGGGATGATGCGTCCCGCGCTGCGGTTGCCAATGAGAATGCAAATGCGGCCTTCTCCGAGGATGACGGGGATACGGAAGCGCTCTTAACTGTCCGCGGGTACCGGTTCCTCATCTCGGAGGATGCGGAGGCGGCCCGGACGGATATCGTTCGGATCGATCATCTGAACAAATATCTGAAAGGTGCCAGAGACGGCAATGTGCTCCCGCTGTATGAGAAATCCCTTCAGAATCACTTATTCTCCACGCCGGTCGGCTGGGAATATCTGCAGGAACTGCGCGGGATGCTGATCGATCAGGGCATGGCTCCGGATGAGCTCTCCCCGATCCCGATCCCCGTCCCCATTACCAGACGGAGACTCCCCGGAGATTACCGGACGAAGGAGCGGATCGCGGAAACACCGGAGGAAAATGCCAAAGTCAGACCGGGGCGTTTTTCGATGATCCTCAATGTGATCCTGATCCTGTTGGTGATCGGGATGTTTGTGATCTCCTATACCAGTAAGATGGACAACATCCTGAATTATCGTCGCAATGTCACGAATGAGTATTCCTCCTGGGCGGAGGATCTCAAAGAGCGGGAGAGAAGGATCAGGGAAAAGGAACTGGAGCTTCATTTGACGGCGGAGGAACCCGATGGAACGGCAGAAGATACTGATCGCTGATGATGAGGAGAGGATGCGCAAGCTGGTGCGCGACTTTCTGGTCAAAAATGATTATCCGGTGATCGAAGCGGCAGACGGCAATCAGGCGCTCGATCTGTTCTTTGAGAGGCAGTCTGAGATCGCGTTAGTCGTACTGGATGTCATGATGCCCGGGCGTGACGGCTATGAGGTATGCCGGGAGATCCGCCGTTATGATCAGACCGTGCCGATCATCATGCTGACCGCCAGGGGAGAGGAACAGGACGAGCTGCAGGGCTTCTCGGAAGGGGCGGATGAGTATATCTCCAAGCCCTTCAGCCCTAAGATCCTGGTGGCGAGGATCTCGGCCATCCTTCGCAGGACCGGCGGCGCCGAGGAGGTGCTGGAAGCGGCCGGGATCCGTGTGGACAAGGCGGCTCATTCCGTCACCATCGATTCGCAGGAGATCGAGCTCTCCTACAAGGAATTCGAGCTTCTCACCTTTTTCATGGAAAACCGCGGCATTGCGCTGGACCGTGAAAAGATCCTCAATCATGTCTGGAATTACGACTATTTCGGTGATGCCCGCACCATCGATACCCACGTCAAGAAGCTGCGCAGCAAGATGGGGGCCAAGGGCGAACTGATCCGCACCATCTGGGGTGTCGGGTACAAATTCGACGCTTAATGAAAAAGCAGGGATGCATTGAACTCAGGTTTTATGTAAAATCCAGCCATATCCAACTAAATCCATGAAATAAGGACAGAGAATATGAATAAAATATGGAATGCACAGAATCCTGATCATACATACTGTAATCCGATCCTGTATACGGATTATTCCGATCCCGATGCCATAAGAGTCGGAGACGATTATTATATGATCGCCTCAAGCTTCTCCAATGTGCCGGGGATACCTGTTCTTCACTCCAGAGATATGGTTAACTGGAGGCTCATCAATTACGTGCTGGATCGACTTCCGGGTGAGAGATATGATAAGCCTGTTCATGGCTGTGGCGTATGGGCGCCATCCATACGTTACCATGACGTTTTTTTTTATGTATGCTTTCCCATGCCGGATGAGGGTATATATATGTGTACCGCCGAAGATCCATACGGCAGGTGGTCTGATCCGGTGTGCATTAGAGAGGGCGCAGGCTGGATAGATCCCTGTCCCTTCTGGGATGATGACGGTGAGGCGTATCTGGTGGCTGGTGTGGCCAAAAGCCGCATAGGCTATAAGAGTGTCCTCCATATGGTCAGGATGCAGCCGGACGGTATGGGACTTACAGGCGAAGAGGTGAAGATCTTCGACGGAAACGAAAATGATCAGGTAACCATAGAGGGACCTAAATTATACAAAAGAAACGGGTGGTACTATATCTTCGCCCCGGCAGGGGGTGTAAAGGGCGGCTGGCAGACGGTTCTGAGATCCCGGAATATCTTCGGCCCTTATGAATACAGAGTTGTTATGCGACAGGGAGCTACTCCCGTAAACGGCCCTCATCAGGGAGCGTGGATCGATACCCCCGGGAATGATGGCAGGGATTATTTCCTGCATTTTCAGGATGTATATGCCGCAGGCCGGATCGTCCATCTGCAGCCTATGGAATGGGAGAAGGACTGGCCCATAATCGGAAAAAGAGTTGAGGGTGAGGATTATGGTGTACCCGTTCTGTCAGGTGAGCTGCCGGTTCCCGGTGGATCGACATCCGGTTCTGATACCGATTCCGCCGATAGTATCGATAATGCAGACGGTGTCTCTGAGCAGCATACAGATTCCATAAACCGGACAGATACATCTCACTGGCAGTGGAATGCCAATCCCAAGGATGACTGGATCGGATATCCTGAGGGAGCTTCCGGGTCCGATGGGAATGGAGATGAGATCCCGGGTTCCGGGGACTTTATGCTTTATCCGGTTTATAAGGATACGGTCTATGGGGATATTCCCAATATCAGGCTTATCAAATGGCCTGCACCTGAATTCGCTTTTGATCTGGAACTGGATATCTCGGGGTTGCGGTTGGGAGACACAGCAGGAGTGATAGCCCTTGGTACCTCCTACGGAGTCCTTACTTTCAGGAAAAAAGAGGGGAAGGTCGAAGTATGCGCCGTTACCGGTGTACAGCATTTCGGTAAGATACTTGTGGATCATACCGAGGAAAAATCCCTTATCATAGATGAAATCGAGACTGACATAAGTGTGTTTATAAGGATACTGGTGGAGGGATCCGGCAGAAGGGAGATCCCAAATGAAGCAGGCTTGTTTAACAGGGAACAGATAAGTATCCTCTACGGAACTGATCGTATCCATATGAAGACAGGCTGGAGTGGTGAAGCCATGCCCGGAAGATGGGTTGGTAATAAGCTGGGAGTGTTCTGTGCGAATGAATATATATCGGAGTGTTCGGATACTTCCTTGACAGGACAAAATGATGTATTATCTGGATTATCCGGAAGTGTATCTGCGAATGTATCTCGGGTGACACGCGGCTTTATGTCGGTAAAGAATCCCCAATTTCATAATATATATCACAACCCGGTGAAGAGGGGATTTTTCCCTGATCCGTCGGTGGTCAGAGTGGGATCCGATTACTATATGGTCAATTCATCCTTCCAGTATTTCCCGGCTATACCCATAAGTCATTCCACGGATATGATACACTGGGAACTCATAGGACATGCCATAACAGATCCGGATTACCTGGATCTTTCGGAGATTAAGGATTCACACGGTATCTGGGCCCCTGACATATCGTATGTGGATGGCCGTTTCGTGATAATGGCCACTCTCAGGCTGAACGGAAAGCTGGGAGACGGCAGCGGACCTCTTCGGAGGCAGCTTATAGTAACAAGCGATAAGCCGGAGGGACCTTATTCCGGGCCGGTATGGATAGAGGTGGATAATATAGATCCCTCACTTTTTATCGATGATGACGGAAAAAAGTATATGCTCATAAGTCCGGGGATCAATCTGGTTCCCCTAAGCGATGATCTGACCCATGTTACGGGCGAAGAGATCCATGTATGGCCGGGCACGGGAGAGAGGTGCACCGAGGGCCCCCATCTGCTGAAAAAGGACGGATATTATTACGCCATAGTGGCCGAGGGCGGAACAGGCTACGGACATGGTATCAACATCGGCAGATCCCGAAATCTTCTGGGACCATATGAAGCATCACCCTACAACCCGACTCTCAGGCAGACCGATCCCGCTGCGCCTCTTCAGAGATGCGGACACGGCAAGTTCATACAGGATTCTGACGGAGGCTGGTGGGTATATTATCTCTGCGGAAGACCCAATATGGGCAACTATACAACCATCGGCCGTGAGACCGCCCTGGAGCCGGTTACATGGACCGATGACGGTTGGCCGCTGATTAATTACGGCAAGGGGCCGAGCCTTGTGAATATCGCTCCGGATATTATTTCCATGCATCCGGATGGAACAATCTACCGCCGAGGCTACGACTATCCTTATAGAGACGATTTTGATTCGGAGGTAATCGGACTTGACTGGGAATTCGTCAGGAATCCCGTCAAAAACGATTACTCTTTGTCGGAGCGCCCGGGGTGGATGAGGATTTATACCTCAGAGGGATTCTTGAGTGATCTTAAGGCTGAAAACATATTCGTAAGAAGAGAAGAGGAGCTTTGCTACAGGGCGGAGACCCTTGTGGATTTTAACCCCTCCAAAGCAGGAGAGCAGGCCGGGCTTGTGTGTTACTATTCCACAGCCACATATGCGCGGCTGTCTCTGGAATATGACAGGGGCCGCTGCCTGAGACTTGTGATAAACCGCAATCACGGAGAGGAGATCACAGCCACTGTCCATGACATTCCCGATGGGCCCATAAGGCTGAAGGTTGTTGTGGATCATCTGACCAGAACCTTTTATTACAGTCCTGTGACCATATGTCCTGCCGGGCTTGAATCTGACTGGATATGCGCAGGTACCCTTAACAACTGCGTATACCTCTGCGATGAAGGTGTGCCCGATGATCCGAAACGTCATACCGGTACCCTTGTGGGCATCTATGCGTTAAGTGGGGCAAGCAGCGGAAGAACCCCTGCGGATTTTGATTATTTTGAGTATATGAACCTATGAAAAAGCTCAGTATCGGCATCTTCGCTCACGTGGATGCAGGCAAAACCACATTGACCGAAAGCAATGCGCAGGCAGAGACATCCATCGCGATGGGGTTTACCTTCGACAACAGCTTCTCCGTTTTCTTTTGTCCTCAGCAGGGGTGTCAGATAAGCGATCGGGTACGAAAATCGGAAAATTCCGTGAAATAGATTTTTTTTACTTGCGAAAGGGAGTAAAATATACAGGATTATACTCGGGCAGTCTGTTATCGATCGGATGTCTGATCCGTGTATTTATCATGAGGGTCCAGAGGAGGAACCGTTATCGGGGAAGCGCCGATGCGGAAACGAATCGAAATGAACCGAAGAGGACAGAAGGAAGGAGATCAGAGGGATGGTAGATATCGACAGAATCATCCAGTCATTCGTGAAGAACCGCATAGGCGGTGTGATGGTCTTTGATGAGGCCGGAGAACTGATCTACGAGGATCCCCGTATCAGCCTCTCGGAGAAATCCAAACTGTCCTTTCTGGATCAGAGACCTTCGATCAATGAGGACAATATGTCCTGGGAGTTTACGGATACCCAGAAAAAGACCTATTTCCGCATCGAGACCTCATCGGTCCGGATGGATCATCAGCTTTTTCAGTGTCATCTCTTTTCCGATGTCAGTGACTACGCCAGTCTGTTTCAGGATATTTCGAATTATTCCAGACAGATCGCCGATATTGCCGACTTTCAGAGCCATATCATGTCAAGGCTCTCCCAGCCTTATGAATCCTGTCTTGCTGATCTGGCGAACTTTTGCGGAGGGACGGAAGCGGTCCTGTATCTAACCCTGGAGGATGATAAGACGTTCTGGGTCCATTACGACGGGGATTATTACAGAGAGGTCCTCAATAATACCGTCAGCACGAAGAAGATGCTCGACGGCAGGCGGTTTGATCTGGTGGACGGCTGGTACTGCTTCTTAAGTGATGACATGCAGGGGCAGCACTGTGCAGTCTATCTGAAGCGGAGCAGGGCCTTTAACGAGGAATACTTCCGGAACATCTCGGTGTATAATATGATCCGTCTCTACATCGAGAACTGTCTTCTGCGGGAACGGATCATTTCCGACAGTGAGCATGATTCCCTGACGGGACTCCTGAATAAGGGGAAATATCTGTCCCTTAAGGAGAAGGCTTTCGGACATCCCGAGCGGATCGCCATCCTCAACATGGATCTGAACTTCTTAAAGCGGGTCAACGATGAGGAGGGACACGAAGCAGGAGATCTCCTGCTGGTACAGGCCGCGCAGAGTATCCGCGCCATAACAGCCGGCAACGTCATGGGATTCCGCATGGGGGGAGATGAATTCCTGGTCGTCGCGACCAACGTGTCCAGGGACGAGGCGGAGGCGCTCCGCAGCAAATGGCAGGCGGGACTCGATGCGGCCAATGCGGATCGGGAACGCCCCTGCGTGATCGCCTGCGGCATGACGTACGGCGAGGGCAATTATGATCTGGATGCGCTTCTGTCGGAGGCGGATGATCTGATGTATGAAAATAAAGTCGCGATCAAGGCGGCTGCGGGCTTGAAGCCCGATGAACGATGAATTAGGGGGAAGAATGGTATGAAAATCGTTGCAATCGTACTGTTTATCGCGATGTATGTGCTGCTCATCGCGGTACCGAAGCGCCGCGCGATCACAGCACTGATCATGGCCGGGATCTTTCTGATCCTTGGCATCCTGCCGATCTCCAAGCTTCCGACCGCCATCGACTGGAACGTGCTCCTCATGATCCTGGGGACGTTACTGCTGGTTGATTATTTCATTGATTCCAGGATGCCCAATCTCATAGCGGATAAGCTTTTGGAGCTTTCCCCCAATGTGATGTGGGTGACGATCCTCATGTCCCTGTTCTCCGGCATCATTTCCGCCTTCATCGATAATGTGGCGACCCTGCTCATGGTGGCGCCCGTAGGTCTGGCGGTCTGCAAAAAGCTGAAGATCAACCCGGTGGCCATGATCATCTCCATCGCCGTTTCCTCCAATCTGCAGGGAGCGGCCACCCTGGTCGGCGATACCACTTCCATCATGCTGGCGTCTTACGCCCGGATGGACTTCAATGATTTCTTCTGGATGCACGGCAAACCCGGCATCTTTTTCGCGGTAGAGCTGGGGGCGATCCTCACGATCCCGATCATGATGTTCCTCTTCCGCAAGGACAGAGAGCCGGTGTCCTCCGATGAAAAGACGACGGTCAACGATTATGTCCCTACCATCATGATGATCGCTCACGTGGTGTTTCTGGTCATCGCCTCCTTTATCCCGAATAAGCCGGAGATCACAAACGGTGTCATCTGCATGGCGTGCGGCATCATCGGTATTGTGTGGGAATACGCCAAGGATCACGACAAGGATCGCGTCATCCGCGTCCTTAAGAACCTCGATTATGATACCATGCTGCTGCTGACCGGCCTCTTTGCCGTGATCGCCGGGATCACCGAGATCGGTGTCATTGATGATCTGGCGCAGCTGATCGCCACCGCCGGCGGGGACAATGTCTTCCTCCTCTTTACCATTGTCGTATGGGGCTCCGTCCTGATCTCGGCCTTTATCGACAATATCCCCTATGTCGCCACCATGCTGCCGGTACTGCAGAGCCTGACGATCGTCATGGGGATCGAGCCTTATCTTCTCTATTTCGGCCTTCTCTGCGGCGCCACCTTAGGCGGCAACATCACTCCGGTGGGGGCCAGCTGCAATATCGCCGGGGTCGGCATGCTGCGCAAGGAGGGGTATGAGGTCAGCTTCAAGAGCTTCGCCCGTATCGGCATCCCCTTCACCCTCGCGGCCGTCATCGCGGCCTACGTCTTCCTCTGGGTATTCTGGCGATGAAAGAGATTTAACTTGCATTTTTCAGACGCCTGTGCTACACTAGGCAATGTCGTTCGGGAGCATAGCTCAGCTGGGAGAGCGTCCGCCTCACACGCGGGAGGTCACGGGTTCGAGCCCCGTTGCGCCCATATTTAAAAAAGCCGTTTTTACAGCGGCTTTTTTTTCGTTGCCGAATCCGCTTTTTTCTGCTAATATAAAACGGACTATGTCTTTTTGTCGGTCAATTGGGGGCTGTATGATGAGTGAATTGATATCGGCAGAAAAAATGAAGTATTACAAGGAAATGCTGCAGGCTTTTCCCTGCGCTGCCTTTGTGTCAATCGATGATCGCAGGAAACAGACCATCGATGTGATCTGTGCGAACCAGGAGTACTACGATCTGACCGGCATCACGCACGACGCCATTGAATTCGGAGATCATGACATCCGGAACCTCGATGATATCGCTACGGAGGACAAACTGCGCGTCAACCGGGAATTCGGCGAAGCGGCGAAGGAGAAGCGCAATGTCGCGATGGATGCCCAGATCAGGCTCATCGACGGCGGATATATGCGATGCCGGATCCATGCGAGGCCGCTTGAGACCATCGGGGATGCCGTGGTATTTGTCGTCACCTTCCATCGTTACGACGACAAGGATCCCGAAAAGATCATCAAGCAGCACTATGTGGAGCATGACGCGCTGACCAATATCTTTAACATGAAGGGCTTCTGCATGCAGACGGCGGAGGTACTGGCTACTTATCCGGAGCGGCATTTTACCATCGCGGTCAGCGATATCGACAGCTTCAAGACGATCAATAACATGTTCGGCGAAGAAGTGGGGGATACGATATTAAAGCGCATCGCCGCTTCGATCAAGGAGAATTTCACCGGGTTTTTCCGAGACAATATCCCGGGTTCCTATGGCAGGATCGGATCCGACCGGTTCGCGGTGTGTCTCCCCTCGGAGATGATCGATGCGGACAAGATGGTGGAGGATCTGGACGGGCTGTTCGCCGGCATGGATCTCAATTACCGCGTGGTCGTTCACTACGGCTTCTGCGAGGTGCCGGAAAAGAATTTCGAAGTGAGCGACATCATTGAACAGGCCTATCTTGCCTGTTCCACGGTCAAGCACAACATGGTCCGCCGTTACGCCTACTATGACAACGTACTGCGAGAATCCCTGCTCGCGGAGCAGGAATTGATCTCCCATGCGGACAAAGCGCTTAAGAATCATGAATTTATCCCTTATTTCCAGCCGGTATTTCAGTCCGGCACGCAGAAGCTGGTCAGCGCAGAGGCACTGGTCCGGTGGAAGCATCCGGAGCGCGGTCTCCTGGAGCCCGGCAAATTTGTGCCGGCCATGGAGCGGAACGGCTTCATTGCCAGTGTGGATGCCTGTATGTGGGAGGCAGTGCTGTCCTTCCTCCACGAACGGATGAAGGCCGGCAAGCAGGTGGTGCCGATCTCGGTCAATATGTCACGGCAGGATATCTTTAACCCGAAGCTCACGGACCATATGCTTTCCCTGGTGGAAAAATACGAGGTCGATCCCAACTATCTCCATATCGAAGTGACGGAGAGCGCCTATATCGATGAGAATCTGCAGCAGCAGCTGGCTGAGACGATCTTCAATCTCAGGAAAAAGGGTTTCATCATCCTGATGGACGATTTCGGGAGCGGCTATTCCTCGCTCAATGTGTTAAAGGATATGCCGGTCGACATTATGAAGATCGATCGCGGACTCACCTTTGATATCGAGACCAGTGAACGCGGCAAGGCGATGCTGGGAGCGATCGTGCGGCTGGCCAACCGGCTGTGCATCCCGACCATCGCAGAGGGAGTGGAGACGGAGGAACAGTATAATTTCTTAAAGAGCATCGGCTGCGACTCGATCCAGGGATTCTATTTCTCCAAACCGGTTTCCCAGGAGGAATTTGAGAAGCTCTTAGACACCTCCGAGGTGCCGGAGTATGAACCCGGGGAGGCGCTTCCCGGACATTTTGCGCACAGTGAGACGGATTTTTCGCCGTATCGGGAGACCGTGATGCTGGTCGGAGAAGAGAATGAGGATGTCTTTTCGCCGCAGGCGATCCTGAAAAACGAGTATCATGTGAAATCCTTCAAGGATCCTGCGTCGGTCGATCCCGAGACCATGGAAAAAGCGGGATATGTCATGTTGACCCGAAAGGCCTATGAGGAGCTCTTAAGCTCAAAGAGCTGATCCGGCATGGAGGCGGTTGAGTGCAAAAGCTTTGAGCATCAGATCGAGGATTTCTTTGACGATCAGTTGAGCGACGAGGAGCTGGCTTCCTTCCTCCATCACACCGAGACCTGCCCGGAATGCAGGGAGGAACTGACGATACGCCTGCTCATCCGCATGGGTCTCATGCGTTTGGAGGACGGCAGGAATTTTCATCTCGGTCACGAATATGACCGCATGATCGGCGCGGCAAAGCTTAAGCTGGCAAGGCGTATGAGACTGAAACGCATGGCGGGACTCTCGATCGGTGCCGTGATCCTGGCACTGGTGGCGGTGGTTGTGATCGCCATGTTTGTATTGATCCTTTAATGGGAGCGTAAGAAGGAATGACAGGAAAGCTTCTTCTCATCGATGGACACAGCATCATCAATCGTGCATTTTACGGTCTTCCGGACCTGACAAATGCAGAGGGGAAGCACACCGGTGCAGTATACGGATTTTTGAATATTTTATTTCGCTTTATCGACGAAGAAAAACCGGATGCACTGGCGGTGGCTTTTGATGTCCATGCTCCGACCTTTCGCCATCAGATCTATGCGGACTACAAGGGCAAGCGCAAGCCGATGCCGGAAGAGCTGCGCTCGCAGATACCGCTCTTAAAAGAGGTCCTCGATGCGATGGGAGTCTACCGCATGGAGCAGGCAGGACTGGAGGCGGATGATCTGTTGGGGACTGCTGCCAGAAGGAGTGAACAGGCCGGATGGGATGTGACGATCGTCTCCGGGGACCGGGATCTGCTGCAGGTAGCCACGGATCACATTATCATCGCACAGCCCAAGACGGTGCGCGGACAGACCACCGTTACCCGTTATGATGAACCTGCCGTTCGCGAGGAATGGGGGGTGTCCGGTGAGCGCTTTATCGAGCTCAAGGCCCTCATGGGAGATACCTCGGACAACATCCCCGGTCTTCCCAAGGTGGGAGAGAAGACCGCCAGGGATCTGATGGCGCAGTTCGGCTCCGGCGATGCGATCTTTGCGCGCAGTGACGAGATCACGAAAAAGGGACTGCGGGAGACCGTCGCGGGGAATCGCGCTGTCTATGACCTCTCCAAGACACTGGCGACCATTGATCTTGACGCACCGTTTGTATTTGATCTTTCCGCCGCCGGACTCCCGGAAGGCGGTTTCCAGGGATATTTCACCCCTGCTGCCTACGAGATCTACCGGGAGCTGGGATTTAAGAATCTCCTGTCACGCTTTTCTTCCGACAGTGGCCAGAAAGAGATTTCCACCGGAAAGACCGCGGCCGTCGAAGTGAAGGCCCTCCCGGACGGATCCGCCTTTAGCGAGGCGATGCGGACCGTTTCAGAGTCTGCCTCCGATTATATCGGTATATCGATATTGTGCGATCGGGATAACGATCACATCATCCCCGTTGCCGTATCATTCTGTGCGGAGGATGTCTGTTACGCGGCGTCCATCGGAGACGGGATCAGCGCTGAGATGTTGGACAGCGCTCTGACGGCACTGTCTGAGAAGAAGAGGATGGTGCTGTTTCGGAGCGGGGAATCCTATGGGCTTTATCGCCCCGCCTGTTTTGATCCGGAGAGGGAAGACACCGTACCGCAGATATTTGATACCGCCATTGCGTCTTACCTTCTCAACCCGTTAAATGCGCAGATCATGCCGGAGGATGTCGCGTCAGCCTGCGGATTGTCGCCGATCCCCTTAAGGACCCAGGTCTTCGGCAAGGATCCGTATGCCGCCCATCCCGATAAGACAATGAACTATGCGGGGCAGATCGCGCAGATGAACCGGCTGGCGGCGCCGATCCTTGAGAGTCGTCTTAAGGAAAGCGGGATGTGGACGCTTTTTGAAGAGATCGAGATGCCGCTTTCCTATATCCTGTATGATATGGAGCGGATCGGGATCCGGGTTCGCAGAGAAGAGCTTCGCGCCTACGGGGACCGACTGGTATCCCGGATCAGCGAACTGGAACAGGCGATCCATAACGCTGCGGGGGTAGTATTCAATATCAATTCCCCGAAGCAGCTCGGTGAGATCCTCTTTGAGCGGATGGGAATGCCCGGCGGCAAGAAGACCAAGACCGGTTATTCGACTGCTGCGGATGTTCTCGAGAAGCTTTCCGAGGAACATCCGATCGTTCGTGATATTCTCGAATACCGTGGACTTACCAAGCTCAAATCCACTTACGCCGACGGTCTGGAGGGCTTTATCGGAGAAGACGGACGGATCCACACGACCTTTCATCAGACGGTCACGGCAACCGGACGGATCAGTTCCTCCGACCCGAATCTCCAGAATATCCCGATGCGGACGACGCTGGGGAGAGAGATCCGCAAGGTTTTTGTGCCCGAGGAGGGCTGTCTCTTTGCGGATGCCGATTACTCACAGATAGAGCTGCGGATCCTGGCGGCGATGTCGGGCGATCAGACGCTCATCGAAGCCTATCGGGAAGGCCGTGATATCCATGCGATCACCGCGTCCAAGGTATTTGGCGTCCCGTTTGAAGAGGTGACACCGCTCATGCGCCGCAATGCCAAAGCGGTCAATTTCGGTATTGTCTACGGGATCAGCTCCTTCGGACTCAGCCAGAACATCGACATCTCCCGCTCGGAAGCCGCAGATTATATCAAGCAGTATTTTGCGACTTATCCCGGGATCAAGTCCTATCTGGACGGCCTGGTGGCCGTGGCAAAAAAGTGCGGCTATGCCGAGACACTCTACGGGAGGAAGCGGCCGATACCGGAGCTTAAGAGCAGCAATTTCATGCAGCGCTCCTTCGGGGAACGCGTGGCCATGAATGCGCCGATCCAGGGTACCGCGGCGGATATCATGAAGATCGCCATGATCCGGGTATGGAGGAGATTAAAACGGGAAGGCCTGAGGTCGCGGCTGATCCTGCAGATCCATGATGAACTTCTGATCGAGACGGCTGCGGAAGAGAAGGAGCGGATCTGTCAGATCCTGGAAGAGGAGATGACCGGAGCCGCGAAGCTTGCCGTGCCTCTGATCGCGGAATGCCACACCGGCAGTGACTGGTTTGAAGCCAAATGAAGCCCCTGGTGATCGGAGTGACCGGCGGTGTCGGCGCCGGCAAGAGTGCGTGCCTTAAATATATCGAACAGAAGTATTACTGTCTGGTGATCTACGCCGATCCGGAAGCGGCGAAGCTGCGAAAAAGAGGGGAAGTCTGCTATGATGCGCTGGTGGATCTCCTGGGGGCTGAGGTATTGGGGGAAGACAGCGAGATCGATCCGGCGCGGATGGCCCGGAAGATCTATGAGGATCCTTCGGTCAGAAGCAGCGTGAATGCCATCCTTCATCCGGCGGTCAACGAACGGATCCGTGGGATCATCGACAGAGAGCGGGCTGCCGCGAAGCTGGATTTTGTATTTGTGGAAGCGGCACTGTTGATCGAAAACGGATATGAGCAGATCGTGGATGAGCTCTGGTACATCCATACGGATGTGGACATCAGACGCAGGCGGTTAAAGGAATCCCGCGGCTACTCGGATGAGAGGATCGATGAGATCCTGGCGGGACAGCTGTCGGAAGAGGAATATCGCGCACATTGCGCCGTCGTCATCGACAACGGCGATGATATGATAGAGACGAAGAAACAGATCGACAGGGTATTAGGGGAGCACATCGGTGGAACGAAAAGAACAGCGAAATGAAAATGTCGTCTTCGGTCTCGATCTCGGGACCCGGAGCGTGGTCGGTACCGTCGGCTACATGCAGAACGGCAGGTTTTACTGTGTCGCGCAGCGAATGCGGGAACATGAGACCAGATCCATGCTCGACGGACAGATCCATGACATCGGGAAAGTGGCGGGGACGATCAAAAAGGTCAAAAATGACCTGGAGGAGGCGACCGGCATCAATCTGACGGATGTCTGTATCGCTGCCGCGGGACGTGTCCTGAAAACAGTTCAGACTCATTATACGATGGAGTTTCCCGATGGTCACACGATCACCAATGAGGACGTCTATCATCTGGAATCCGGGGCCGTGGAACAGGCCTACGCCGAATTCCTTAAGCAGCAGGAAGGAGAGTACTTAAAGTATTATCTCGTCGGTTATTCGACGATGCACTATTACTTGAATGATTATCATATCGCCAATCTGGAAGGGCATGATGCCGGCCGGGTCTCTGTCGACCTCATCGCAACCTTCCTTCCCGATGACGTCGTGGACGGTCTGTACAAGGCCTGCGAGCGCGCCGATCTGACGGTCGCCAATCTGACGCTGGAGCCGATCGCCGCGATCGAGGTGGCGATCCCGGAGAAATTCCGGATGTTGAATCTCGCTCTGGTCGATGTCGGCGCGGGTACGTCGGATATCTGTATCACGGACGACGGGACGATCATTGCCTACGGCATGCTCCCCATCGCCGGAGATCACCTCACCGAAGCGGTGGCACGCCATTGCCTGGTGGATTTCCATACCGGTGATGTGATCAAGGTCAAAGCAAGCGAGGAAAAAGAGGTTTCCTACACCGATATCATGGGCCTTGACAAGACGCTTTCCTCCAAAGAGATCATGGAGGTGCTGCAGCCCACCATCCAGGAGATGGCCGATCAGGTAACTGCCGAGATCCGCAGACTCAACGGTGACAAGCCGGTGAGCGCCGTTTTCATCGTCGGCGGCGGCGGAAAGATCCCCGGATATGCGGAAGCGATCGCCAAGAGCATGGATCTGCCGGAGGAGCGTGTCGCACTGCGGGGCGAGGAGGTCATGAAGGAGATCGTCTTCATGCAGAATGACGGGATCGAACGGGACTCCCGGATGGTCACGCCGCTCGGTATCTGCATGAGCTACTATGCCTCCAACAACAATTTTGTCTTTGTCAATTTCAACGGTGAACAGATCAAGCTCTACGACAACGGCAATCTGTCCATCGCCGATGTCGCGATGCAGGTGGATTTCCCGAATGAAGATCTCTTCCCCAAGCGGGGCAAGGATCTGGTGTTTACGATCAACGGCAAAGAGCGGATCGTGCGCGGCAAACCCGGCGAATCCGCCGAGATCCTGTTGAACGGTCAGACATCGGACATTCATGCGAAGCTCCATGGCAATGATATCATCGAGGTCCGCAAGTCCACAACGGGACCGGCGGCCAAAATGGATGTCGAGAGCCTGCCGGAATTTAAAAAGAGCTTCAAGGTCAATGTCAACGGCCAGGATGTGGAGGCCTCCCGGGTCGCCAATGTCAACGGACACATGCAGACCGGGTTCTACGGCATTCATGACGGAGATGATGTCAGGATCCTGGATTACGATACCGCAGAGCAGATCGCGGCGCTTTTGGACATTCAGATCACACCCGATACCGTCATCATCGTGAATAACGAGATCGCGGATAAGGACACCCCGGTCTACGAGAATTTCAAGATCGAGTTTAAGAAGGAGTCGGAAACGATCATGGAGTATTATCATGATTTCCCCGGCTCCGAGGAGGAGGAGGATTACAGGCCGCCGCGCCAGGAAGCACCGCGTCAGGAGGCACCGCGCCCGGCTCCGGTCTATCGGGAACCGTCCGATGAGCCCCCGGGAAGAGCACCGGTCTATCGCGAACTGTCCGACGAGCCGCCGGTCAGGGAACAGCCTGCTCCTGAGCCGGAGATCCCGCCCCGATCTCTGAACATCCCGCCGGCACCCGATTTCCTTCGGTCGGATCCGCCGGAAAC
>JAFPTK010000143.1 GCA_017400305.1 Lachnospiraceae bacterium | reverse complement strand
TGCTCTGCATAAAGCAGGGTATGCCATGAGTGTGGAGTCACTGATCGATGGGGCCATCGCCGGAGGTCTTTACGGAGTGGTGATCGGTCGATGTTTTTTCGGGGAGAGCATGTATACGGAAGTGACCAACGGATCAAAGCTGGCACTGATCTATCTGGCCCGATTTCTGAGCGAAAAGGGGTTCACCATGATCGACTGTCAGTTTCGTACCGATCATCTGGAGCGCATGGGAGGAGAGAGCGTATCCTATGAGGAATACATGGAGCTGGTGAGAGGTTGAAAAACCTGCTCGCAAACTCCGATAGTTCCTCAACGATCTTATTGATCTTGGGGAGAAGGTTGATGGCGGATCTTGTATTTCTGCCACCGGCAGCCAAGTATCTAAAGAAACTGAAAGTCAAAAAGCCCGAGAGTATTGAGTTCTCGGGCTTTCATCTTTACCAGGGGAAGAGGGATTCGAACCCCCATGAACGGTTTTGGAGACCGCAATACTAGCCATTGTATGATTCCCCTACGTCTGCCGCCCCTGCGGGGAACGACCAAACGTATGCATTATAAACGTTGTCGGAGTTTCTGTCAATAGGGAGGTCAGCCCCTCCGGCACACCTTCTCCCTCTTCAAAAAACGTTGCAATTCTCGGGAACCGTGCCTATAATGTGGGGAGGTTTTTCATACCATGGAATCTGTTGTTACTACGAAAGGGGGAAGAAACATGAAAAGGATACTGACGATCCAGGATATCTCATGCCTGGGGAAGTGCTCGATCACGATCGCGCTGCCGGTGATCTCCGCAATGGGGGTGGAGACGGTCATCCTGCCGACAGCCGTTCTGTCGACGCACACGATGTTCAAAAACTTCACGGTCCGCGATCTCACGGAGGACCTCATCCCGATCACGGATCACTGGAAGAGTGAGGATGTCCGGTTTGACGCGATCTATACCGGGTACCTCGGATCCGCGGAGGAGATCGAGATCGCAAAGAGGATCTTTGACGAATTCCGCACGGATGATACGCTGATCTTCATCGATCCGGTGATGGCCGACAACGGCAAGCTCTATCCTGCTTTCGACATGGAATACGCAAAGCTCAATGCCGAGCTCTGCGGCAAAGCGGACATCATTGTCCCCAATATCACCGAGGCCTGCTTCATGACGGGGATGGATTATCGCGAGACCTACGATGAAGCCTATATCAGGGAGCTGATCGCGAGGCTCAAGGAGCTCGGCAGCCGGATGGTCGTCATCACCGGTGTCTCCTTAAGCCCCGGCAAGACCGGTGTCTACGGATATGACCGGGATAAGGATTCCTATTTCAACTATCAGAATGACCGTGTCGATGCGCAGTATCACGGGACAGGAGATCTGTTCTCCAGCGTATCGGTCGGTGCGCTCATGCGCGGTCTCTCCGTGGAGGATGCCTTCCGGATCGCCGCCGATTACACAGCCGACACGATCCGCGAGACGCTTAAGAATCCGGAGAAGCCCTGGTACGGTGTGGACTTCGAAGCCACCCTTCCGGAGCTCGTGAAGCAGCTTCCGTAATACGGCAGAGCGCAGACGTTTCATGAGAAAACCCCGTCGGTCCGATCGGCCGGCGGGGTCTTTTTCTACATGGGATCCGGTTTCAGAGCGTGCGCTCGTTACCGTAGAAGAACAGTGCCACGGTACCGGGGCCGGTATGGCTGCCGATGGTCGCTCCGATATTAAAGATCGTGATCTTGCCCTTTGTCCCGGGGAAGCGCTCCTCGATCAGCTGCTGCATGGCCTGTGCGTCCTCGATACACTCCGAATGGCTGATGTAGACTCTGCCGTCGTACGCGTTTCCTCCCTGTGCGTGCTCCTCCATCTTTTCGATGGTGCGGCGGATGACCGCTTTCTTGCCTCGGATCTTTTCCCGGGGGATCAGTTTTCCCTGACTGTCGACATTGAGGAGCGGGCAGATGTTGAGAAGCTGGCCCACAAAACCGGCGGTCTTGGTGACACGTCCGCCGCGAATATAATAGGTGAGATCCGTGGAGAAGAACCAGTGCTGGACATGCAGCTTATTGGCCTCCGCCCAGTCACGGAGTTCGTCGATGGACAGGCCCGCGTCTCGCTGATCCGCCATCAGGGTGAGTAACAGCCCGTATCCGCTGGAGGCTCCCAGACTGTCCACGATATAGATCTTGCGATCCGGAAACTCGCTTTTGAGATCCTCTGCCGCGATCCGGGCGGAATTCACGGTTCCGCTGATGCCGCTCGAGAGGGTGACATGGAGGATATCCTTGCCGGTCTTGAGGATCCCGGCGAAGAATTCCTCATACGCTCCGACGGAGACCTGGGAGGTCTTGGTGAGCTCTCCGCTCTCCATCCGCCGGTACAACTCCGCGGGAGGGACGGATTTTCCCAGATCATCCAGGTAATCCCTGCCGCCGCATTCAAAATGGAAACAGACATAGGGGATCTCTCTGTCGCGAAAAACCTCTTCCGTAAGATCTGCTGCCGTGCAGCCACTCAATACATAATCTGTCATCTTAATCCTCCGGTTCCTGTTCCTGTGCAATGCACACACAGCATAAGATTATATCATATTTTCCGCGGTTTTGCAATTCGTCGGAAAAAGAGTTCCGACAGGTGATTGTACAGAGATCCGACCGCACAGCCGATCACGAGCGTGATCGCCCCGGTGATCATCGCCGCCCGGGCATAGCCGAGGAAATCCAGCCGGAAGATGATATTCCAGAAGAGGATCGTGTGCAGGAGGTAGATGAATAAGGAGGTCTCCCCCAACAGCCGCAGTACGATCCCGGGCCAGTTCGTCAGGAGCCAGGCGATGCTTAAGACGATCAGGGTAAAGAACAGATTCATGACCAGCTCCCAGCCGAAGCTCTCCGGCACGCCGCTGCCGCCGTTTCTCTGCATCCGGTCGAAGGAGATCACCATGCCGATCAGGCCGAGGATCCCCACACCGGCTCTCACCAGGGGCTTTTTCAGCTGCTCCGGGAAGCGGCATTCCGCTGCCCCGGCCCAGACGCCGATCAGAAAGGCAGGATTGGACAGCTCCCAGAAGTCCGCGTGTCCGGTCTGATAAAGCCGGATCGTATAAAGGATCACGGTGAGCGTCAGGAGCGGCAGACGAAGCGCTCTTCCGAAGCGGAAGCAGAGGATGAAGAGTCCGTACAGCACAAACAGGACCTGCATGTACCAGAATTCCGCGCAGGTGAGATAATCGAGGATCACACTTTTCAGCGTCCCCTCTGCGGCCGCCTGCGTCCAGGCTCCCGCGTAGCAGTTGATGAGACCGGCGATCAGCAGGTACGGGATGAGCGCGCCGAAGATCCGGCGAAGCACGAAGCGTCCGGAGATCCCGCTGGGGCATCGATCGTTCCTGCCTTTATGTGCGCTCAGATAGAGGCCGTAACCGGAGAACAGGAGAAAGATATCCACACCGGGCGGTCCCCAGGTACTAATCATATGATGCGCGCGGATGTGGACCGGTTCGACATACATCCAGCCGGCATAATGGCTGGCGATGACGATCAGGATCGCGATCCCGCGGAGTGCTTTTGATACTTTTGACGAAATCACAACGGGCATTATACATGGTAACAGGATAATCCGCAACCACGTGCATTTCTCCCGGGTTTGTGATAAGATGGAGGGCGCGCGGTCCGGGAAAAAGTGACTACCGCATGGGAGGACAGGATGAGGAAGTATCTGCGCGGGATACCGGAAAAGTTCATGGAACAGATCCCTCCGGAGGGGATCGGTTATCTGTGTCTGGTCCGGGACATCCTCGGTCAGGATAAGCTGCCGCCGGAGAACCGGATCGGAGACTGGGAGCAGTTATTCAAGGATCCGTCGGATGCGCTGCTGTCCGGTCTGCCGGCCAGGGAGCGGGAGCTGCTCGCCCTCCGGTACGGCATAGAGGACGGCGAGCCCTACAAAACCTATAACGATATCGGTGTCCGGATCAAACGCAGCGAGGAGCGGGTGCGACAGATCTGCGAGAAGGCGCTGAACAGGCTCCGGGATCCTTCCCATCTGTGGTATCTGGAAGCGCTGTACGACGAGAATACGGATATCAATCTGAAGGATGCCTCGGAACGGTTTGTGGAAGCCCTCGGGCTGTATTTTCGCAAGCCGAACTGATCGGGAAAGAGCGATATGTCTGACGATCGAAGATTACAACTGGTCGCCCCCTGTCACTTCGGTCTGGAGGCCGTGGTCAAGAGAGAGCTGCAGTCCCTCGGCTTTTCCGTGCTGGGGACGACGGACGGCAGGGTGATCTTTGCCGGCGATGCCGCGGGCATCGTGCGTGCCAATATCCATCTGCGGAGTGCCGAGCGGGTCCTGCTGCGTGTGGGGCACTTAAGCGTGCACACGCCGGATGATCTCTTTGAGGCAGTTCAGGAGCTTCCGTGGGAGGATTATCTGCCGCGGGATGCTTCTTTTCCCGTCGTCAAGGCGGTCGGGATCCGCAGCAGGCTGTTCGCTCCGCAGATGATCCAGCGAACGGTTCAGAAGGCCGCGGTCCTGCGGATGAGCAGGCATTACGGCATGGAGCATTTCCCCATGGACGGTGCCTCCTATCCGATCCGTGTGTTCATCATGAATGATGAGGCGGACATCTGTCTGGATACCACCGGGGAATCCCTCCACAAACGCGGCTATCGCAAGTCCAACGTGATGGCTCCCATCGCCGAGAATCTGGCGGCTTCGCTCATCATGCTGACGCCCTGGCGCGCCGATCGGATCCTGGTGGATCCCTTCTGCGGGAGCGGCACCTTTCTCATCGAAGCAGCCCTGATGGCCGCCAATATCGCACCGGGCATCCACCGCTCCTTCCTGTCGGAGCAATGGACGGAGCTGATCCCCCCTGCGCTCTGGAAGGAATGCCGGCGGGAAGCTTACGCCGCCATCGATCCGGATGTGGAGACCGATCTGCAGGGGTATGATATCGATCCGCAGGCCATCGATGTTGCCAAGATCGCGGCGCAGGAGGCCGGCGTGGAGGAGCTGGTGCATTTCCAGGTCCGTGATGTCGCAGACTTAAGCCACCGGAAAAAATACGGCTTTCTCCTCACCAATCCGCCCTACGGCGAACGGCTGGGGGCCGAGGATGAAAAGGCGCTCTTCCGCCTCTACCAGACGCTCGGGGAGCGCTATCGGGCGCTGGATGACTGGTCGATGTATCTCATCACCTCCTATCCGGACGCGGAGCGGGCGATCGGCAAAAAGGCAGACAAAAACAGGAAATTGTACAACGGCATGATCGAGACCCGGTTTTATCAGTATCTTGGGGCAAAGCCGCCGCGGAGGACCGACCGTGGAAGCACCTGACTTAAAAAAGGTCACCCTGTATACGAGTATCTTTTGCGTGATCGCTCTGGCGGTCTGCCTGTGGCGTGCCGCGACCAAGCCGGTCGTGATCGCCGATGCTGCCGAGGTTCGTAAGGAGGTGCCTGCGGAAGAGCCGGAGGAGGCTTACCAGCCGGAGGTCAATGACCCTCTGCTCCTTTCCCTCCAGCCGCAGCAGGATCCCGAGGTGGATCTGCAGATCCCGATGCCCGCGGGGATCCTGTCCGAGGATATCCGTTCGGAGAACCGCTATCTCTATCATCAGCTTTGGATCACGCTGCATACCGGCAAGATGATCTACGATCAGATGCCGATCTACGCCAATACGGATAAGATCCGCGAAGCGGTCTGTATCCGGACCGGGGAGGAGGAATACTGTCTCCGCTTCGGTCTGACCGGGCTCTATGAGCCCGAGACGCAGCTCTCCGACGGATCCCTTTCCCTGAAGCTGCGAGATCCCGGCGAGATCTATCCGAACATCGTCCTGGTCGACCCCGTTGGCCAGCCTGCGGCAGACACGGCGGAGCCACTCGAGGAGACAGGGCCTGAGCAGCAGGATCCTGCGCTGGCCGCCGCGCTGAAGCTGGCAGAGCTGTTTCGGGAGGACCCGGAAACGCAGGTCTATCTGACCCGGCAGGGAGCGGAATGGGATGAGGCGCTGGCGTCGATCCTGTTAAAGGAGACCGGCGCGGACTTCTGCCTCCGGCTGCGTGTCGATGACAAGGGCGGTTCCGATGCGATCTGTGCCGAATACAATGACCGGTGGTTTCTGCGAAAGTACAGCAACGCCCAATTTGCGTGCGATCTGGCGGAGGAGGCTGCCATCTCGGCCGGCCGGCCGGTCGCTGCGATCGAGCCCTGCGGAAGTGAGGAATCCCTTCTGTCGATCTCCACGGTCCCCGGCGCTGTCATCGGAATGGGACACGACGTGGATCCGGAGCTGGCTGCGGAGGGCCTGCACAAAGCACTGATAAACGCCTATGAGGGGATGAAGCCATGAAGATCATTTTTGCTACCGGGAATGAAAACAAGCTGCGGGAGATCCGGGAGATCCTGGGAGATCTGGCGGAGGAGGTCGTCTCGATGAAGGAGGCCGGCGTCTTTGTGGATCCCGATGAAACCGGCGAGACGTTTGAGGAGAATGCGATCCTGAAGGCTAAGGCCTGTGCGGAGGCTGCCGCGGCTTCCGGCCGCTTTGCGGAGGGGACGCTGGTGATGGCGGATGATTCCGGTCTGGAGATCGATGCCCTGGGCGGTGAGCCCGGTATCTACTCCGCCCGCTATCTCGGGCACGACACTTCCTATGACGAGAAGAACCGGAAGATCCTGGAGCGCTTAAAGGATGTGCCCGAAAAGGAGCGCACGGCGCGTTTCGTCTGCGCCGTGGCGGCTGTGATCCTGCACAAGCCGGAGGATCAGGTCCTTGTGACCCGTGCGACCATGGAGGGGCAGATAGCCTACGGGATCGCAGGCGCGAATGGTTTCGGCTACGACCCCATATTCTATCTGCCGGAGTACGGTAAGACCTCCGCGGAGATCTCACCGGAGGAGAAAAACGCGATCAGTCACCGGGGAAAAGCGCTCCGCGCGATGCGGGAACAGCTTCTCCTCATCCCAGAAGCTCCTCAACAGCTTTCCTGACGTCGGCCATATCGGTGGTAGGCTCAAAGCGGGCGACCACCCGGCCTTCCCGGTCAACGAGGAATTTCGTGAAATTCCACTGGATGTACGCCTTGTCCCCGAAGCTCTTATTATTCATGTCGGCGAATTTCTTAAACGCCGCATTCTTGATCCCCTTGCCGAAGCCCGCAAAGGGTTTCTCTTTCGCGAGATAGGCAAAGAGCGGATCGGCATTGTCCCCGTTGACATCGATCTTGGCAAACTGCGGGAATTCCGTCCCGAACTTCATGGTGCAGAAGGAATGGATCTCCTCCGCATCCCCCGGTGCCTGGTTGGCGAACTGATTGCAGGGGAAATCCAGGATCTCGAAACCTTTATCACGCAGGTCCTTATACATCGCTTCCAGCGGATCATAGTGCGGTGTGAATCCGCAGCCGGTCGCCGTATTGACGATCAGGAGCACCTTGCCCTCATAATCCCTAAGGCTCACATCGTTGCCGCTCCTGTCCTTCACCGTAAGATCATATAATGCACTCATCCTGATATCCTCCTTCTATGTGAATTTATGTGTTGCGCTATTTGCTTTTGCAAAATATATTATGGCATGGAACCAGAATCGTGTCAAGCTGTTTTTAAAAAGTTTTTCAGGGAGGTTTTCGCGCACTGAGTCTTGACAATCCGGTCCGAACTGATGTATATTACATAGGTCGTTCTGATGCAGTTTCTGCATTGCGCGACCTGTGGCGAGGTAGCTCAGCTGGCTAGAG
>JAFPTK010000142.1 GCA_017400305.1 Lachnospiraceae bacterium | reverse complement strand
GAACATGAGCACGAACATGAGCACGATCACGAACATGAGCACGAACATGAGCATGAGCACGAACATGAGCATGAGCATGAGCACCATCACGATCACGACCACGACCATCACCATGAGCACGATCATCATCATGAGCACGATCATCATGATCATGACGCGGACGAAGTCTTCGTGAGCTGGGGGATGGAGACGCCGGTCAAATATACCATGGAGGAGATCCGCGGGATGCTGGATCGTCTGGAGGAGGAAGAGACCTTTGGTACGATCCTGCGCGCCAAGGGAATGGTCGCCGCAACAGACGGCGGCTGGATCGAATTTGATTACGTTCCCGGAGAGGCGGAGGTACGCCCCGGCGCACCGGATGTGACCGGCAAATTCTGTGTGATCGGTGCGGATCTCCATGAGGAGAATCTGGAGAAGTTATTCCGCAGGAAGCTGTGATCCGGCAGACAGAACCCTGATACCGTTCGACCCGCACAGCGGGGAGTCAACGGTGCGGATCCGACCGGGATAAACCGGAGATCCATCGCCGGGAAGTGAGGAGAGGCACATGTTCGGAAGAGGAGAGAAGAAAAAACCGGTATACGTGATCAACGGCTTTCTGGACAGCGGCAAGACGGACTTTTATCGCTATACCATGGCGCAGCCCTATTTCCAGACAAAGGGAAGGACACTTCTGATCGTCTGTGAGGAGGGGGAGAATGATTACAGCGATACCCTTCTTAAGAAGACCAATACAGTGAAGGAAGTGATCGAGGAGGAGGCAGAGTTCACGCCGTCCGCACTGATGGCGCTGGAGAGCAAATATGATCCCGAGCGCGTGCTGATCGAGTGGAACGGTATGTGGCCGTTCCGGGATTTCAAGATCCCGAAGGCATGGCAGATGGAGCAGCAGATCACCATGGTCGATGCGCAGACCTTCTCCATGTACTTCACGAATATGAAATCGCTTCTGTCCGATCAGCTCCGGAATTCGGATCTGATCCTGTTTAACCGGGCCGACGGGCTCGAGGATCTGCCCAACTTCAAGCGCAACGTCAAAGCGGTCAATCCCAAGGCGGAGATCATCTTTGAGGGGGCAAACGGCGAGATCGATGTCACACTGGACGAAGATCTGCCCTATGATCTGAATGATGATCCGATCGTATTGAACAATTTCGGCTTCGGCAATTTCTATTTGGACGCTCTGGATCATGTGGAGCGGTATCTGGGAAAGCGGATCCGTTTCAAGGCCATGGTCATGAAACCGGGCGGCATCCCGGAGGGAAGCTTTGTCCCCGGGCGGTTGGTCATGACCTGCTGCGCACAGGATATTCAGGTCCTTGGCTTTGCCTGTGCCTATGATAAGGTGGCGGAGCTTAAGGAGCAGGACTGGATCGAAGTGACGGCCCGCGTAGAGAAGCGTTTTGTTGAGGCCTATGAGGGCGAAGGACCGTTCCTGATCGCTGAGAGTGTGGAGAAGACCGATCCGCCGAAGACCGAGGTCATCGATTTTTCCAACCCCGACGAGTAGAAAGCGGTGACCCTTTTCTCTCGAAAAAGACCGGTTTCCGAATGGATCATTCCCGGCCTTGTTGCCTTTCCGGCTCTGCTGTATGCCGCATTTCTGATCTCTGTCAGGATGTCCCTGGTGGATCCGGATATTCTGTGGCATATCCTGATGGGGCGGGATATCTGCCTGTCGGGACGCATATCCATGGACAATCCGTACACCTGGATCCCGGGGACTCATTGGAATCAGCACGAGTGGCTGTATGACATCATGATCTATCTGGTGTCCGAGCTGGGCACCGCTTGCTATCTGGCACTGTACAGTCTTCTACTGATCGGACTGTTTCTGTCAGGACTCCGTCTGAACAGGGGGAGGATCCGTGCGGCAGGTCTTTATGCCGTTTTTTTTGTGCTTTGTTTTACCTCCTTCCCCATGAATTTCATGAACCGGCCTTCCTATTTTTCTTCCGTTCTGCTTCCGGTACTGTTCTTTCTGGAGGAGCGGTGTCTGAGGAAGGATGCGGGCCGGAATGGCCGCATGACCGTACTGTTCTTTGGCGTCGGTGTTTTTCTGGCCAATTTTCACTGCGGACAGGCGATGGTCATCGGCGCATTTCTGCTCGTCAGGCTCCTGTCCGATAGTATCTATCTTCTGATCCGCAGAAGAGATGCCTTTCGTGCGCTCATGCCCGGGAAGCTCATCCGAACGGCTGCCTTTCTGTTGGGTCTGTGCCTGAACCCCTGCGGTCCTGCGCAGCTTGGAAACACGTTTCTGGTGGCCGGGATGCAGAGCACAGGACATATCGCGGAGTGGGAGCCGTTGGAGTTGCCGGAATACTGGCTTGCCGGACTGACGGTATGCTACCTGCTGACCATCGGGTACACGCTGGGACGTTTCCTTCTTAATGAAGTCTCGGCAAAGAGATTCGGTGTGTCGGTTCCCGGACAGGACGGAACGGTGCCTGACGGGCGCCGGATGCTTTCCGACATCATCAGTTTGTGCGCGGCCTTTGTGCTGACATTAAAAAGCCAGAAATCCACCGTTCTGCTGGTCTATCTGCTCATCCTGATCTGGTATCCTTACGTGGAACACATGATCCGTTTTATCTGGCTGGCGTTTTTCGGCGGATGGAGGAAGAGACCCGTGTTTCCGGTCCCCGGATGGCTGATCGCCGTGGCTGTGGTATTGGGGATGATCGGCGGGGTTGCGGCGCAGTCCGCGGGATGCCGGGATTTCACGGATTATGTCGATTCTCAGAGAGCGGAGTGGATGGGGGATGAGGTGCTGGAGGCACTGAGGGGAAGGAACTACCGGCTTCTGCATGGTTATAATCTTTCGCCTTTTCTGATGTGGGAGGAGATCCCGGTTTGTATGGATACCAGGCAGCAGCCCTATGCGTCGGAGACCGGGGATACGGAGATCCTGGACGATGTGATGGAGTTAAACCGGACCGACGGCGAGGCGATCGACTCCCTGTTAGAGAAATATGATATCGAGGCGGTTATGGTGTCGGAGGACTTTGACATCCGGTGGTATCTGGAACGGGAGGACAGCTTCCGGCTGACGGCGGAGGATGAGAGAGGAAACAGCGTCTGGGTGAAGATACAAAAACCGCAGGAGTGATCCCCTGCGGTCTTATCTCAGTATGAAAATGTCCGGAAGACCCGGCCTGTCGGAAGATCAGCCGATGCTGTTGACGGCCTTGGCCAGACGGGAGACACGGCGGGAAGCATTGCCCTTCTTGATGACGCCCTTGGTCTCTGCCTTGTCGATGACGGAAGTCGCGTTCGTGAGAGCGGCCTGTGCGGCAGCCTTGTCACCGGACTCCACAGCGGTACGGACCTTCTTGATCGCGGTCTTCATACCGGACTTCACTGCCTGATTTCTGGCAGCGCGCTTCTTATCTGTAACGATTCTCTTTTTTGCGGACTTGATATTCGCCATGGTACTGATCCTTTCTTCCTCTGATGAACAATAATCGGGCACGCAAAAACTTCGCATCGAACGCGTGCTTGAATATCTTATGATAAAACCGGAGGATATGTCAATAGAAAAATCCGAAATCATGGAAAAAAAAGAAAAATGATGATAAGATGTTCGGGTAACTTTTCGGATAACGGATGACGGAGTGTTTATGGCACAGGCGGAGAATATCAGGAATTTCTGTATCGTGGCACACATCGATCACGGCAAATCCACCCTGGCGGACCGGCTGATCGAAAAGACCGGCGTACTCACAAGCCGTGAGATGCAGGCACAGGTGCTCGACAATATGGACATCGAACGCGAACGCGGCATCACGATCAAATCCCAGGCCGTCCGCATGGTATACAACGCGAAGGACGGGCAGGAGTATATCCTCAATATGATCGACACCCCCGGACATGTCGACTTCGGATACGAGGTATCACGGAGCCTTGCGGCCTGCGACGGAGCGATCCTCGTGGTGGACGCGACGCAGGGAGTGGAGGCGCAGACGCTGGCCAATGTCTATCTGGCACTGGATCATGACCTGGAGGTGATACCGGTCATCAATAAGATCGACCTGCCGAGCGCGGAACCGCAGAAGGTGAGGGATGAGATCGAGGATGTGATCGGGATCGAAGCCCAGGATGCACCGCTCATCTCCGCGAAGGTCGGCACCGGGATCGAGGAGGTCCTGGAGGCTGTGGTCTCGAGGCTGCCGGCTCCCCGGGGGGATGCGAAGGCGCCGCTCAAGGCGCTGATCTTTGACTCGATCTATGACTCCTACAAAGGGGTGATCGTCTTCGTGAGACTCTTTGACGGCAGGATCCGCAAGGGAATGCCGGTCCGTTTTGTGGCGACCGGCGCGGAATCCGAGGTGGTCGAAGTCGGTACGTTCGGACCGGGGAGATTCCTTCCCGGAGAAGAGCTCGCGGCGGGCGAGGTGGGGTATTTTACGGCCTCGATCAAGAACATCGCGGATACGCGCGTCGGCGACACGGTGACCGGCGCCGAAGAACCCTGCGCGGAGGCTCTGCCGGGATATAAGAAGGTCATGCCGATGGTCTACTGCGGCATCTACCCGGCTGACAACGCACGGTACGGGGAGCTGCGGGACGCTCTGGAGAAACTGCAGTTAAACGACGCCTCGCTCTTCTATGAGCCGGAGACCTCGCAGGCCCTCGGCTTCGGATTTCGCTGTGGTTTTCTGGGGCTGCTCCATCTGGAGGTCATCGAGGAACGCCTGCAGCGGGAGTACGATCTGGACCTCGTGACGACCGCTCCGAGCGTGGTTTATCGCGTGCACAAGACGGACGGGGAGATGATCGAACTGACCAATCCCTCCAATCTGCCGGATCCTTCCTCCATCGATTACATGGAGGAGCCCATCGTGTCCGGGGAGATCATGGTGACCACCGACTACATCGGTGCCATCATGCAGCTCTGCCAGGAGCGGCGCGGCAAGTATTTAAGCACCGATTATATCGAGCAGACGCGCGCGGTACTCAAATACGAGCTTCCGCTCAATGAGATCATCTATGACTTCTTTGATGCGCTGAAGAGCCGGTCCCGCGGGTATGCCTCCTTTGATTACGAGATCAAGGGCTATGAGAGATCCGACCTGGTGAAGCTGGATATCCTGATCAACAGGGAGCAGGTGGATGCGCTCTCCTTCATCGTACACTCCGCCGGCGCCTATGAACGCGGTAAGAAGATGTGCGAGAGGCTCAAGGAGGAGATCCCGAGACATCTCTTTGAGATCCCCATCCAGGCAGCCATCGGAAGCAAGATCATCGCGAGAGAGACTGTCAAGGCGGTAAGAAAGGATGTCCTGGCCAAATGTTACGGCGGCGACATCACCCGTAAGAAGAAACTGCTTGAGAAACAGAAGGAAGGTAAGAAAAGAATGCGTCAGATCGGTAACGTAGAGGTGCCTCAGAAGGCATTTTTAAGCGTGCTGAAGCTGGACGAAGACTGATTTC
>JAFPTK010000141.1 GCA_017400305.1 Lachnospiraceae bacterium | reverse complement strand
GGGATTCTCCCTGACAGCGATTTGGGATGCTTCCTGCTGTTTCTTTTGAGTATCTGTCTGCTTTTTATCGTTCATACTTCGATCTGATCCATTACTTTCCCGATGCTGTCATGGAAGCAACAAAATGCGAACATTTACATCAACCAAAACGCACTTACTTTAACCTACTTTCGACGCGTCTCAGACATGAAAAAATGGCGCAAGCCCTTGAGTTTACGCCATTTTCCTTGGGATGCGTGCGACAGGATTCGAACCCACGACCTTCTGGTCCGTAGCCAGACGCTCTATCCAGCTGAGCTACGCACGCACTACAAATGAAGATTATACTACCGGAGGGATCAATTTGTCAATAGTCAGCCTGCCTCCTGCTGTGCCTTTTCCTCCTGCCTCGTACGGACCGCATAGCCCTCCAGTTCGGCGCGCCCCATCTTGAAGCAGTTTAGGAGCTTGGGATTGAAGGCACCGGTCTCGCCGCTCACGATCATCTCAAAGGCACGATCCGGCGGAACCGCCGATTTGTAGGCACGGTCGGAATTCAGCGCGTCATAGATGTCCGCGAGGCCGCAGATCTGCGCCGGCATGGAGATCGTGTCGCCCGAGAGCTTGTCCGGGTAGCCGCCGCCGTCATATTTCTCGTGATGGTGCCTGGCCACGTCCGAACAAATGGAGAACAGCCTGGTGTCGTTTTTGTCCAGCATGTTCTCGAGGATCTCCGCGCCGCGGGTGGTGTGGGATTTCATGACATCGAATTCATCCGCGGTCAGTTTGCCTGGCTTCATGATGATCGCATCCGGGATGACGATCTTGCCGATATCGTGCCAGGCGGCGGCCTGCACGATGATATCGATCTGATCCGGCGTGATCCCGTATTCCGGATAGTTGTTCATGATGAGCGAAGCCAGGATGCGCGTAAACTCACGGATCCGCTGCATATGGAAGCCGGACTCCAGATGCCTGAGCTCCACGATCGTACAGATGGCATCGACGATATGGTTATTATTGTCCTTCTGCCGCTCAATGTCACGGCTCTGCTGCATGATGATCCGCGACAGGACGGATACCGGATCCGCTCCGGAGGAATCCTTTTTCAGCCGCTCCGCGAGATCGATCGCGCTCCGGATATGGCGCACCACGGAGGTGGGATCATAGGGCTTGTGGATGATATCCACCGCTCCCAGCCCGTAGCATTGCTTCTCCTCCTCCTCGGCCTTGGCCGGCAGCATGACGATCACGGGCAGACCCGGGATGAGCTTCTGCTTGTTCATCTCCTGCAGGAGCGTCACGGCACTGACACGGCTCATGACGAGGTTGATCAGTACGGCAGAGAGCCGGGTGCCCACCTCGGTCACGACCTTCAGACCCTTTTCCCCGGTGTCCACATCAAAACACATGAAGTGATCCCGCAGACTGTCCTTCAGCAGATTTCTGCTCCTGCTGGTATTGTCGATGATGAGGATATTCCGTTTTCTCTTGTCTGCTGCCATTTCTACGCTCCTATCCTGCTCAGTGCCGCGACAGGGAGATCCTTGCGCCACTGTCCTTGACAAAGAGCAGCCCTTCCGGCTTACTCATGTCGTTCATGAGCTGCTTTGCCACCCCGTCGATGATGATGATCGAACCGGCATGTGCGATATGGGAAATCCTGGCTCTGGCGCCGGCGACGGTCTTCATCTGATCCTCCAGCTGCAGGCGTTCCATATTCAGGTCGTTCTCTTCCTTTTCCTTGATGGTGAGGGCCTGACCGACCTTGATCTGCTGATGCACCTTGACGGCATTGTTGGCGAGACCGTCGATCCGCTCCTTTTCGCTGCGCAGCACCCCGACCTCCGAGCCGACCCGGGAGAGATTCTTCAGACAGTTCTGATACTGTGCGGTCAGTTCTCCGGTCGCTCCCAGCTGCACGATCGTGCGCTTGCCGCTGGCATCCCCAAGGACCGCACAGGAAATCCCCATCTGCGCCTGTATCTCGCCGCCGGTGATGGTTCCGCGCTGACCGGCCACATAGACATGTCTTGCCGTCACCAGCTCGGAATCCATGATATAGTTGGAACGGATGCTCCGGGTGGCCCGGATATCCGTGTCACGGATCGTGGAGATGTAGACCCTTCCTCCCGACCGGATGAGAGACCGGGACGCCGAGCCCATACAGCCGCCTACGATGAAGACATGTCCGCCGGCATCCAGACGGGCGCTGTCCATCTTCCCCCGGATCACGATATCCCCTTTTGCCCGGATCGTCACTCCCTTGGTCACATTCCCCGTGATCAGGACACTTCCCGGGTATTCATAGGTCTTGTTGGGATCCTTTGCCTCCTCCAGCGTTGCGATCGGCCGCACGGTCACCACATAATCCATCATCCGGATCTCACCGGAGACCGTCGCGCACCAGCTCTTCTTGTCCTCCATCATCATGATCCCCTGGCCCTTGAGGATCGGATATTCTCTCCCCTTGACCGGAGGAATGGGATCGCCCTTGACCGTGCGACCCTCGTTGCCGTATTGCGCATCATGGTACTCGGCCAGTTTCTGCCCGGCCGTCACCAGCTCAAAAAACTTCACATCGTCGTACAGCAGCGTCAGATCCGGCATCGTCGCAGGCTGTGAAGGGACATTCGTGTCAAAGAAGAACTCATACCGGCCGTCCGGTCCGGGCTTGGAAGGTTCCCCCTCCGCCACAGTGACATCGCGGTTGTACAGCTTTTTCTCCACCAGATCCGCGATCGCGTTGTAGTCGACACCGTAGATGATCCCATTCTGCTTGAGGATCTCGCTGATCTGGTCCACGGTGTACTCGGGCTGTCCAACTTTAAACGGGATATAGAGGTCCGCCTTGAGCCCGTTGGAGCTGACCGAGATATAGGGAAGCCCCTTTCTGATCTTCTCCTCCCGGGTCATCTCCGGGGCTGCCTCCATCGACGAGGTATTGATCCCCTGACCGACGTTCTTAAGTGCCTGCTCGACGTCGCCCAGAGCATCCTTCTTGATGACCTGTGCGATCGCACGTCGACGCATCCGCATCTCGCGGGAGGAGTAGACCATACTGGAGTAATAGCTGACATCCAGTCCATCCTCCAGACCCAGTCGGATCTCGCGCATCTGCCGGGAATTGTAGAGCGGTTTTTCATAGATCGCCGTGTTCACGCGAGCTTCCAGACCCAGTCGGATCTCACGCATCTGCTCCCAGCCGTATTCCAGAGAGGCGTAGCGGGATACGTCGAGGCCCTCTTCCAGGCCAAGCCGGATCTCCTTAAGGCTCTCTCCCCGGTACTGGCGGTTGGTGTAATTCTTGAATTCTTTGGTGCGATTCTTGATCGCCAGCCGGATCTCATGCAGCTGATCCGCATCATATCCTTCCGCCGCATAATTCATGATATCAACGCCGGTCTTTTTGGCGCGCGCGATCTCACGGAGCACCCCGGCCTCGTACTTTCTGCAGATCTCCTGGTCCAGCACGATCCCCTCGGCCAGCGCCTCCCGGATCACATGCATCTTCCGGTATGGGATGTCCGGATCGGCAAACCACGAGATATCCACGTTCTGTTCGAGACCCATACGGATCTCCGCCATCTGCATGTAGTTGTAAGCCGGATCCTTGTAGAACATCACCGGCAGTCCCTTGGCCAGCCCCTCCCGGATCTCATTCATCTGCTCTGCAAAGTAATCTGACCCGGCGTAAACGCTCACATCCAGACCGGCTGCCAGTCCCTGCCGGATCTGAGACAGACGATCCATGGAATATCCCTGCTCACGATAGGAGCTGAGGTCGATCCCCTGTTCCAGCTCCAGTCGGTACTCCTCCATCTCGGTCCAGGGCATCTCCGGATCCAGATAATCCGTAACGGAGATACCGGCTTCGAGTCCCTTCTGGATCTCTGCCAGCTGATAGCTATCAAAGCCCTGACTCCGGACGATGTTATAGTCCAGCCCGGCCCGGGCGAACAGCTCCTGGATCTCTTTGATCGTTTTTGCTGCCTGTTCCGCCATCGGTCCCCTTTATCGCTCTACGATCGCAGCGCACCCCATGCCGCCGCCGACGCACAGCGTTGCCAGACCCTTATGCGCATCTCTCCTCTGCATCTCGTAGAGAAGCGTCACCAGGATTCGTGTGCCGGAGCAGCCGACCGGATGTCCCAGTGCGATCGCTCCGCCGTTGACATTTAAGATATCGGAGGAGAAGCCCAGTTCCTTCTGCACCGCAACCGACTGCGCGGCAAAGGCTTCATTTGCCTCGATCAGATCAAAGTCGCCAATGGTATACCCCGCCTTCGCCATGGTCTTCTTCGTGGCAGGCACCGGTCCGATCCCCATGATCTGCGGATCACAGCCCGCCAGTTCCCCGGCGACCCAAGTCGCCATCGGTTTCACGCCGAGTTCCATGGCCTTGTCCTCACTCATCACGATGATCGCCGCAGCCGCATCGTTGATACCGGAGGCATTCCCTGCCGTCACCAGCCCGCCCTCTTTCTTAAATGCGGGCTTTAAGCGAGCGAGGCTCTCCGCTGTCACACCGGCGCGGGGGCCCTCATCCGTATCGAAGATCACGGTCTCTTTTTTCTTCCTGATCTCCACCGGCAGGATCTCATCCTTAAACTTCCCCGCCGCGATGGCTGCCTCCGCCTTCTGCTGGGAGACCGCCGCAAATTCGTCCAGCTGCTCTCTGGTGAGATGCCACTGCTCACAGATATTTTCCGCCGTCATACCCATGTGATAGTGATAAAAGGCATCCGTCAGAGCGTCCGTGATCATGGAGTCCTCCAGGGTGCCTGCATTCATGCGATAGCCAAACCGTGCCTGCCGCAGGAGGTACGGTGCCATGGACATGTTCTCCATTCCCCCGGCCACGATGATATCCGCATCCCCCATGGAGATGAGTTTAGCCGCCAGGTTCACGCAGTGGAGACCCGATCCGCAGAGGACGTTGATCGTGGTGGCAGGAACCTCATTGGGGATCCCGGCGTTGATCGCCGCCTGCCGGGCCGGATTCTGTCCGAGTCCCGCCTGAATGACGCAGCCCATGTAGACCTCATCCACCGCCTCGGGTTTTACGCCGGACCGCTTCAGAGCTTCTTTAACCACCAGTGTCGCCAGTTCCGGGGCCGGTGTCGTGCTGAGCGCACCTCCCATGGTACCGATCGCCGTTCTCACCGCACCTGCCAATACTACTTTTCTAGCCATATCCTGTTGTCCTTTCCCCGGAATCCTGCGCCGGAACCTATTGCATACAGTATACTATTATACCATACCGCGCTCTATCATGTAAATCTGCCGAAGCACCAATCTGCGTGGTAAAACAACCGATCGCACCGGGGAGAGCGGCAAAGGATGCCCCTTCCCGGTTCTATGAGTTGTCCAGCGTAATGGTGATGGTATTTCTGTCATCATCGTCGGAGTACGAAACAGAATGAACCAGATTCTCCAGGAGTCTTGCCGAAATGGGATCCGCTTCGGCAAAGACATCAAATTTATCACCGCCGTAGGAAATGGTCATTTTGGCCGCTTCATCCACATCCGAATACTCGATGTCCACCCGGATGGGAAACGATTGCGCACGATTCACAAGATTTTCGGCGACCAGTTCCTCAAACACAAGCCTGATCTTCATGATCATCCTGGCCGATATCAGGTTGTTGCGTCCGAATACTTCAATGGACGTACTGCATCCGATAAAGTCATAGTCGTCGGAATCCACCTTCAGCGTCAGGGTTTTAAGCCGCTTAATAAATCTCCTCGTCTTTTCCTTCCCGGGATTTTCAAATATCTCCTGCGGTGTCCCATCTTCATAGATCACTCCTTCATCCATGTAGAAGATCCGGGTGGACACATCCTTTGCAAACCGCATCTCGTGGGTGACGATGAGCATCGTCATGCCCTCCGCGGCAAGTCCCTTGATAACGGCGAGGACCTCCCCCACCATGGTCGGATCAAGTGCGCTGGTGGGCTCATCAAACAGAATGATCTCCGGCTTCATGGCGATCGTCCTGGCGATGGCCACTCTCTGCTTCTGTCCGCCGGAAAGCTCATCCGGATAACTATCCTCCTTTTCGAGCATTCCTACCCTTTTGAGGAGCTCCCTCCCTTCCTTTATGGCAGTCTCCCTCGGTACTTTTAACAGACTGACGGGAGCAGCGATCACATTCTCCAGGATCGTGAGGTTTCCAAAGAGGTTAAATGACTGGAATACCATTCCCATCTTGCGCCGGATCTCGGTGATCGAACAGCCCGGTGCCGTGATATCCTCGCCATCCACGATGATCTTCCCCGAAGTCGGTGTTTCCAACAGATTCAGACAGCGGAGAAAGGTGGATTTCCCCGTCCCCGACGGCCCGATGACGGATATGATCTCCCCTTTGTTGATTTCCGTATTTACGTCTTTGAGGGGTGTTACGCCGGGATATTCTTTTCTCAGATGCTCAACGGAGATCATGCTCATCAGACATCACCTCCCTTCGTTTCGATCTTTTTTCTGTGAGGTTTGATCGCTTTCAGCAGCATCCCCACGAGCAGGTAGATCACCCTGGCAAGGAGGAAATACACCAGCGTCGAGATCAAAAGCGGCATGGCAGCCTCATAGCTCCGGCTCCGGATGATATCTCCCATCTTGGTGATATCCTGTACGGCGATATACCCTACGATGGATGTTTCATTGAGAAGGGAGATCATCTCCGCACTGTACATCGGCAGGAAATGAACCGCCGCCTGCGGGAAAAGGAATCGGAAGAAGGTCTCAAGATCCGTGAATCCGAGCGCCAGTGCCGCCTCTCTCTGCCCCTTATCCACTGCATCCAGTCCCCCTCTCATGATCACCGATGACTCGGCTCCGAATGAAAGGGTAAAGCCGATCACGGCGACCCACATGGCCTCCATATTGGACCTTCCGAACACCACGTAGAATAAGATCATGAGCAGCACGACCGTGGGGATCCCCTGGATGATCCGCACATAGGAATCAAAGATCGGATTCGCCAGTCTGCTTTTTGACCTTCTGAGCAGACAGATCCCGAATCCGATGAGGGAGCCGAAGAAGATCGACAGGGATGTGATCAGGCAGGTAACACCGATGCCCTGCAGCACCAGTTCCCACCGTCTCTCTTTGATGAGGTTCTTATCAATACTGCTCCAGATACGTTCCCCGATCTGACTGATCGGAGATCCCTCCCCGGTATGCTGTGCCGTATCCAGATCGCCGGCATTTACAGCCAGAAGGGTCCCCGCGGAATAGTAGGACTCACACATATCCACGGCTTCCAGATGCTCTTCGCTGATCTCAAATCCGGACGCTCCGATGTCGTATTTCCCGGAAACCACTGCAGGGAGCACCGAATCAAATACCATATCCGAGATATCCATCCCATAATGATACTTCTGGCAAAACCGATACAGAATATCGATCTCATATCCGACGATCTGTTTGTCCTTAACGTAGACGATGGGTTCATAGGTCGTCTCAAGGGCCACCCGGATGACGCCGTTCTCGTTGGGAAGCTCATCCAGCGGCGGGATCACCTTTCTGCTCTCATCATCACCGAACCAGATCTCCTCGATCTCGGCAAGCACACCGTTTTTCTTACTCTCACGGACAAATTCGGTCATCAGGGAACACAGATCGCCCTTATCTTTTACGGGAGAGAACACAAAGGCCATATCCCAGCTCGACATGCTCTCGGGAATATATCCGACGGCGGGGTCCTGTTTTATGATCGGATACAGAGCGGGCTCGTCAATGATAAATCCGTCAATGATCCCGGCCTCCAATGCGACCACCATATCCGGATAGTTGGAATAATACGAAATGGTCGCGTTTGGCAGGTATTCCTCCAGGATATCGTCGTAGTCGACCCCCGTTATGCTCCCTATCTTTTTCCCGTCATAATCCGCAAGAGATACCGTTCCATCCCCATTGGTGTCGGGATTCCGTTTGTCACCCGGTTTGACTCCGACCACCAGACATATGATCAGAACGATCAGAAGGATCAGTGTGATCATGATCGCCAGATCGACAGGATAGATCTTGTATCTTCTTACCGGTTTATCTGCCATCGAAGCCCCCCTGCATCTCTTTTTGGTCAGAACCGCAATATATTAAGATTTTAACCGAAACGCCACACCGGCGTCAAGGAATCATTCGTCGTATGCGTTTCCTGTCGTATGCGTTTCCTGCCGCTTACCAGCATGCTGTCAGCGGCAGGCACGCATCCGACTCTGCTTGCTCCGCGCATATGCAGCGCGTCCTCGATTCCGCTTCGCTCCATCTCGGTCGCGTTACTCGTCGTATGCGTTTCCTGCCGCTTACCAGCATGCTGTCAGCGGCAGGCACGCATCCGACTCTGCATATGCGCGGAGAAAAAGGGCCGATCCGGATGGATCGGCCCTTCTCTGTAATGCTTTTCAGATCAGATGGATCTTACTTTGCCCAATTGCTGTACTGGGTCTGGAACTCAGCAAGAACATCCTGATAGCCGGCCTCGTCAAGAGCTGCCTGATACTTCTCGATCGTGGACTCGACATCCTTTGCCGGGATACCGCCGTTCTCGAGCTGGAAGCCATACTGCTCAAAGACGTTCGCGCAAGCTGTGTAAGCAGCCTCAACAGGGGTCTTGTCGAAACGGAAGCCCGCTGCCGGAGAGGTCTTTGCACCACCGTTGAAGTCCTTGTACAGATCCGCCTTGTTCGCCGGCTCGTTGTCAAGCGGGGTCACGATGGTAGCGGAAGCGGACTCCCACATGGAGTGGTTGTACTTGTCGGAGGTCTGCGTGACCTGGCCGTTTGCATCATAGGTGAAGTCCTCACCCTCGATACCGAAGGTGTACAGATCAGCAAGCTTGCTGTCGGTGTACAGAAGGCCAAGGAAATCGACGCAAGCCTGAGCCTGCTCGGGTGTGCTGTTCGCGGTGACGCAGTAGCAGGAACCAAGAGCGGAGGTGCTGTGTGCCCAACGATCGGTCGCCGGCTGCATCGTCACATCCTGGCCGTAACGGGCATCCGCCTCGTCGTTGACCGGGATATCGGTCCACCATGAAACCGCCCAATCCTGGGTCTGGGTCGTGGTGTCGGTGGTAACCTTGGTGTAATCATCCTCGGAGATGTAGCCCTTGTCTGCCCAATCAGCCATCAGCTTGCAGAACTCAAGGTACTGAGGGGTCTGGATCGTGTCGACAACGGTGTTGTTGCTCTTGTCAACTGCGAAGAAGTTCGTCGCAGAATCCGCGGTGAAGAAATCGAAGTCGTTGATGTACCAGCGATAGAACATCGCGGTCTTCTGGGTCAGGAAAGGATACTTGAGGCCGTCAGCCTTGGCATCCGCCAGCATGGGCTCAAGGTCCGCAAGCTTCTTGACGCTCGTGATATCCCAGCCGTGCTTGTCGATCAGATCCTGACGGAACATGAAGTCATAGCCTTCGACGTTGTCCTTGTAAACCGGTACGAAATAGTTCTTGCCATCGTACTTGGTCGCTTCCCACTGGCCCTCATCCATGGATGCATAGAGGGGAGTGCCCGGAAGGAGATCGGTCAGATCGTAAACGGAGTTCTGAGGAACCAGATCGTTGGTGCCGATGGTGCCTTCCCAGGAAGCCGTCCAGAGCAGGTTGATCTCGCCGGAGTTCAGCGCCAGGTTCGCCTTGTCGGTGTACTCACCGGAACCGATATCGGTCAGGCTGATCTCGACGTTGATCTTGTCAGCGATGTACTCGTTGATCGCGTCCTGAACCTTCTGAACCTGAGCGGAATCAGGGGTAGCAAGGTTGAAGGTGCAGCGATACACATTGATGTGTGTCTTGTCGCCGGCTGCCGGAGCAGCATCAGCGGTGGCATCGGCCGCGGGAGCTTCCTCAGTCTTTGCATCGGCTGCGGGTGCCTCCTCGGTCTTGGTTTCGGTCTGTGCCGTGGTGTCCGGCTGTGCTGCAGGCTCACTGCCGCCGCCGCATCCAGCGAGGATGCTTAAGGACATCGCAGACACAAGGCCAAGAGACAGAAGCTTTTTCATGTTTCTCATTTCTTTTTACCTCCCTTGTATCTTGTTGATAGCATCTATTGAAAGGCGTTTCCGCCGATCAACCAAAAGAAACACAACTTAGGTATTTTACCCCTTAACCGATCCAACCGTCAAGCCCTTGACGAAGTACTTCTGGAAGAACGGGTAAGCGACCATGATGGGACCGATGACCACGATCACGGTCGCCATGGTCGCGGAGTACTGCGGAATCGTGCCGCCCATGGCCGCACGGGCGCTGGCCGGGACGTTCGAGTTGTTGAGCAGGAACTCGATGGACTTCTGGATGTTGATCAGGAGCAGCTGCAGCGGCTTCTTGCTGTCGCTGACGATGTAGAGCAGCGCGTTCTGCCAGTCATTCCAGTAGGCCGTCGCCATCATGAAACCGACAGCAGCCAGGGAAGGCTTGAGCAGCGGAAGCGTGATCTGGAAGAAGGTGCGGTATTCGCCGGCGCCGTCGATCTTGGCCGCCTCCATGAGTTCCCCGGGGATACTGTTCACAATATAGGTACGCAGGATGATGACATTCATCGTCGAGACGCACAACGGCAGGACCAGGAGCCACAGGCTGTCCTTCAGGTGATAGTAGCTCGTGAAGACAATATAACCGGAAAGCATACCGCCGTTGAAAAGCATCGGGATCAGCAGGTAGATCGACAGGAACTTGGCCAGCGCAAACTCCTTGCGGCTGATGGAATAGGCGAACATGCTCATCACTAACAGTCCCAGGAAAGTCCCGAAGACGGTAATGAAGATCGTCACGAGGTAGGACTGCGCCAGCTGCTGTCCATAGCGAAGGACGGAATTAAAGCCCACCATGGAGAACTGCTTCGGGATAAAGGAGAAACCATTCTGCGTGATATATTTCTCATCCGTGAAAGCCGCCACAAAGACCAGCACCACCGGCAGAGCGCAGAACAGAGTGAACAAAAGCAACAGAAACGCCAGGATCACCTGGCCCACGCCGAATTTCTCCCTGCGGGAAGGAGCAAGATCCAAATCTTTTTTCTTAGCCATAATCCGATTTCCCTCCTAATCCGTGATCAGAACAACGCGTTCTCGGGCTCGATCTTCTTGACCAGCCAGTTGGAGAACAACATCAGCAGCAGACCGACAACGGACTGGAAGAAGGATGTCGCTGCCGTAAAGCCGAAGTTCGAGTTTTTAAAGATCGCGTTCAGCACGTAGGAGTCGATAACCTGCGTCGTCTCATACAGACCGCCGTTATTCCTCGTGACCTGATAGAAGAGACCGGTGTCGGAATGCATGATATTACCGACGGATAACAGCAGCATGACCGTGATCATCGGGACCAGCTCCGGAAGTGTGATGTGCCAGATGCTCTGCCACTTGTTCGCACCGTCGATATCGGCCGCCTCGTAGAGAGAGGAGTCGATACCGGAGAGGACTGCCATGTACAGAACTGAGCCGTAACCGGTGTCCTTCCAGATCTTGACGATGAGGAGGATCCAGGGCCAAAGGTTGGCCGTCGAGTAGAAACGCACGCCCATGCCCAGAGACTTGTTGAGGATACCCGTATCCGTGGAGATGAAGGCATATACGATGAACTGCACCGCCGCATAGGAGATGAAGACCGGGATGATCATCAGGGTCTGCATCGTCTTGGCCATCCTCTTGAGCATCAGCTGATCGATGGCAATGGCCAGAACAACATTTAAAAAGGTTCCGACTGCCGTAAACAGCAGATAATACAGGATGGTGTTGCGGGTGAACTGCAGGAAGGTTGCTTTGGAAGCGATGAGGAACTTGAAATTGTCGATGCCGTTCCAGGGGCTCTTCCAAATCCCGAGGGTCATGTCGAAGTTCTTAAACGCCATGACAAGACCGGCCATCGGCACATACATGATGAAAAACAGGATGAGAAACACCGGCAGTGCCATGATCACATGCGCACGATGCTTCCACGTGTTTTGGAGAAATGCTTTCATCTGGTTCCTCCTTGTAGTAAAATTGGTTTTGGTTTCCGGGGGGAATAATGCCCCCGAGTGTTAATTATACTGCTTATCACAAAGAAAACAAGTAAAATTTTGATTATTTTGTGCATTTTGACGAAATTTAAGAAAAGGTCAAATACTTTTAAAAAATCCTTAAGGAGTGATGAAATGACGAGAACAGCACAAATTCCGGACACCGTTGCTCTGGATGACGAAAATGATTCCATTGTGATAATTGACCAAACAAAACTCCCGGGCCGGATCGAAATGAAATCCTTAAAGACCGCCCAGGAGATCTATGAGGCGATCAAACGGCTGGAAGTCCGCGGCGCTCCGGCGATCGGCGTCACCGCCGGCTTCGCGCTCTATCTGCTGATGAAGACCAGCCGGGCAGCGGATCGTTCCGACTTGACGGGAGAGCTGCACGAGTCCGTCCGTTATCTGAACTCCTCCCGGCCGACGGCCGTCAACCTCTCCTGGGCCCTGAACCGGATGAAGGCCTGCGCACTGCAGGTGATGTCCCGCGAGTTTGCGGACTTTAAGTCTCTTCGCGATGAGGTCCTTTCCGCCATGCATCGGGAGTGTCTCGCCATACGGGATGAGGATATCGCCGCCTGCCGTGCGATCGGAGAATACGGTCTCACCCTGATCGGAAATGGCAGCGGGATCCTCACACACTGCAATGCCGGAAGACTTGCCACGGTGCGGTACGGCACGGCCACCGCTCCGATGTATCTCGCGCAGGAGCAGGGGATGAAGATCCATGTCTACTGCGACGAGACCCGCCCGCTGTTACAGGGTGCCCGCCTGACCGCTTACGAGCTCTCCTCTGCCGGGATCGAGACCACGCTTGCCTGTGACAACATGGCCTCCTCCCTGATGAAAGCGGGTAGGATCCATGCGGTCTTTGTCGGCTGCGACCGCGTCGCCGCCAACGGGGATGCCGCCAACAAGATCGGCACCAGCGGGGTGGCGATCTTGGCCCGCCATTACGGCATTCCTTTCTACGTCTGTGCTCCGCTCACCACCATCGATCCCGCCACGCCCACCGGAGAGCAGATCGTGATCGAGCAGCGGGATCCGTCCGAAGTCACCGATCTCTGGTACCGAGAGCGGATGGCACCGGATAACGAAAGCTTCTCCGTCTATAACCCGGCCTTTGATGTGACGGACCACACGCTCATCACCGCCATCATCACACCGGCAGGGATCCTGAGGCCGCCGTACACGGAGGCGATCGCGGCGGTAAGCAAGTAAAGAAAAAGGCTACGATCCACAGAACCTCACCCATATTCGCACACAGTCGCTTCGCGACTTTTCCCGCACTTCGTGCTAAGTCTGCTCATATGGGTGAGGTTCCTACTCTGTACGCTATTGCACTAAGCTCGTTCCTCGCTAAGTGCAATATGTGTGCTTCGCAGATTCGGTCGATAAACAGAATGTCGTCTGCAAGCAAGCTTGCGCTTCATCTGTTTACCGACCGACTGTGAATCGTAACGTTATAATTATATCTTGTCGTTTCTCTTTACATAGCCGGGATGATCGAGCGTTCCCTTGATCTCGTTGCCGCTGGTGATCTTGGCCCACTTATCGACGACAGTCTTGTAGATCTTCACTCCCTCTCCGATATCGGAGTAGGCAAGCACGATGGAATCCCGGACGACAGCTCCTTTACGGATATGCACATCACGGCCGATGATGGAGTTCTCCACTTTTCCTTCGATCAGACAGCCGTTGGCGATCATGGATTTCTTGACATCCGCCGTGTCATAGTACTGCGTCGGGCAGGCATTGGTGGTGCGGGTGTAGATCGGCCAGTTGGAACGGAACAGATCATCCGCCTTATCCAGATCGAGGAGGCCCAGATTTGCATTGTAGTAATCGTTGAGACTCGTGATCGACGCGAAGGTCCCCCGGTGGGAAACGCCGCGGACATCCAGTTCCTCGCATTTGGCCGATACGATATCCGAGAGCGTAAAGGCAGAGGACTGTGCCCGCGCCTGTCGTGCCAGATCCATGAAGATCTCCTTGGACATCACATAGGTATCCATAAAGATGTTCTTTTCCTTGGCGGTCCCCATATTGGGCGTGATGGACAGGACGCCCTTCTGCTTGTTGATATTCAGGACACTGCAGCCGATATAGGCATCGCGGGCGTCACTCACCTTGTGATACAGGAGCGTCACATCCGCGCCGCTCTCCACGTGCTCATCTAACAGCCTGGAGTAATCCTGTTTGTAGATCATGTAGCTCGGTGCGATCACAACATACGGCAGATGCATGCGCTCGATGATCTCCATATTCTCAATAAAGCCGGCGATGTTGTTGTTGTACACCGACATCGGATTGTTGATCTGCGTGAACAGCAGCTGGATCTTGCCGCGCTTGGAATTGATGTTGTAATGTCTGCCGGTCCCGATATGCTCGGCGATGGAGCGCGGGCGGGAGGACACATACACCTGGATCTGATCGATGCCGGAGTTGGACATATTGGAGATCGGGAAATCGATCACGCGGTATCGGCCCAGGAAAGAGAATGCCCCGATCGGACGATAATCATGTAATCCTTCTACATGGAAATTGCCGCCGGCTGAAGTGATGATCCCGAATGCTTTATTCGCCATGGCTCAATCCTCCTTCCCTTTCACATGATCCGCGACCAGCAGGATATTCTCGCTGTTCTTCTTGCCGACGACAGCTCCCTTGCCGATGCGGACGCCATCCGCCACCAGCGCGCGGGTCACCGTGGCACCTTCCTCCACCACAGCACCGGGCATCAGCACGGAATCGATCACCTTAGCCCCCTTCCCGACCTGGGAATTGGTGAACAGCACCGAGTTGGTCACAGACCCCTCCACTTCGACACCCTGTGTGATATAGGCTCTCTTGATCTTCGCCTCCGGACCGACATACTGCGGCAGTACCGCGACATCCTCCGTGTAGATCCGCCAGGTCGGATCGTTGAGATCGAGTGTGTTCTTGTCATCCAGCAGATCCATATTGGCCTCCCAGAGAGAGTCGATCGTCCCGACATCCTTCCAGTAGCCCTTGAACTCCCATGCGCAGAGTGTCCGTCCCTCATTTAACATGACCGGGATGAAATCCTTGCCGAAGTCATGGCTGGAATTCGGATCCTTCATATCCTTAAGCAGCATCTTGCGCATCAGCTTCCAGTTGAAGATGTAGATTCCCATCGAAGCGAGATTGGATTTCGGTTTTGCCGGCTTCTCCTCGAATTCCGTGATCTTGCCGTTTCCGTCCGTGTTCATGATGCCGAATCGGCTCGCTTCCTTCATCGGGACACCGATGACGGCGATGGTCGCATCGGCATTGTGTTCCTTATGGAACTCCAGCATCTTGGCGTAATTCATCTTGTAGATATGATCCCCCGACAGGACCAGCAGATATTCCGGATCGTAGTTATCAATGAAATCGATATTCTGTGAGATCGCATCCGCCGTCCCCCGGTAGACATCCAGACCTGCGTCGGCCTTTTCCCTCGGTGTCAGGACGAACACGCCACTGTCCTTGGTATCCAGCCCCCAGCGAGTGCCTGCTGCCACGTAGGAATTCAACAGGACCGATTCGTACTGCGTGAGGACACCGACGACATCGATCCCGGAATTGGCGCAGTTACTCAGCGGGAAATCGATGATCTTGTACTTCCCTCCGTAGGCGACTGCGGGCTTGGCAACCCGGTTCGTGAGCTCATGCAGCCGACTTCCGCGGCCGCCTGCAAGGATCATGGCCAGCATGTTGCTACTCATAATACCTCCCGATGAATGTGTAGAGAACTGTTGACAGGTACAATAACATCCCTCATTCTACACCTTCTTGGTCATCATTTCCATACTTTTGAAGAATTTGCGCTCTCTTTTTGTGAAAAATGACGGTTCACCCGGAGGCCGAATGCGAATGAGGCGATCTGTGGATCGAGGGAAATCACGGAAAAGAAAGAGATTTAAGATAACAGTTGTAATCTATTGGCAACCATACTATAATGAATGCGATTGAAAGGAGGCTATGCCATGAAGAATCATTCCGTCACCCGTATTCTTGCCGTTATGATGGCACCCGTTCTGCTCCTCACAGCTCTCGCATTACCCATGGGAGCGGAAACCGCCCGCGCCGCCAGCCAGTGTCCGTATTTTGACTTCTATGACACCGTCATGACGGTCGCCCCCGGCGGAAGCTACAAGTCCTATTTTGAATCCACCGCCGATTATGCCTACTATGTACAGGGCGCTACCAGCAAACAGACCTACGTCGAATGCAGCATGAAAAGCGGTGCCCAGTATCTGATCTATCATATCGGCCCCGATGAGACCGCCAAAAGCGTCTATTTCTACTTCTATGTGTGGGATTATCGACCGGAGATCGGCGGTCTGGCCGCGGACTTCTGGGACAGCACCGAGGTCCGTGTCAAGCAGACCGGCATCGTCCCGCCTGCCAAGACTCAGGAGGCCCCGAAGAAGGCTACCGCATCCACTGCCCTCCCCGTTACCGTGAAGGGCGGCAAGACCTGGTCCCTGGGCCTGATCCAGGGAGAGACCATCGCCATGCTCTACGATGAAGCCGGCAACGAAAAAGCCGCCTTCTCGATCTCCGACGGCACCGGGAAGATGCCGACGCTCAAGCTCGGCGCCGTGGTGCAGCAGGACGGTAAGAATTATTTCACCGTCACGACCAAAAAGGGCAATACGGTCAAGATCGGCGATGCCGATAAGAAGATGATGATCAAGAAGGGATTTGCCGGCGTCTGTTTAAACGGCACTTACCTCACATGGTAAGCAGGTCATTCCATGGCGTTATCTGATCTGACACGCGGCGGGAGGGATCCCGCCGCGCAGTATATGAAGATGACGGAGACCCCCGTCTCCCGTCTGATCCTCACCCTGGCGGTCCCGACCGTCATCTCGATGCTCGTCACCAACATCTACAATCTCGTGGATACCGCCTTCGTCGGGATGCTGGGCAACTCCGCCTCCGGTGCGGTCGGGATCGTCTTCGGCTATATGGCGATCCTCCAGTCCTTCGGCTTCATGTACGGTCAGGGCGGCGGCAGCATCACCTCCCGGGAACTGGGCGCCAGGGACCAGGCACAGGCGAGCCGGACTGCATCCACCGCTTTTTTCTGTGCCCTGATCACCGGAACGGTGCTGGCAGGGCTGTCCTTCTTCATCATCGATCCCCTGATCCACTTCCTGGGGAGCACCGATACGATCGCCCCCTATGCCAAAACCTATATCAGCTACATTCTGATCGCCGCACCGTTCACGACCGCCAGCTTCACCCTCAACAACCTGCTGCGATATGAGGGAAAGGCGTTTTTCGGCATGATCGGCCTGATGGTCGGCGGGATCCTGAATATCGCGGGCGATCCGCTCTTCATGTTCGGTTTAAAGATGGGGATCGCCGGGGCCGGTCTCTCGACCTGCCTCTCACAGACCACCAGCTTTCTGATCCTGCTGTCCGTCTTCCTGCGCGGCAAGACCACGGTGCATCTCTCGATCCGCAACTTCACCCCGACCCTGTCCCTCATCGGTCTGATCTGTACCACGGGGCTTCCGAGTCTGCTGCGGCAGAGCCTCACGAGCATTGCCACGATCATCTTAAACTGGGAGGCCAATCCCTACGGCGACGAGGCCGTGGCTGCCATGAGCATCGTCTCACGGGTCTCCTTCTTTATCTTTGCGGCGGCCCTGGGGATCGGGCAGGGCTTCCAGCCGGTGAGCGCCTTTAACTACGGTGCCGGCAAGTATTCCCGCGTACGCCGGGCATATGGGTTCACCATCGCCATGGCGGAGGCCCTGCTCGCTGTTGTCCTCGTCTTTGTGGTCGCCTTTTCCGAGCGGGTCGTCGGGATCTTCCGCAATGATCCGACCGTCATCGAGATCGGGACCCGGGCGCTTCGCCTGCAATGTGCGGCTATCATCTTCCTGCCGCCCACCATGGTGACGGAGATGCTGCTGCAGAGCACCGGGCAGCGCCTCTCCGCCTCTCTCCTGTCCGCCCTGCGGAGCGGGATCTTCTTCATCCCTCTCCTCCTCATCCTCTCCCGTCTGCGCGGCCTCTACGGGATCGAGGAGGCCCAGCCGTTAGCCTATTTCCTGGCCTTCTTCCCCTCGGTCTTCTTCGCGATCCGGATGTTAAAGGACAAGATGCCCCGCGAGGATGCGGTCCGGTAGCAGCAGGGACGTACCCGGCACTGTCTGCGACGCGAACCGACAATGCCCCTGCTCCCGTTCCCCTTTCTGCGCACACAAAAGGCTGCGCACCGTGCGATGCGCAGCCCTTCTTTTTGTGTATCCGGGAATCTCCCGAAGTGTTATTTCTCTGCCAGAGCAGCCTCCAGCTTCTTAGTCAGCAGCGGGACGATCTTGTTGAGATCTCCGACGACACCGTAATCCGCCACATCAAAGATCGGTGCATTCTCGTCCTTGTTGATGGCAACGATGATGTCGGACTCCTCCATGCCGGCGACGTGCTGGATCGCGCCGGAGATTCCGATCGCGAAATACACATGCGGACGGACGGTCTTGCCGGTCTGGCCGACCTGCATATCCTTGGGCTTCCATCCGGAATCCACGACCGCGCGGGAGCAGCTGACCGTTCCGTGAAGGACCTTGGCCAGATCCTCGAGGATCTTGAAATTCTCGGGGGATCCTACGCCGCGGCCGCCGGAGACCAGGATCTTCGCCGCCTGGATGTCCTCGATCTCGGAGACTTCCTTGACGATCTTTAAGATCTCGGTATAGCAGTTATTCTCTTCAAAGCCGGGATTGTACTCCACGACCTCTGCCTTTGCGTCCTTGATGGGGGCGATCTTCTGCATGACGCCGGGACGGACCGTCGCCATCTGCGGACGGAACTCCGGGCAGGCGATCGTTGCGATCGTGTTGCCGCCGAAGGCCGGGCGTGTCATCAGGAGCTGTTTATGCTTCTGCTCCTGTCCCTCCACCGCCACGAGCGGGAAATCGCCGATATCCAGCTGCGTGCAGTCTGCGGTCAGTCCGGTATGGACACGGCTGGAGACGCGCGGACCGAGATCGCGGCCGATGGCTGTCGCGCCGACTAAGAGGATCTCGGGTTTGTACTCATTGATGACCGATGCGAGTGCATGGGTGTAAGGCTCTGTGCGATAATCCTTGAGTGCCGGATCATCCACCAGGATCACGCGATCCGCGCCATACTCGGCCAGTTTGTCGGCAAGCTTCCCGACCTTGTCGCCCAGAAGCACCGCGGTGACCTTTTTCTCATCCAGATCCTGCGCGAGATCCCTGGCTTTGCCGAGAAGCTCCAGCGCGATATTGGAGAGCTCGCCATCCACCTGCTGCGCAAAGATAAATACGCCTTTATAATCTGTAAGTGCCATTGTCTCAGCCCTCCTTATACGACTTTCTTCTCTTGCAGTTTGCCGAGGATGTAATCCGCGGCAGCCTCATCCGACTCAGGAACGATCTTCTCGCCCGCCCCCTTCTTGACCTTATCGGAAGCCTTGGCGATCTGCGTCGGAGATCCCTTCAGACCGATATTGGAATCGTCGACATCCTTTAAGTCATTGCGGCCCCATACGGTCACATCGCGGTCAAATGCATCGAAGATCCCGCCGGGTGTCATGTAACGGGGCTCGTTCAGTTCGGAGAGCGCCGTGATCAGGCAGGGAAGCTTGGCCTTGACGATGTGATAGCGGTCCTCAAACTGGCGCTTTACCTCTACCGTTCCGGCCTTCTCATCGACCTTGATCTCCTCCGCGTAGGAGATGACCGGGATCTGCAGATGCTCGGAGATCTGCGGTCCGACCTGAGCCGTATCGCCGTCGATTGCCTGCCGTCCGGTGATGATGAGATCGTAATCCAGATTGCGTAACGCCCCTGCAATGGTGGAGCTGGTCGCCCAGGTGTCGGCACCGCCGAGCACACGGTCGGTGACGAGCACCGCCTTGTCGGCGCCCATCGCCATTGCCTCGCGCAGCACCGCGTCCGCCTTCGGCAGACCCATGGTCACCACCGTGACCTCCGCGCCATACTGATCCTTTAAGCGAAGAGCGGCCTCGAGGCCGGCCTTGTCATCCGGATTCATGATCGCCAGCATCGCTCCTCTGTCCAACGTCCCGTCGGGCTTGAATTTGACGCCGCCCTTGGTATCGGGAACCTGCTTTATGCATACTACAACTTTCATATTATCCTCCTGTTTTATTCAAGGATGTTCCATCTCACATCCGCTCGATAGAACTAAGTTCGCACTGAAGTTCGTGCGCCACCTCCCTAAAGTGCTCACTTATTACGCAAGCAGCGCGCCCGAAATGACCATACGCTGCACTTCACTGGTTCCCTCGTAGATCTCCGTAATCTTGGCATCACGCATCATGCGCTCCACCTCGTACTCACGGATATATCCGTAACCGCCGAAGAGCTGCACGGCCTTCGTCGTGACTTCCATCGCCGTCTCAGCCGCAAAGAGCTTGGCCTTTGCCGCTTCTACGGAATAGCGCTCCTTGGTGCGCTTGGCTTCCGCCGCAGCGTAGACTAAGAGCTTCGCCGCCTCACACTGTGTCGCCATATTGGCGAGCTGGAACTGCGTGTTCTGCTGCTGCGCGATGGTGCGGCCGAACTGCTTGCGCTCCTTGGTATATTCGATCGCGCGCTCCAGCGCACCCTCGGCGATGCCGAGTGCCTGTGCGGCGATCCCGATCCGTCCGCCGTCCAGGGTGTGCATGGCGATCGGGAAGCCCTTTCCGCGGGCACCAAGGAGATTCTCCGCAGGGATCCTGCAATCCTGGAAGATGAGCTCATAGGTGGAAGAACCGCGGATACCCATCTTATTCTCCTTCGTACCGAAGGTAAAGCCGGGGGTTCCCTTCTCCACGATGAAGGCGGAGAACTTCTTCTGCTTGCGGCCCTTCTTATCCTCGACCACGTCCGTGTAGGCAAAGATGATATAGATATCCGCTTCCTTGCCGTTGGTGATGAAGCACTTGGATCCGTTTAAGGTCCACTCCTTGCCGTCCTCTGAAAGCACGGCGCGCGTCTGCACGCCCTGTGCATCCGTGCCGGCCATGGGCTCGGTCAGTCCGAAGGCTCCCAGCTTCTCACCCTTGGCTAACGGGATCAGATACTTCTGCTTCTGCTCCTCCGTCCCGTAGGTCAGGATCGGATCGCAGCACAGAGAGGTATGTGCGCTGACGATGACACCGGTGGTGCCGCAGACCTTGGAGAGCTCCTCCACGCACATGACGTAGGTCAGCGGATCGCAGCCCTGTCCGCCGTACTCCTTGGGGATCGGAATCCCCATGAAGCCGTATTTCTGCATCTTCGTGACGGTGTCCCGGGGAAACTCCTCGGTCTCGTCGACTTCGATGGCGCGGGGCTTTACTTCCTTCTCGGCGAATTCCCTGAACAGGCTTCTCGCCATTTCATGTTTTGCATCCATCTGGAAATCCATGTAAATCTCCCTTCTTAAAGCATTTTTCTGCCTGTTGCTTCCCAAATGAGTTCCGTCGGTCTATCTTCGACGGAACCCGGTCCGTACCGATATCCTGACAGGATCAGCCGCGATCCGTCGGCACCTTGCCGCCGTCCGCATAGTTGTAGAAACCGATCCCGCTCTTCACACCAAGCTTGCCGCCGCGCACCATCTTGCGCAGGAGCGGGCAGGCGCGGTACTTGGAATCGCCGGTCTCCTTGTAAAGTACATCCATGATCGCGAGGACGATATCAAGGCCGATGTAGTCGCCGAGTTCCAACGGTCCCATCGGATGATTGCAGCCAAGCTTCATGGCCGTGTCGATGCCCTCGATATCCGATACCCCTTCGGAATATACGAAGATGCCCTCATTGATCATCGGGACAAGGATGCGGTTGACCACAAAGCCGGCAGCTTCATTGACCTGCACCGGGGTCTTGCCGAGATCCGCGGAGATCTTCTTGACCTGCTCGACGGTCTCATCCGGTGTATTCGCTCCCTGGATGACTTCCACGAGCTTCATGACCGGAGCGGGGTTAAAGAAATGCATTCCGACGACGGGCTTCTTTAAACCGGCGCCGATCTCCGTGATGGACAGAGAGGACGTGTTGGATGCAAAGATGCAATTCTCATTCTTCACGATATTCTCTTCCAGTTCCTTGAAGAGGTTCTTCTTGATATCCATGACCTCAAGAGCCGCTTCGACTACCAGATCCGCATCCGCGCAGATATCGTTGAGACCGGTCTTGATCTTGCCGAGGATCTTATCGGCGTCCGCCTGCTCCATCTTGCCCTTGGCGATGCGCTTGTCAAAGCCCTTCTTGATCTTAGCAAAGCCGCCGTCCGCGAACTCCTGCTTGATATCGCACAGATACACCTGCTCCACGCTGTCCGCCTGGGCAAATGTCTGAGCGATCCCGCTCCCCATCGTACCTGCACCGATCACTGCTACCTTCATGCTGTTTCTCCTTTCACTGTATACAATCGACAACCGTTCTCCGGCTGCTCTTAACGGTTCTTGAAATCGACGATCTTTTTCTTCTCCGGATCGTCCTTCTTGCGGAGGAAATTGGCCATTCCTTCGCGCTGGTCCTCTGTCTCGAAGCAGTCACCGAAGATCTTCTCCTCCAGGGCGATCGCATCGTCCATATTGAGCTCCAGCCCCTCGTTGATCGCCTTCTTGCAGGCGCGGACCGCGATGGGGGCGTTCTTTGCGATCGTGGATGCCAGCTTCTCCGCCGTCGGAAGGAGCTCCTCCAG
>JAFPTK010000140.1 GCA_017400305.1 Lachnospiraceae bacterium | reverse complement strand
ATCAACGACTTCGGAAAAGGAAAAGGGATCTATCTCTCCGGTTTTGAGACCACCCTTGAGAATAACAGGATGCTGTTAACTCTCCTGCTGGATGCAGCCGGAATTTCTGCGATACACAGCGGTCTCATCACGGATAACCCGAAGGTGGAGGCGGCATACTTCCCCGCTTCCAAAACACTTGTGATCGCCAACGAGGCAGACACACCGCAAAGTACCTCCATCGAGATCGATCATACCCGCAGAGACGTTTCGGATATCCCGCCCTATGGCACGATCATCGTCTCATGGTAATGCTTTTTCATCAACCTCCCTAATGATACGGAAAGACCCCGGGATTTTCCCGGGGTCTTTCCGTTTTGTCCCTGCGATACGTCAGAGTCTTGTCACCTCACCGCCCTTGCAGCAGACGATCCCCGGTGCCTCATCCGGATGATCGATATCCTCCACCCGGATCCAGACCTCCTGTGCACTCGGATTAAAGGCAAAGTCCGCGCTCACGGATACTTGCAGTCTCGCTGCCGCATCCATATAATCGGCGATCTCGATATTGGTCGCGTACCACGTATCCTCCCGGCGTCCTGTCAATCTGCAGAACTCCTCCATCACCTCCCAGTTATCCGCCTGACCGAATTCATAGCTGTGTCCCCAGACATACATCAGATAGAGATACTGCGTCTTGAAAAGCTCCGTGAAGCTCTTTGCGAGCTTTAAGAAGTCGGGATGGTTGTGATGGACCGTCGGATCCCAGCGCATCCAGTCATCCGGCATCTCAAAGCCGAAGGTGGAGTGAACAGTCCTTCCGTACCGGATACCCGCGTACGGAAGCATCTTCGTGATGCGGTCATTGACAGATCCGTTGGGGTAGGCGAGACCGCGGACAGGAACCCCCAGCACAGCTTCGAGTCTCCGCCGGTCCTCCAGCACCTGCTGCAGGATCTGCTCATCGGGGCAGCGGGCGATGGTGGGATGCATCATCGTATGGCAGGCCACCTCGTGTCCCCGGTACAGTTCCTTCCACTCCTCCTTAAGGATCCGCCCATCCCGGGTCAGACCGCTGTTTAAGTTAAAGGTCCCGCGGATCCCGTATTCATTAAAGAGCTCCACCAGACGTCGATCCTCGGGTCTCCCGTCATCATAGCTCATGGTCAGTGCTTTGTGCTTTCCGCCCGGAAAACAGGTATATACGGTTTTCATGATCGCTCCTCCTTCTCTTCTGTCCCTGTGGGCACCTCGGAAAAATCCATATCCGAAGCATAGTAAAAGCTGGTATAACCGGTCTGATTATAGCAATTATTCTGCCAGGCGATACCGGTGCGGTACATCACGTCATCCATCAGCGTGTAGAGCTTGTGGCCTGTCAGCTCCGTGTTGGTGTAGATCCGGATCGCGCTGTCATCCGCAAGTCTGAGCAGCAGCTCCTCTCTGAAATCGCCGAAGAGATCGGCGATCAGGCAGGGATTCCCCTTGGTACCGTTGTTGGTCAGTGTTCCTTCCGGACTTAAGAGCACCCCATGAGCGGGATCATTGACCACACCGTGATGGGAGCCGTCAATGTAATCCGGGCCATCGATCACCTGGGTGGTGAGATCCGCCGCCCAGCGGATCGCCTGATTCGTGGAGGGAGCCTTGATATCCAGTCTCTCTCCCCGGCAGGTGTAGACATCGTGGACCCAGACCTGCAGCCCCCGTCTGTCCGGGGCGATATCACCGATCATGCAGCGGCCGAGATCCGTCTCTGCGTAGAAACCGAATTTCCCGAGGTCATTGCCGTTCTCATCATACCGATGCAGCACCTCTCCCGTCGCCGCGTCCCGGAGTGCGTAGCCGAAGGGAGCCTCCTTTGCTCCTTCAAACACATTGAAGATCTGGAACCCGGGCCGGTCGGGATCGATCTTCGCCACATGCATGGAATCGCCGTGTCCCAGCTTTGCCCTCCTTCCGTCCGGCAGATAGTCGTAACTGGAATACAGAAGGCTCCCGTCATCATCGATGCACGCCGCTCCGTAGATGATCTCCTGTCTGCCGTCGCCGTCGACGTCTGCGGTGGCAAGACTGTGATTGCCCTGTCCGGCGAGGGTTCCGTAGACAGGATCGCTCCCCTCTCTGCTGTGCGGATTGTCGTTGAAGGGATTGGAAAGGGGGACAAACCCGGAATCCACACTCCAGCGGAGCCTGAAGTGACCACCTCTGAAATCGTAGGCGGCCAGCGTCGTGCGCGTATAATATCCCCGGCACATGACCAGGGAGGGGTGCTCTCCGTCAAGGTAGGCCACACCCGCCAGGAACCGGTCTACCCGGTTGCAGGGCTCGATCCGCCGCATGGCATAATCTCCCCACAGCAGGCCATCGTCCACCCGCGGGAACGGATAGGGAATCGTCTCCAGCTCCTTTCCGTCTCCGGAAAACATCGTCAGATATTCCGGTCCCTCGTAGATGAAGCCCTCAAAACGCTCCAGATGATTGTTTTCGCTTCTTGACGGCGCATAGACCGTGATGAAATGCTCAACCAGCGCTTCTGCATCCTCTTCCGACAGCGGGTAATCATATTTCCGTGCGATCCCGAAGCACTCCTCCAGTGTCCGCGGCCAATGCCCCGCCTGCACCTCCTTATGCTCCCGCCAGCCGCGGAAGAGATCACACAGATGTCTTCGGTAGTCCGCTGCGGAACAGACATAATCATCCGCGTGCGT
>JAFPTK010000139.1 GCA_017400305.1 Lachnospiraceae bacterium | reverse complement strand
GGATTAAGTCCTGTATATACGGATGAAACGCTGGATCTGAGGATGAATACGGAAAATCTGTCCGGCCGGGACGGGATCGAGATCCGCTGGTCGGTCGGCGAAGCCGATGAAAACGGGAATTTTATCACCGAGCTGACGCCGGGGACGGACGGCTATACGGTGGATGCGGACGGCTGCGGCATCACGGTGGATGGTTCGGTGCTGAAGGACCACCTGGTACCGGATACCGACGGCGTAAACGTGCGGGCAGAGGTGTATGTGAACGGCATCCTGTTGGACGAGGACGAGTGGCTGTGGCTGCGCGTGTGGGATCCGCGGACCGAGGATGGCCCCCGGGATGAGCAGATGTTTGTGGAGGACCGGCGTACGATCTGGTATGACGACGGATCGCACATCAAAGTCTGGAACAAGGAGCATCCGCATGGGGACTGGCTGCGCTATACGGTGGAGGAGATCCTCGGGATCGATTCCGAGGAGGATGAGTATGACAGCCGGCCGGTGGCGGAGGTCATCGAAGAAGGAATCGATGATGACGGCAATCGCTGGTGGGATCTGAGGGCAGTCCGGGACGGCGAGGCGCGGATCACGCTGAGACTGGGCCTGTGGGAAGAGGAAAACGGCCAGCGTACGGATCGCGTCGGTGAGATCGAGGTGACGGTGTCCTGGTGGGTCGGTTCCTTCCATGCGGATCTTGATATCACGACTTCCACCGGATCCAATGTGATGGTTCCGGGCAATGAGATCATTCTGACGCCGCATCTGAGCGCGAGGGAGCAGGATCCGTTCACCGGACAGATCCGCGACGTAGATCCATCCCGCTTTGAGATCTGCTGGGAGGATGTATGGACCGACGAATGGTTTGATGACGTAGATGAGAGCAGTGACGACTTCTCCTGCGGCTGGAACTGGGAGGCACTGGAGGACGGTACGCTGAAGATCACGACAGATGCCGGGGCTCCGCAGCAGCGCCTGTGCGTGCGGGTCGCTGCGTATGATCATGATGATCAAGATCCGGAGCGCCGCTGGGAGATCTGCTCACGGGAATTTGATCTGGAGCTGTGGCAGGAGATCTTCCAGGTCGATCTGGCGGAGGATCCGGCAGGCGCTTACGGTGCATGGGATGCGGATCTGCCGGCCGGACTGAGCCAGACGATCCTGCCGGTGGTACGCCTTATCAGATCGGGGCGGGAACCGGAAGATGTGACAGAAAATGTGTTCTACCGGCTGGATTGGTATGAAGAGGATCCGGCGCAGGAGAATGCGTTTACGGACTTTACGATCACGGATGCGGACGGAAAGGTGCTGTCGCATTATGAGGACGGCGGGGACGGATGCATCGGCAGGCCGCCGTTTACGATCGTCCGCCACGGAAACTGGCCGATGAATCTGGAGATCCTTGCCTGCGGGACAGATGCACAAAGCGGGGACGAGTTTGAGTACGGCCGCATACGGCTGCGTACCAACAGTGTGAACTTCCCGGTGGAGCTGATCAGCTCGAGCGGCCGCGGCGGGGAGGGTGAGACCTGGTTCTATGTGAATGAAACGGATATCCGGGTCGAGCCTTCAGCGTCGGAAGCGCTTGTGCAGCTGATGCAGGAATACCCGGGCGAAGTGGATGTGGAGCTTTCCTGGGGCATCTGGGAGTATGATCAGCCATCTGACAGCTTTGTGCTGCGGCCCTGGAAGAATTATGCCGAAGATGGGAACGGTGAATGGCAGGAGACCGGAGATGACTTCTCCTTTGAAGCGGGGGAATGGTCGGATGAGACCGGCCTGAACCTGGCAGGAACATCGCCGGAGCGCAGAGAGGAGATCCTGCACATCCTGAACATGAACGACCGCGGCGGCTTCGAGATCCGTGCGGTCGTCCGGTGCGCCGGCGAGATGCTCGATGAGCGCATGATGCATGTGGAGCTGAAGTGGAATGAGGAGCGTCTGGAGGATGATGGTGCTGCTACGATCCGGGGACAGGACTTCTATTATACCGATGGACATGCCGAGCTTTACATAGAGGATACCGAACACTGCGGCGGCAACGACCGCGACGACCGGCCGGGCACTTATTATGATGTGACGATCGTGCACATCGCAGTGACCGGCGGGGATGAGAACTGCCTGCGTCCGGAGCACGGAAGCGACGGCAGCTGGTACATCCGGGCTGAGCAGGAGGGCAGTGCGGAGATCACCTATACTTATACAGGCGGACCGGCCGGAAACGGGACCGCGACGC
>JAFPTK010000138.1 GCA_017400305.1 Lachnospiraceae bacterium | reverse complement strand
TAGCCCTTCTCATAATCCGCGCGCTCCATTGCCTCGATCAGATTGTCCTCGCTCGCCAGTCCGCCCAGGACCATATCCGTCAGAGCGACTCCCTCCGGGGTGTAGATATTGCAGAAGGTCGTGTTGTTATTGGACTGAATGGAGAGGTTGCGCAGAAGCGTGTCCATATCGATCTCCATGAAGCACACGACTAGCGTGTGATCCAGGAAGGAGAGATTGTCCAAAGGGACGGCGATGACGACTTTCTTGTCATTGCTGTGAAGATTCTTGATCGAGATCCCCGGTTCACCCAGATGCAGATAATCGATCTCATATTGATCGATATCGTTTCTCGTACCTCTGGAGGTGTAGATCACCCCCTTCGTATCAATAAAGGCGAATTTGTCCAGGTCATACAGCTGCTTCATCCGGAACTGATAGGACTGAAGACTCTCGGTGCTGTCCAGATCATCTGCGCCCAGCATGCCGACCGCCACGTCCAGATCGCGGATGTAATCATCCAGAACGGATGCGACGACCTGTTCCCTGCGCCCCGCCAGCTCACTCAGGTACAGCAGACTGACATTTCTGACCGCCACTCTGGTATCCCTGTCTGCGATCCTGCCGAGACTGATGGTCCCGATGAGCAGGATGACCGCGATGACCGCTCCCCCGAGGATGGCTAAGGTCAGGAAGCTGATCCTGTGTTTCCCCTCATTCTTCATGCATCAAATATTCCTTATCTTCATCGATCATCTGCAGCATGATATCCGCGAACACCGGATCGAACTGGCTGCCCTTTCCCTTCTCGATCTCTCCGCGGACAACCTCCTGCGGCAGGATATCCCGGTAGCTCCGGTGGCTGGTCATGGCGTCGTAGGCATCCGCGACCGCGATGATCCTGGCTTCCTCCAGGATCTCCTCCCCCTTCAGGCCGTCCGGATATCCCCTGCCGTCATATCTCTCGTGGTGCCATCTCGCTCCGATGGAGAGTTTGGGCATCTCCTTGACCTTCTTGAGGATCCTGTCACCGATCACGGGATGTGACTTGATGGCGGCAAACTCCTCATCCGTCAGTTTCCCGGGCTTGTTGATGATCTCATCCGGGACGCCGATCTTTCCCACATCATGGAGGAGTCCCATCATGTAGATATCATTCTGTGCGCTCTCGGAGTATCCGTATCTCTTGGCGATCTCGCGGGAGTAGGTGGCCACCCGGTCGGAATGTCCGTTGGTATAGGTATCCTTCGCATCGATCGCCTCGGCCAGGGTCTGGACGACATGTCGGGAGAGACTCTCGCACTCGGCGGACCGCGCCTGGATCTCCTGTGCCATGGACTTGTGCGTCCGGTCCAGCTCGATGATGCGGTTCACACGGTGCAGCAGGACATCGGGATAGATGGGTTTTCTGATAAAATCCTCCGCCCCCATCCGCAGTCCCTTCATCTCGGTCTCATCCACGGTATCTCCGGTCAGGAAGACGATCGGAATCCTGTGCTCCTCCGGCAGGAGCTCCTGTAACCGCTTCATGGTATCAAACCCGTCCATCTGCGGCATCTTGATATCTAAGAGGATCAGATCCGGTGTATTCCCCTTTACGAACAGAAAATCCAGCAGCTCCGGTCCGGATGCGAGCGCGGTCACGATAAAATCATGTTTCTTCAGGATCCGCGCAACGGTTTTTCTGTTGAAATCCTCATCATCGACTACCACTACCCAGTTCATCTGTGATTCCCTCCGATCCGCACGCGGTCTTCCCGGCCCCGTGAATGACAGGCACGCCTGTCTACGTCCTGTACAACATATAGATTATACTCAATCTGCCCGAATAAAACAATCTGGCAAATGATCCGGCGCGGTTATTCCACCGACCGTATCCGATATGATATAATCAGTTGAAATGTTCCTATGAGATCCGCCAGACACGGAAGAACAGTGATCATTCTTCCGGACCGATCGGAAAGGGAGGAGTCAAAATGTTTTGTCCGCAATGTGGCATGAAATTACCGGATGACAGCGTATTTTGCGAATTCTGCGGAGCGAAGCTCTCCGAGGAAGCACCCGCGCCCTCCCCTTCCCCGGCGCCCTCGCCTGTTCCCACGCCTCCGCCGGCCCCGGCGCCCTCGTACTCTTCGCCCGCCGGCTTTGAGGCACCAAAGGGACCCGACAGGGTTCCTGCCTTCACCGGGAAAAAGAAGAGCCCTGCGGCGGCGATCCTTGCTGTCGCACTGCTCGCTGCGGTGATCGGTGTTTCCCTTTTCCTGCGAAACAGATTTAAGGCCGATCCGGACGGAGAAGCTTCCGCAGACACGGCCGTGGAGACGACCGCCCAGGCACCGGCCGCCCCCGAAACCGCTCCGGATACCGACATCCCTTCTCCGAACGAAGAGGCCGCACCGGCAGCACAGACCGAGACGACCGTTGCCGAGACCCCCGCGGCAGAGACCCCCGATGAAAGCAGCGCGGAGGCGGATAAACCGGCCGAGCCCTCCGAAGCACCGAAGACAGCCCTTGAGCCCGACGCACCTCCGACACTGGAGGATTTCGGCTGGATCGATTCCGAGCTTCCCGCGGGCGTGACACCATACGAGGATATCGACAAGGCAAGCGGAAAGTGGAAATGCATGCTCCATGCCATCATCTCTTCCGACAACACCGGCCGGATCGTGCTGGGTACCGCAGATGTGCAGCATCACGACAACAGTGTGACGATCCATATCGACGTGACGGAACGCCGTCAGTATTCCTTTGATGATCCCAATGAGATGGAAATCGTGGAGACACCGACCGGAGCGGTCATGGAACTCGAGGGCGAGTGGGATGCGAGTTTCGGCAGCATCGAAGCGGCCAGCACGACGGCGGCGCTCCGGGTCGATATCAACCGGTTCTTCGAGGATGACGCCGCACAGTTTGCCCTGGGGGATATCTACAACGGCGAGCAGAACCTGGGTTATATCCGCATGATCAGACCCTAGGAGTCATGGGAGACAGTCCTGCCGGAATCCATTATTTTCCCAGCTTCTGCAGCTTGGCCGCATCCTTATTTGCCAGCTCGCGTGATGTCTGCGCAAAGGATGCCGCGCGGCGATGACGGTCCGACCCCTTCTCGATCTCCTGTTCGATATTGAGATTCCCCGGCAGATCCTCCTCCGCTTCCTTCTGTCCGGAGGGAAAGACACCGGTCATGTTGATGCGCAGCGCAAGCTCCCCGGGAAGAGATTCCATCTTTACAAAGAAGATCCGATTCGTATAAACTTAAATGAAACGATTGGCATTACTGCGGATATCAATATCGCCCCAGACGGATTGCGCGGATCATGGGATTTGATTATTTTGTATTCTATACGGAAGCGAGCATCATCTGCGTTCTGATCCTGTCCATGCTGCTGATCAGCGACAGGTCATCCAGTACCAGACAGGAAAAGCAGCTGTGGTTTACCAGAGCCGTGGTTGCTTTTATCCTGTACTTTATTTCCGACGCCTGCTGGGCGGCCATGCTCAGCGGTCTGTTTCCCAGGATCCGCTTTTTTGCGGTATTCTTCAATTTCACCAACTTCATCCTGATGCATCTGATGTCATACGGGCTGTTCACGTTTATCGCGGTCTCCGAGAAGATGCCCTTTCGGAACAGCCTGAAAAAAACGCACCTGGCGGCCATGCCGGTCTTTCTCTCCATCGTATCCTTTCTGATCGCCTATTTTTCCAGACCCTATTTCTGGATCAACGCGGACAATGAACTGAATATTCTGTATTTTCCTTTCATGTTCATCGTACCCGGCAGTTACATGGTCTTCTCCTTTGTCTTTTCCGTACAGAATGCGCTGCGATCCACCAATAAAGAGGAAAAGAAGCGCTATCTCCTGATCGGCAGCATCCCGCTCGGCGTGATCGCATTCGGCATGATCCAGGTGGTGATGTTAAATGCACCGACCCTCTGTTTCGGCAGCACCATCATGTGGCTGTGGTTTTATATCCAGAATACACAGGCCATGGTCTCCGTGGATGATCTGACCAATCTGAACAACCGGCGGCAGATCAACCGGTATATGGAACAGCTCCACTTCAGCCCGGATACCAGCGTGTACATCATGATGATGGACATCAATCGGTTCAAGAAGATCAACGACACCTACGGCCACGCGGAGGGGGATCGGGCGCTGATCTTTGTGTCGGACGCGCTCCGGAAGGCCTGCGATCAGATCCGGGCGTCCGTCTTCCTCGGAAGATACGGCGGAGACGAATTCACCGTCATCATCCAGGACCCGGAAAAGCAGATCCGGCCCGAAGAGATCTGCGAGATCTTCCATCGGACCATCGACGAAAAGAGCAGAGAAACCTCTCTGCCCTACCTTCCGGATATCAGCATCGGATATGACAGATTAAGGGACGAAAGCGATACGGCCTCCGCCTGCTTACAGCGCGCGGACCGAAACCTCTACATCGACAAGAAAGCACAAAGGAAAGCCCGGTGAATCCGCTCTTCCACCGGACCTCCGCCGGGAATAAGCTGCAGTAAAAACACAGCGGGCAGTGACGGATCCTCCGCACTGCCCGTTGTATCTGCTGTGGCGGCATCGATACCGCCCTGCCTGTCAGATCACTTTACCTCATCCGTGGTGCCGTCCTTCTTCACCACCTCGATCTTGCAGCCGAAGCCGAAGGCCACAAGCGCTCCGGCGATCAGCGCCCAGGGGGCTGCGACCGCTCCGAGAAGGCCGCCGAGGATACCGACATTCACAGGGACGCTCAGCACGATCTCCTCATCCTTCTTGATCTGGATCCGGTCCACGTTGCCCTGCTCCACGACCTCCTTGATGTGATTGATGATGTCGTTGACCTTTTCCTTTGTCTCGTCATTGCCGGTACCGGAGAACTTCTCGATCGCCTTGTCGGGATCGTTGTCGCACTCGGCCAGAAGAGCCTTGGCTGCCGGATAATCCAGCCCTGTCGCGTCCATCACCTTGTCAATTGCTTCGATTGTCAGATTCATCTCTTCCTCCTTTTCCGAGGCCTTGCCTCTACCTGTGGCTTACGGATACTCCCGAAGCCGGAGCCGATGGTAACGCCGACGGGAATCTCTGTTTCCCATCGATTAGAAGTATACGCCGCAAAAACGTCCGATGAAACATCGGAATCCGCAAGTTCGGCCCCTCTATTTTACCTGTTTGGAAAAATAGGCGTCAACCGCATCCCCGGGATCGTCTCCGGTCCCGCCCCTTTGCCTCCTCTTTTTCCCCCCATCTTGCGCTTCGGAGAATGTTTTGACACAATATGTTGATTAGACAGGCATTTTTTGATATAATCCTTTCAGAAACATTGTTCCGGCGCACCTTCCGATTGAGAGATCGTTCAGAAAGGAGGACCATCATGTCTTTTGAACTCTGGTTATTCGCTATGAAGAATCTCGGCCAGACCCCGGATGCCGCCAAGATGGTCTATGACAACATGCCCGCGGAGGAGCAGCAGAGACTGAAAGAGGAGTATGACAGCACCTCAGCCTCCTGATCATTTCTTCCGCATTCAGGAAAGCTTACGAAAAAGGATTCAGGCAAAATGGAAAATGAAATGATCCCGGACGGCATGGAGACCGATATCGGCGAGTTCGCCGCGGAAGAAAGTATCCCGGTGGACGATGAGATACCATTATTTGATACCGCCGCTTATCCGGAGGATCAGCGCGGGCTGATAGAGGAATGCAACCGCAGGATCGAAGCGGCGAACAGTAAATATCGGATCGCCAAATACAGAGAGGACATGTTCGCCAAGGGCTTAAAAGCGGGCATGTATTTCTGCGCATTTGACCGCGACGAGAATATGCTCAGCTTTGAATTCAACGATGAGACCCGTAAGATGCTGGGCTACGAGGGACTGCGGGACCTGCCCAATGTGTTTTCCAGCTGGGTCAGGACACTGGTGCCGGAAGAACGGGACGGCATCGTCAAGCTGTTCTGGGATTCGATCCGCATGCATCGCGAGCTGCCGGACATCACCCACGCCACTTACCGCATGCAGCGGAAGGACGGCAGCATCATCTGGGTCACCGGCGCGGGGAGATTTGTCAGACGTCCGGATGACGGTTCGCTGGAGATCTACATGGGATGTTATCGCGATATCACTGCCCAGAAGGAACGGGAGGAGTATTTAAAGATCATCGAAGCCATCGGTAAGGTTTTCAATTTCTCCCTGTTTATCGATGTCAGCGATATGAGTTACCGCATGATCAGCACCAACGAATACGTGGAAGCGGTCCCGAAGGATCCGAATGCGATCACGTTCCTTAAGAATAATGTCGCCGCCTCGGTGGCCAAGAGCTTCCGCAGGAGTCT
>JAFPTK010000137.1 GCA_017400305.1 Lachnospiraceae bacterium | reverse complement strand
AGAGGCGCCAGGTATAAGATGTTAAAGAATCACTGTTCTTGCTGACCGTGAATATCGGAAATGACGGAAGCTGCCATTTGCATACCTCCGCAATACGATTCGGAGGAATCGCTTACCGGTACCTGGCGCTTAGCGCTGCGACCTCTTCCTGTATCTTCTCCCGTACTCCCCGGTCCAGTACTTCGCAGAAGTCCGCATACTGCATCGCCCAGTGGACCAGCATAGTGGGAGAAGTGACCACATCGACCACCTCAAAGCCCTCTTCGCACCGGGAGGTTGCCGCCTTGTTGAGCGCAAAGTGATCGCCGAACCAGTCGTGCAGGATCGTGTAGCGGTTGATCCGGTCGGTCGGGATCTTGAGGCTGATCCGGCGGGGCTTCTCCCCGTCGGTATCAAACGCCATGTACAGGTGCTCGCTCATATACTTCCCGGGGTCCCAGCCCGCGTCGCGGGACGGCAGATCCCGGCACTCCGACATCGGCCGCATCGGTACGGGATTCCCCTCGTCATCCCGGACGATCCCGAGAGAGGACATCAGGTCGATGCGGTAATGCGCCGCGTGCTCTCCCTTGTCCCACGCCCCCAGACAATAATAATTATCATGGTAGATGACGATGTAGTACGGCGTGAGGATATGTGCTCTGTCGCCGGGAATATACTGCTTGTCCGCGTTCATATGATCGAAGAAAAACCGGACCTTCGTCCGCAGCCGTATCGCGTCCTGCAGGATCCGGACATTTTCGCCGATCCGCTTCTCCGTCTCGCCGGAGCGGCTGTAGAGTCTGCTGTATTCGCTGTAGGGGTGGAACTTGAGCTTCTGTCGCACCTTATCGTAGAACGGGTTCTTGTAGTACCGGCTCGCCGTTTGCATGATCCTGCCGATCAGCGCTTCCTTGTCCGCGGGTGCGATGCTCGCAGACAGTGCGACCGCGCTGATCAGCTGATCCATCTCTTCGTAGCTGAAATCATGGATATACTGAAGATCCCTGATCGCGGGTGCCTTGCGGATTCCGTGTTCCTTAAGGATCTCCCGGATCTCTTCGCTGAGGGCGGCTGTGTCGGCGCCCTTGCGCCGCATCTCCTTTTTGATCTCATCGATCTCGCGGCGGATGATCAGCGGATTCTCTTCGTACGGGTGATCATATCCCTCATACCGGATCCGGTAATCCGCTTCGTTTTCGCCGTTGTATTCGGCGGGATTGATCTGGAAGAGGATCTCATCGATGGTGCCGGATAATGTCAGCGGATTATCCGTGGTCCGGATATAGGAGAGCAGCTCGGATTTGGAGATCGGATGATGCTCGTCCGAATACTCCCGGAGTGCGCGCAGGACATCCACGGTCCTCTGTTCCGCGATGTATTGTGCATCGATATTGGGCCTTTCGTTCTCATCCATCGGTTTCATGCTGTCTCCTCATGATCTTTCTTAAGCCAGTGCTTTTCGGAGTTTGTATTCGGCGCGCTGCCGGATGCGTCGGATCTCTGTCTCCCGCTTGTTCAGCTGTCTGCCGAGCGTTCTCAGATTGGTGACCTTATCGCGACCGATCCCGTTGACCGCCAGATAGACCTTGATTTCCTCCTGTGTGAGACGGTATTCCTTAAGCTTTGCGGTGATGATCCGTACCTGTTTCTCTCTGGGGATGTCGCTTAAGTCGTAATCCGCGCCCGCAGAGCCGGCAGCAGCCGGATCTTCTGATGCCGCCAGCTTCTCGGCGTCATCGATCAGGAGGGCATCCTTTCCGAGGTAGAAGGTCAGCTCCCGGATCATCTCGCCCTTGATCCATTTGGTCAGATAGGTTGTGAACTTTGCGCCCGACCCGGTCCGATACTTTCCTGCCGCGATCACCAGTCCCTCATTTCCGGCGGAGATGAGATCCTCGATCGTGATCAGTCCGCGCTTATCCGCGGGGACAAAACCGTAATAGTGCCAGGCCATCTTCTTAACGCAGGCAAGATGCTTCGGATCCTCGATCAGCTCGGTTTCTGTCCTGTCGTTGTTCTTTTTCATATCACTGCCCTTCGGTTGCATTACCTGTGATCATGGCGTCCCCTGTCCGGAGGAGCCCAAACCTATTATATAACAGGGAAGGAGTCCGCGGAAAACTGATTTCTTCCCTTGCGGCAGGAGAGGTGATATAGTAGAAGAATGAATCCGCAGAGCAGGCTTCGGCCAGACAATCCACTGTCCCGGATCCTCAAGGCGCTGTTGTCGCTTTGGGCACTTTCGATCCTGACCGGGACCGGTATCCAGAATCCCGTGTGGCTGGCGGCGTTTGGGGGTCTGCTGTTCCTTTATCGCTTCGTTCCGCAGGCTTCGGCCGATCGCCGGCGCTGGCCCTGTCACCTGGCGGCCGCACTCTACGCCGCCACGACGACGGCATCCCGTTATGTTTTCTACACGGCCGAATTTACGAGCGGAGCGTTCCGCTTCGGCTACACGGTGATCGCCCTGGCGGGGGCATGGCTTTTTTACGATGCCTGTTGTCTGCTGCTGACGGACCGGGCCGCTGCCCTGCGGGAGCGTGGCGTCCTGCTGGAACCGGAGGATGGCGGGACCGTCCCGGACAACCGTCTGTTCCGGATCGTGCGGGCGGTCGCCGGGTGGTTTACGGAGCATCCGTTCTTTACCTGTCTGCTGTTCTGGCTGCCGTACTATCTCTATGAGTATCCCGGGATCCTGACGCCGGACGGCGTCAACCAGATCGAGCAGTTCCTCGGCCTCGATGCGCTTTCCAATCATCATCCGGTCGCTCATACCCTGACCATGGCACTGTTCTGGCGCATCGGCGCGATCGTTTCGGATGATCCCAATTTCTGTCTCGGGGTCATCACCGCTGCGCAGATGCTTTTTCTGGCTCTTTGCTGCCGTGTGGCGATTCGGACACTTGCCGGTATCAGGGTACGGCCGCTCGTGCGCGGCCTGGTGCTCGCCTTTTTTGCGGTCCTGCCGTACAACGGGGTGTTTGCCGTACTGGTGCTCAAGGATGTCCCCTTTACCGGGATCACGCTGCTCCTTTTATCCGCGCTCCTTACGATGGTGGTTAAGCCGGAGGCTCCTTCCGCCGGCGTGGTCCTGTGGTATGCCCTTTCGGGGGTGGCTTTCTGTATCTTCCGCAGCAACGGCTGGTTCGCCTTTCTGCTGATGACACCGTTCCTGCTCCTGCTGTGCCGGCAAAGGACCGCACTCTTTATACGATTGCTGATCTCCGGTGTCTGTGTGATCCTGGCGGCGGCGCTCTGGCGGGGACCCGTCCTGACCGCCATGGGGGCCAGGCGGCCCGATCTCGCAGAGTCCCTTCATGTGCCCATCCAGCAGATCGCAAGGGTGCTGGTGGACGGTGAGCCGATCTCTGACGGGGATCGCGCCCTGATCGAGCAGGTCATTGACACTACCTGGATCCGTGAGATCTACGCCCCGACGAATGCCGACAATATCAAGGAACTGGTGCGGGCCGGTCATCAGGAGGTCCTTGTCGCCAATAAGGGAGCTTATCTCATGCTGTGGCTGCGGCTGGGACTCACCCATCCCGGGGCTTATCTGCGCGCCTATATCGATCTGACGGAGAGCATGTGGTTCCCGGACACCGGCATAGAGGGGATCGCGGATATCGACGGGGTCTATCCGAATGGGATCGGTATGGTGATGTCCCCTCTGATCGGAGGACACTTCGTGGTCAAGGCCAAGGAGATCCTGTTAAAGCTTGGCCCCAGGATCCCGCTGTATGGGATGCTCTGGAGCATGGGATTCTTTTTCTGGGTACTCATCTTT
>JAFPTK010000136.1 GCA_017400305.1 Lachnospiraceae bacterium | reverse complement strand
TCCTCCTGCCCCGCTTCCTTCCGGGAATTGCTGCCCAGGCGGTAGCGCACGTGATAGTCCGTGCGGGGAAGCACCGCCAGCTTCTCCAGACGATCCAGCATCCGGATCAGGAGCTGAAAATCCTCATTGAGCTCCCCCACCGGAAAGCGCAGGATCGACATCTCTTCATCGGCTTCAAACAGATCCCTTGCCGTGAGCTTGGTGCAGAAGCTCGCATCCCCCTCGTGCAGGAGCAGGAGGAACAGCATCTCCTCGGAAAGGATAAACCCTTCCTCCTCCGGGACCTTTACCACCATCGGCAGGACCGATCCGTCGTCCGCCCGTTCATCCCGGCCGGTCTGCACCATCGGGACCCCGAGACGCTCCGCCGCCTCCAGCAGGGCTTCGTACATACCGGGTGAGACCGTATCATCACTGTCGACAAACCCGAGGTAAGTCCCCTGCGCCTCATTGATCCCTGTATTGCGGGCAGCGCTGGTGCCGGCGTTTTTCTGATGGATCACCCGCAGATTGGCATGATCGGCCGCGTAGGCATCCGCCAGCTCCCCGGTTCCGTCCGTGGAGCCGTCATCCACGACGAGGATCTCCAGATCCTCCGGCGGCAGAGTCTGTGCCAGAAGGGAGTCCAGGCAATCTGATAAATAACGCTTGGTATTATATACCGGTACGATCACAGTGACTTTGGGCATGATTACTTACCTCTGCTGATCAGTGAGCTGCCCTGTCCGCGAAGCGGGGGATCCCGTTCCGCGTTCAGGTCCGCATCTTATCGATAGGGTTTCCTCCCCGGATCCCTGCTGAGCGGTCCCTCCTTCGGCGGTTCATACTCCCGCCCCGCGCAGATATCCTCCGCAAAGCGCAACAGCTCCGCCGCGGCGTGCTCTGCGTTCCAGAGGTCCGAGACGGTGTGATAAGCGGCCCGTCCGAGACGCTCCCGACGGTCGGGATCCTGTACGAGCTGCTTTAAGAGGTCGGTGAACTCCCGCTGATCGGTACCGCGGTAGAGCAGTCCGTTCTCCCCCTCCCGGATGAGAGTCGCCGGTCCGCCGGCTTCGTTTCCGGCGATGACCGCCATGCCGGCCCCCATGGCCTCGCTCACCACCGCGCCCCATCCCTCCCGATGATCGCTGTTGAAGAGAAAGATGTGAGCACCGCGCATCCTGGCGCGGGTCTCCTCCGGCGTGAGGAAACCGGTAAAAGTGACGAACTGCGCAAGATCCTGTTCCCGGCAGTAAGCCTCGGCCTGCTGCCGCAGCTCCCCGTCGCCGATCATGGTGAGATGGGCCCGGATCCCCGCTTCCTTCAATTCCTTCATCGCATGAAGCGCAAGCTCCGGATGCTTTAAGGGCAGGAATCGCGCAGCCCAGAGGATCTCCGTCGCCTGCTGCCCTTTATCCGCAAAGAGCGTTTCCTCATCCGCTCTTTCAAAGGGCGGAAAATACCCCCACCGGTAGAGCTTGCCCGGGTAGGCATGGATCAGATTAAAATCCGAGGCGGTATAGGCCCCGATCGCCAGCATCCACAGCGGACCTCTGCGGTAACGGATGTGTTCGCGGTATTTGTGCAGCAGTCCGCGCGGTGAGAGGAACTTCCACTGACCCTCCCGATAGATCCGCTCACTGATACGGATCGTCGGCTGATTCCCGCGCATCCTGCCCTCGATCAGATCCTCGCGCTCCGCCCAGCCGATGACCGCGACATCCGCGGCGAGGATCAGCGCGTCCGCACGCTCCCTGTCCTCCCAGGCGCGCACCACATAGGCGGGCTTCTCCTCCTCCCACCCCATGGCGCGGCGTTCCTCCTCCATCGGGCGCTGCTCGACGTAGACGAAGCCCTCCCCCAGCGCCTCATACAGAGCGTCGCAAAGCGGGATCTGATGGTGATTGATGTAGTTGGCGGTCATGGCGAGCGTTTTGATCATCGTCTCTATTTGATAACAATCGTTATGTTTCGTTGCTCATTGTTCCGTTACGGCAGGTTCCCCACAGATCTCCCCATAGATCTCAAAGAGCCGCCGCAGATTCTTTTCCGGATCATGGGTCACAAGGGCCCGTTTCCTGGCGTTTTCTCCATACAGCGACGCGATCATCGGCTCATCGAAGATCTGCCGGATCGCTTCCGCCAGGCCGTGGATATCCCCGGGCCGAACGAGGATCCCCTCCCTGCCGTCTTTTAACAGGCTCGGGATCCCGCCGGTATCGGAAGCCACCACCGGCACGCCGAGCAGCATCGCCTCCCCCATGGAATTCGGGGAATTCTCCAGCTCCGAAGGGCAGGCAAAGAGTCCGGCCTTAAGCATCTCCTCCTTCATCTGCGAAGCCGAAAGGCTTCCCAGCATCTCCACATGATCCGCAAGCTGTTCCTCTTCGATCAGCCTGCGCAGGTATTTCCCGTAAGTGCCGATCTTTAAAAAGAGCGGGATCCTGCTCCCGTTTCCGCCGATCACGGAATTGCCGGCCACTGCCACGGTCAGATCGCCATAGGTGTCCGGCTCCTCCCGGAGGAGCTCCGCCACGGCCATGAGCAGATAGTGAAATCCCTTCAGCGGATAGTCTCCCTGGGAGAGGAAGATCCGATGCGGGATCACCCCCTTTTTCTCCCACTGTCCGGTGTAGAATTCCTCCCGCAGGGTTTCATTCATCGGGTGATAGACCCGCCCCGGGTGCATCAGCCCGGTCTCGTGCTCGTCAAAAGCGGTCCGCCCGGTGATATGTCCCGCAAGCGCCACGGTCTCCCGCTCCCGTTCCCCGCGCATCGCAAACTTCTTCTGCTGCTGCCGCAGAGAATCTCTCTTCAGGAAATCGCGGATCGTCACCTCCCGCTGCACGTCCTCCGGGAGGCCCGCCATATAGCACTCCGCGATCCGGGTGCAGATCCCCTGGATCCCCACAAGGGAGCGCTCCGGTCTGCCGAAGGCCTTAAGCGCCGCCCCGGCATGCGGAAACTCCGTTCCGAATACATGCACGATGTCCGGCTGTGCGTCTGCCAGGATCCAGGAAAACCGCTGCTCCATCCGCGCGTCATATTTCTCCGGATGCTTCAGGTCCTCCCGAAAGCCATACCAGACGACCCCGTCCCATTCGATCCGGTCGGATATCGTTTCATCCGGCGGTTCAGGATAAGCGATGCACAGAGAGAAGTCCGTCTCCGCCCCCATGGCCCCCCGCACCGCACGATACAGTCCCGAGAGCCAGCCCTCCCGGACGGAGGCCGTAAGCCCCTGTGAGGCCGCAAAAGCCGGCAATATCAGATTGATCACCCACAAGACACGCATCTGATCTGCGATTCTCCTCTTTATCGATCTCTGCACCGGTCCGCATCGGGAGGCCGGCCGGCAATCCCGATCTACCGTTCCCGCCGGGACAGTTCCTTCCGATATCGGACCGCTCCGGCAGCTTCCCCGGAAGGCTCCTCCGTAAATCCCGCTTCGCGGAAGATCCGCCGGGATGCCTCATTCCCTTCCTTCACCGAGGCAAGGAGGAGCAGTCCCTCCGCGGCCGCACCGTCCCCATCCGGCCGAAAGGCATTCGGTGCCGTTTCCACGGCCAGCCGGATGAGATCTCTCCCGATCCCGCGGCCCCGGTCTCCGGGTGCCACCGCATAGGAGATCTCGATCGTCCGAAGAGCCGCTTTCTCTGCGCCCTCAGCCTGTCCTCTCCCGGTGTCTGCGGTTTCTTCCGAAGTCGCCGTCAGACGCAGCTGCGCCACCGGTTTTCCCTCTTCCTCCAGGACGTACAGCCGCTCCGTCGGAGAGGCAAGCTTGGCGGCGAACCACTTCGCATGGGTTTCCGCGTCGATCTCCCCCTCCTGAAAGGACTGCTTCCTGCTCTCCGCATCATTCCGTACCGCGAGCCACCAGTCCCGATCCGCCGGCGTCGCCGCCCGAAGTCTGCGATCCGCGGTCCCACCCGGATCCTTTCCGTCGCGGCCCCCGGGTGCCTTCCCCGTCACGGTCCGATCCCCCGCCGCACCGTCACGGGCGGGCCCGGCTCCGTTCCCCTCCGCCATCAGCAGCTCCATCTTGCGATGGATCGCCGGATCCTCATAAGCATCCAGGAAGTCCGATCCCAGATACTCCATCTCCTGCGCAAACCGGACATCATCCACCTGGGTGATGACCGACACCAGCTTCCGGATCCGGAAGGAAGCCAGGTCATCCAGGGCCTCCATCGGAAAGCGGCCGGTCAGGATATGGATCCCGGGATACCGATCCCGATAACACTTCGTATAATCCAGCTGATCCCGCGGATGCGGCTTGACGATCACATCGTAGTCCCCGTAGTATCGTCCGATCACATCCCCAAAGAGCCTCTCCCGCACGTCAAGGCTGCACAGCGGTTCCGTCAGGATCATGGCGGCCGGCTTCGTACAGCGCTCCATCACCGCCTGCAGACCCGCGGCATCCGGCAGGAAAACCTCCGCCAGAAGGGCGTGGTCCTCTGCGCTCAGCCGGTCATACAGCGCCCTCCGCGGCACCTCCACCGTATTCTTCGGCGGCCGGTAATTCGCCGAGAGATCGTTCACCTCGTAGTCGATGCAATATCTGCTATATCCGCACTCGATAAAGATGAGCCCCAGCCCGGCAAGAAATGCTTTCAGGCGAAAGGCCCCCCGATTGGAGAGCATTGCCTGATTGTCCAGCTTCCCGGAGTTCAGACCGTCCTCCACGGCGTGATACGGGATCTTTCGATAGTTGAGATAATATCCGATGGGATCCGAATCACAGAAGACCTCCACCCTGCCATAGCTGCCGAGATCCACCGGCACATGCTCCTCCTGCAGCTTTCCCAGCCGCCTTGTGTAGCGCACCCGCTGGATCAGATTGAGAAGCAGATTCCCCCGGTCGCGGTGCAGCGCCTGCAGTCCGGCATCCTCCGCCCCCGTCTGTTCGTGGTAGAATAAAACCTTCCGAAACAGCCCTTTGTTCCGGATCCGCTCCGGGAACTCTCCCCAGTCATTGGACATCGTACTTAAGATAAGATCGGCATATCCCCCGGAGAGGTCCTCCTCTTCCGATCCGGCTCCCGCTTTGACGGATCCCGTCGCAAAGAGCGATCCTTCGCCCCTTCTTCGCAGCAGCTCCTTCACGCAGGCGACATAGGCGTGGTAGAAGGTGTGGCAGAGATAGACCCGGTTCACCACGCCGCCCCTCCGCTCCGCGGGATCTCATAGACAGTGATCGCATAAGGAGAATCATCCCCCTCGACACGGACCACCGGCCCTTTTGCTCCGCTCTCCCGGGCAGATACCTGATCCTCCGAGACAGCGCCGCCGATCCAGGTTCCGATCTCCCGAAGGCCCAGTTCTTCCGCATTGGATAAGAGGATCCGGGAAAAGAGATACCGGCAGTCCAGCGCCTGCAGCTGTGCCCGATCGACCAGAAGCCGCTCATCCGAAAGCGCCATCACGCGAAGCGGCGCATAAGTATTCTCATCCGATCCGGAGTACAGACACACCCGGGCGCCCCAGCCGTCAAAATAGGACTTTAACGACGGCGAGCCCGCAAAGGCCGGTGCCTCCACCCGCTGCCAGGTTTCCTTATAGCTCTGCGGATACATCCCGAGATATCCGTCCACCGAGGCGATCCCGTTGTAGTTTAAGATCCCCGGATGGAATCCGTAGGCCGCCGACCACTCTCCCTGATAATCCATATCCGCAAGGATCCTGCGGAAGAGCTCCGCGGAGTAGAATTCCCGGTAGTTCACCGTGCTGGTCTCCCGGTGCTTCAGGATGCGGAATGCATGATTGTAGACCGTATAGTAGAAATCATTGTAGACCTGCGGCAGGAACATCACGACGATCGCCGCGGCACACGCGAGGACGCGTGCCAGAAGTGCCCGATACCGGACGGTTCCCGCCTTGAACAGACGCAGCAGGATGAGGGCAAAGAGCGCGTACCACAGAAAAGTGTTGAAGTACGCCGTCCTGGCAAATTCAAATCCGGTCAGCTGCGGGACGATGCTCTCCAGCAGATGCCGATACGGCGCATACTGGTAGAGCCCGAAATTCAGGCAATTGAGCAGGATCCAGACAAAGAGGAGATTCACGGGATCCTTCGGAATCTTCTTAGCCTCATGATCGTAGAAGCGGCGGGCGTTGATGAGAAAGATCCCCAGAAGCACCACCGGGAGGACGAGATACGTGTGACTGTCCTCGCTGTGAAAGGACGCGTTGAGGAACTCCTCCAGACCGGTCCGGACCGCCTCCCCGAAGGTCAGTTCCCCGTGTTCCATCGTTGTGCGGATCGTCACGGTGTCATCAAAGAGCATCGCCATGAACAGGCGGTACTCCCAGACGATGTAGCCGGCCGACAGGACGCAGAGTGATAAAAAGATCCGCCCGGGGAACTTCCGGTCCTTCACCCAGAGGATAAAGAAAGCGACCAGCAGATAGCACAGGATGAAAAACCCGTGGTAGGAAAAATAGGACAGCAGCGGATAGCAGAACAGGAGCAGGTAAGGGACCGCCGGATGTTCCGCGGGAGATCGACCGGCGCGGGCTCCCATCCGGATCCCCTCGCGATAATAGATCCTGCGAAGCAGCCAGATCACCAGGGGCACCGAGGTGAATGCGATCCCGTAGGTCGGAAAGACCGGGATCATGGCATAGGCGGCGGCCACCGGCAACAGCACCGGCAGGCGTTTTTCATAGCTTTCCCTGCTCCCGGCGATATCGCGGGCCAGCAGCAGAAATCCCGAAAAGCCGATGGCGATCTTCAGAAAATATCCCAGAAAATAGGCGATCCAGTCGGGAAAGAGAATGTAGAGCACATTGTAGAGCAGGAACTCGGAGCCGAAGAGATCGCGGGTCAGCCCGTGCATCACGGGAAGCGTCACCCCGTGGGCAAACCACGCGTCCTTAAGCTTCATCATCCGGTAATGCGGCATGAAGAGATCCAGATTGTCGTGGATCTGCGGGTAGCTCCGATCCCAAAAGATGAGGAAGACCGCAAGCTGGATCAGGAAGAGCAGACACACACAGATCGCCTCCGGCATCCGCCGGAGACGATCCCATGATCCCTTATGCCGATGTTCTCTTCGTTCGGAACCCGTCACCCATCCTCCTCTGCCATACGCAGTTATCACCTAATCCGACCCGATCCCGTTACGCACACGCCCCCGGCGCGCCCGGTCAGGATCAGTTCCCGGAATCGTAGTCTTCTCCCACCGTAAACCGCGGCACATAGCGGCCGCAGATCGTCTTGGCCTTCGGATCCGTCTGATCGGTCACGACATCGAACAGATCCCGGTTGACATAGCGGTCCACGACTTCCCAGAACTCCTCCTCCGTGATCGCCAGATATCGGCAGACATCATCGATATACTTCTGTCCGCAGAGACCGTCGTACTCATCCACCAGCCATTTGGCATCCTCTCTGGTGAGCCGCCCCTCACGGATATCGTAGCATACCTCATCCGTCGCATAGCCGAAACCGAATTTCAGATATTTGATCATCTGATTCGGGATCTGCACATCGCTGTCCAGCGCCGTATAGCGGCGATACCGTCCCAACTCGTGCAGATCGTCCGTCCGCCCGGTGAGACCCCTCGCGACGGCGAAATCCGCATTGGTCACCTGCGACCATTCCTTCGCGTAATACTGGAGGAAGATCGCGCGGATCCCCATCTCCTCCATCTTCTTCACGTCCGGGATCTGATAGAGTGCCAGATCCTTTTCCGTGATCCCGTTCTCCGGATCCAGGAATTCATCCGTCTTGCCGCCCCGCAGGGTGTTAAGCTGCAGTACGGAGAAGGCATTGCCGCTCGCCTCCTGATTCTTTGCGGCCCCCAGTGTCAGCGCCGCATTCTCCCCCTGGATGATGAAGGGGATGTTCATCTTCACCGCCATGATGTAGGCAGAGGCCCACAGACAGTACTCCGAAGCCGCCACCAGATTCCCGCGGTCAAAGAAGGACTTGCGGGCCAGCTTCTGCGCGACCACCGGATTCGGCCGGATGGAGATGATGTCAAATCCGAGGCGGTTTAAGTTGTCGATGTTCTTCCGCCCGATCTCCGTGATCTCATCGGGTGCACAGTTGATGAGCAACGGATTGAGTCCCAGGCGGTCCCTGGCGTACAGAGCCTGCCAGGTGCTGTCCTTGCCGCCGGATACCCCGATGATGCACTCGTAAGTATTGCCGCGTTTTTTCGCCTCCGCTTTGGCCTCCTCGGCGTAACCGCGAAGCTCCGCCTCTCTGGCCGCCCAGTCGATCGTCTTCTTGGACTCCTCGTACCGGCAGGCAAAGCAGATCTGTTCATCATCCATCACGAGGCCCGGCCGGGTATCCGGCTGCAGGCACCGCTTGCAATAACGCATCTTCATAACTATCCCCCTCCTCTCGTTTCTTCAGTCATACGGATGGATCGTCTCGATGGTGCCGTCCTCCGCGATGTTGAGCTTCGTATACTTTACGCAGCGCTCGTGGGTCACCCCGCCGGAGAGCTCGCAGTCATGGTAGAAGAGATACCAGTCGCCGTCGATCTGCACGATGGAGTGATGGGTCGTCCAGCCCAGCACCGGCTCCATGATGCGGCCCTTGTAGGTGAAGGGGCCGTCCGGCCGGTCTCCCTCGGCATAGCAGATATAGTGCGTCGTGCCGGTGGAGTAGGACAGATAATACTTCCCATGATGCTTGTGCACCCAGGGACCCTCGAAATAGCGGCGGTCCTCATCGGAAGCCTTGAGCGGCTCACCGTTCTCATCCAGGATCTGAATCTCCTTCGGTTCCGTGAGATATCGGGATCCGTCCTCCGAAAGCTCCGCAAAGATCGGTCCCAGGGCCTTCTCATCCCCCTCCGGACGATGCTCGTCGGGGTTGAAACTCCCGGACTGCCACATCTCCAGCTGGCCGCCCCAGAGACCGCCGTTGTAGCAGTAAATCTTGCCGTCGTCATCGACGAGCACGGCGGGATCGATGCTGTGGCTGCCGGGGATCGGCTCATCATAAGGCTTGAACGGTCCGATCGGACTGTCACCGACCGCGGTACCCAGTCGGAAGATCTCGTCCTTGTCCTTCGCCGGGAAGACCAGATAGTATTTCCCGTTCCGGGTAAAAAGATCCGGCGCCCACATCTGCCGCCCCACCCAGGGGACGTCATCCTGATGAAGTGCCAGTCCGTTATCCACGCAGGGCGCATCCAGACTGTCCATGGACAGGACGTGGTAGTCCTCCATCATGTACTGTTCGCCGTCGTCGTCATCCGGCACATCCCGCTCCACATCATGAGAGGGATAGATGTAGATCTTCCCGTCAAATACGTGGGCGGAGGGATCCGCCGTGTAGATGTTTTTCACCAGGGGCTTCCGTTCATTCTCTCTTCTCATGATCCTTCCCTTCTGTTTTGATCAACCTGTTACTGCGGGCATCCCGCCGCCCCGCAGACCGCTGGGTTATCACGCATTTCACTCACTGAACAGCAGCTCCGAATAGCTGGGGAACGGCCAGTATTCCGCATCGGTCTTGGCCTCCAGCTGATCCGCCAGTTCCCTTGCCCTCTCCATATCGTTAAGGATCGTCTTATGGATAAAGGCCATCGCCTTTTCCACATCCTCGGGGATCCGTTCCATGTCCCTGGCCAGCGTATCATTGGCAGCGGCAAGCTTATCCGTGACATCGGAGAGCTTCTTCGCGAGATTTGTCTCATATTTCGCCGCCAGTCCGGCCTCCTTCTTGCCGGCAGCCCGATCCACCAGATCTGCCGCATAGGCGCTGGCCGCAGGCAGGATGTCATGATCAATCATATCGATCATGGTCCGCGCCTCGATCTCGATCGTGGCATTGTAGGTCTCCATGTGGATGTACGCCCTGGCCTTGAGCTCCTCCTCGGTGTAGATATTATTCTCCGTGTAGAGCTTCACATTCTTCGGAGAGGCATAGTGCGGCAGCGCATCCGCGGTGGAGACGAGATTCGGAAGCCCCCGCTCCTTCGCTTCCTCATTGATCCAGCTCTCCGCATAGCCGTTCCCGTTAAAGATGATCCGCTGATGCTCCGTGAACACCTCCTTCAACAGCTTCTGCAGATCCTTCTGGAAATTTTTGGATTTCTCCAGCCGGTCCGCGAATTCCTTGAGCTCCTGCGCCATGATCGTATTGAGCGCGATATTCGGACCGGAGATCGACTGGGAGGATCCCAGCATGCGGAATTCGAATTTGTTGCCGGTGAAAGCCATGGGAGAGGTGCGGTTTCGGTCGGTATTGTCCTGCGGGATCGCAGGCAGCACGTCCACGCCGACCTGGAGCGAGCGCTTTCCGTCCCCCTTGTAGGAGGTGCCGTTGATGATGGATTCCACGACGCGGTTGAGCTCATCGCCGAGGAAGATGGAGATGATGGCCGGCGGCGCCTCCAATGCACCCAGCCGGTGGTCGTTTCCGGCAGAAGCCACCGTCACGCGCAGCGTTTCCGGATACTCGTCCACCCCCTTGACGAAGGCCGCCAGGAACAGCAGGAACTGCGCGTTCTGCCGCGGCGTGGAACCGGGTTTGAAGAGATTCTTGCCGGTGTCGGTGGCGAGAGACCAGTTGTCATGCTTGCCGGAGCCGTTCACGCCGGCATAGGGTTTCTCATGGATCAGACAGTGGAAGCCGTGCCGGTCCGCAACCGTCTTCATCAGCTCCATCGCGAGCTGATTCTGATCGCAGGCGGCATTGGCATCCGTGTAGATCGGCGCCATCTCATGCTGCGCGGGAGCCGCCTCGTTGTGCTTGGTCTTGGAGAGGACGCCGACCCGCCAGAGCTCATTGTCCAGATCCGCCATGAATTCCGCGACGCGGGGCTTTAACTGCCCGAAGTAATGGTCCTCCAGCTCCTGTCCGCGCGGCGGTTTGTTGCCGAAGAGCGTCCTGCCGGTGAGCTTCAGATCCTTTCTCTGATCATACAGCTCCTTGTCCACCAGAAAGTATTCCTGTTCCGCGCCCACCTGTGCGGTGACCCGTCTCGTCTCATTGTCCCCGAAGAGGCGCAGGATCCGGATCGCCTGCCGGCTGACCTCGTCCATGGACCGCAGGAGCGGGGTTTTCTTATCCAGCGCCTGCCCGCCGTAGGAGCAGAAGATCGTGGGGATGTACAGCGATCCGTTCTTGACGAACGCAAAAGAAGTGGGATCCCAGGCGGTGTAGCCGCGGGCCTCAAAGGTCGCACGCAGGCCGCCCGAAGGGAAGGAGGACGCGTCCGGCTCCCCCTTGACGAGTTCTTTTCCGGAGAATTCCATGATCACACGGCCGCCCTCCGACGGAGCGATGAAGCTGTCATGCTTCTCCGCCGTCGCGCCGGTCATGGGCTGGAACCAGTGGGTGTAATGGGTCGCCCCCTTATCCAGGGCCCACTGCTTCATCGCCTCCGCGATCTCATTCGCGGTCGCGATATCTAACGATGTGCCGTCCGTGACGCATTGCTTCCAGGTCTGATAAGCCGCCGGAGAAAGCCACTCACGCATCCGGTCCTCGTTAAAGACCATGCTGCCGAAGAGTTCCTGCATCGAATTCTTGCCTGTCACCATCTAGATCTCCCTTTTCTTTAATTTTTGACACTTTACCCATGATAGCACACCCTGATGTGAGCGTCAAAAGGACCGGGATCCCTGACTGGGAAACACCGATATG
>JAFPTK010000135.1 GCA_017400305.1 Lachnospiraceae bacterium | reverse complement strand
TAGGGAATCGTCTCCAGCTCCTTTCCGTCTCCGGAAAACATCGTCAGATATTCCGGTCCCTCGTAGATGAAGCCCTCAAAACGCTCCAGATGATTGTTTGCGCTTCTTGACGGAGCATAGACCGTGATGAAATACTCAACCAGCGCTTCTGCATCCTCTTCCGACAGCGGATAATCATATTTCCGTGCGATCCCGAAGCACTCCTCCAGTGTCTGCGGCCAATGCCCCGCCTGCACCTCCTTATGCTCCCGCCAGCCGCGGAAGAGATCACACAGATGTCTTCGGTAGTCCGTTGCGGAACAGACATAGTCATCCGCGTGCGTGATCCCCCGCACCCGGTCTTCTTCCGGCAGCGTGATAAAGCTTTCCGAGAGGATGCTGCCGTCCGGCGTAAAGCGTGTCATCTTCGTCCCGGGTGCGGATTTGACCGCCATCTCCGCCCGACCGTCGCCGTCATAATCAAAGACCATGAACTGTGTGTAATGCGCGCCGGCCCGGATGTTCGGCCCCATGTCCAGTCGCCAGAGGATCTCACCCGTAAAGGTATAACAGTCGATGATGCAACGTCCGGTATAGCCGGTATGAGAGACATCATGGGAGTTGGAGGGATCCCACTTGACGATATACTCGTACTCTCCGTCCCCGTTTACATCTCCGACGCTCATGTCGTTGATGTGATATTCAAATGCCTCACCCGCCGGGGTGACGCCGCCCGTCGGCCGTTTCACCGGGATGTCCCAATAAGGCTTTGCCCAGACAGAGACGATCGCGCTGCGCCCGTCCGCGAGATGTCGACGGGGTCCGGCCGTATGACTCTGCTCTGCCGGCTCAGCAGTTTCCCCTTCCTGTCCGGCAGGTACCGCTTCCACACAATAGAGATCCTCTTTCCTTCCCTCGGGATCCAGATAATTGGTGGAATCCGTCACCAGGGCGATCCGCTGATCATTCCGATAGACGATGAAATCGGTTCCGGTTAACCCCGTACGGTTGCTGCCTGTGGTCTCCCGCAGAAAGAGACGCCACGACAGAAAGACCCCCCGTTCCGTCAAAACAGCGATCAGTCCCCGCTGCAGTTCCTCTCTTTGAACGCTCACGCTTCCTCCCTTATCTCATCACCGCGCCATAGCTTCGCGGATCCTCTGCCGCACGCCATCCGGTTCGGACCGGAAACCTGTTAAGCTTCTCCAGTTCTTTTGCCACCAGCCCCGCATAGACCATGGCTCCGTTCGTCTGCAGATGGGCAAAATCCGACGCCCCTTCCGGCCAGTGCGGGAATACCCCCTCCGGGATCCACAGATAGAGATTCCGACAGGCTTCTGCCCCGATCCTCGTATTAAGTGCCGCTGACAGAGCACCAAGATCGATGACCGGAACACCCTCCGATTTTCCCAGAGACAGCATCGCCTCCCGGTAGTCCGGAAAACTCGGGGTACAGACCCCGTTCTCATCAAAATCCAGTAATGCCAGAGGTGTCACCAGGACCGGATGCACTCCCTTCTCACCCGCCGGCCGGATGAAGTCACGCAGCAGCCTCTCGGTAAACTCTTCCGGTGTGACGTAACGCTCCGGCTTCCCCCGGTTGGCGTCATTGTGGCCGAACTGCATGAGCAGCCAGTCGCTCTCCCGGAGGGAGGCAAGAACATCCGTCAACCGCCCCTCCTCCGTATAGGTCCTTACCGATCGTGCTCCCATCGCCCGATTGTCTACGATGATCCGGTCAGCCTCATAGCGGACCGCATTGGGAAACCGGGAAAGGGGTAACGGACCCCCGGATGATCCCCCGGGATCCGAAAGGTCTGTGCCGCCGCAGCGGACCCGGTAATCCGAAGCAAAATACCGGATCAGCTGCTCTCCCCATCCGGCCTGCGGCGCAAATTCCGCGGAATAGGACTGCACCGTGGAATCGCCCGCCAGAAAAACAGTGGCTGCAAGGCTGCTCACGAAAGCACCTCCGGAAGATCATCCCTTGCAAATTCCAGGGCAACAATGGTATTTAAGCTCCACTGCGCGGCTACATTGGTGGACAGCTGCGGCATCTCATCCAGCTGCTCCCGATTTCCGGCATCAGCGACCGACTGTCTCTCTAGGATCGATCCGTTTCCTCCGTCCTGCAGTCCCTCCATCATGATCTCCCACACCCGGCGGCCCATCGCGTGATCTTTATGATAGTACGCTCCATAGGCGATCACGCCGCCGGCCATGAACGGATAGGAAAATTCCCTCTTTCGGATCCTGCCATCCGTCAGACGGTTCTGTTCTTCATTTGAGAGCGGATAGAAGACACCGTAATCCGCAAGCATCCGATCCCACCGCTCGTCATGGAGGAGATCCGTTAACTCCAGCCAGGTTTGCTCCGCTCCCTGACAGATTTGCAGATGCGAGCCACCGGTCGCACGGTCTCCGATATACCGCAGATGGGAGCTTTCGGGATCATATTCAAAATCCGATCCGGAGACCAGCTTCATCGGTGTCGCGTAGAGATCCTCGATCCCGGTCATGATCTTATCCCGCCACTTCTTATCTCCGGTCCTCTCCCAGGCAGTCATCCAGTTGGAATTGTAGGAGGACCAGTCGGGACCGGAACGGGCATGCGTGGGATATACCATCTGCCCGCGGTCAAAGAAGGAACGAAGGGGATCCATGTTTAGAGTAGAAAAATCTGCATCCCTGACCTCCTCAAAGACATCCCCCAGACGATAATCTCCCGTCAGATAATAGAGGAAGCGGTGATGGCCCGCCATGGCGATCCGGGGTTCCTTGCACGGGCAGCCCCAGTGCCGCACATTATGGCGCGAGCCGAGACCCTGAAGCGGCCCGAAGTGATAGATATCCACCTCCGAGGTATGACGCGAGAGCGCCTCCGCCAGCGAGAAGATATCCTCTCTTCCGGTGCGCAGGAAGAAATACCAGAGCCACAGAGTAGGTACGAGTTCGGTATTGTCCCAGGCATAGCCGCCCATATCATACCGCCAGACATGCCGGGCCGGATCATAGGTATGCATGAAATCCCCGTAGTTAAAGAGTCCGTACCAGTTTCTCTGCTCCGTCTCCCTGAGGTAGAATTGAGCGATCTCATCCAGCGCATCCTCCAGAAACCGTTCCGCCGGCGTGTCCCTCTTCACAAGACTCCAGTAACCGAAGGCGCGGCGCTCATGGTAATATACCGGATCAGCCACATAGACCGGCGGCTTCTGTACCCGCCTCGAGAAAGCGTCCAGTGTCTCGTCGGCCGGCAATTCTCCGTCAAAGAGCAAAAGGGAGAATTCGCTGGTACTCGCGATCCCGTAGGGAGAGGCTCCCAATTCGTCATAACCCTCGTAGTAAACCTGTGAATAACCGCGTTTTGCGTAATGACGGAAATCATAGGCCTCCTGCCAGGGAGCGTAGAACCAGACCTCCGAGGCGGCATTTTCCCCATCCATTCCCTTTACGCGCAGAGCTGCCGGGTATTTCTGCCAGAAATCCCTAAGAGAGACCGCCAAACCGCCGTTCTCCCCGCCGAATGCCAGGATCCCGGGCGCCCGGTTTCCATGCAGGCCCTCCACGTAGCAGCACTCCGGATCACTGACCTTCTTGCGGATCACAAAGTGGGAAGGAGAATCCTGCCAGAGTACGTACTCTCCCCAGATCGGGATGCTGTTTTCCACGCGGGAATAGATCTGCTCCTGCTCCTCCGGGGAAGGATGCAGAAAGTGCCCCTGTGTCTGCGCTCCGTAGATCTCCGCAGGCACCCGCGGATGCCAGGATAACAGCAGAGCCTCTGCCTCGGAGAAATAGCCGTGATCCGTCCCGAATTTGATATGACGGTTGTAGAAGGAACCCTCCAAAGGTGCTTCCATACAGATGCCGATCCCCTTCAGAAAATCCCTGTTCTCATCGCCGTCGTAGAACCATGTGTAGGTGATGCGAAGCTCCCTGCTTCCCGCATAGATCTCCAGAAAGATCGTAAACGGAATCTGCTCATGGGAATCGGTCTGCGAGACGTGAACCCCTGCGATCCTGAACACCGCTGACAACATCCCGCTGCTCACACAGGTGACTTCATCAGTCCTTCCCCGGAATTCCTCCACTTCCGATGCGGCGGGGATCCCGTCCTTCGTGAAGCCCTTCGGATGCTCCAACAACAGTCTGCTGCAGGCATCACGGACAGCATATCCGCCTTTATCTTCAGTTTTTTCTACAGAGAAGAGGCATTCGCCTTTTTTGAGGATCCGCACACGTAAGACGCCGTTCTTCACCAGAAAGGCCTCCTCTGTCTCCTCCACCTCTACCGTATCATCTCCCGTTTCGATACGGGATTCTGAGGACCGATCCTCCGCGGTGATGGTAAATGACTCCCCGAGACCTGCCGCATCCGCCACGTGCATAGCCCATTTGAGAGAGCCGTCCGGCCAGAAGGCGCGGTTGTGGGATTCCATTCGTATCTCCTTCCCGCTCGAACCGGCGGCAATAAACACAGCGTCGGCAGGCACTTCTCCCTGTCCCCAATAGCTCCCGAACCGCGCATAACCATCACCGGT
>JAFPTK010000134.1 GCA_017400305.1 Lachnospiraceae bacterium | reverse complement strand
ACTGAATCCGGGCGGAAGATTCGCGATCATCACGTTTCATTCGCTGGAGGACAGGATCGTCAAGAACAGGTTTCGTGATTGGCAGGACCCCTGCACCTGTCCGCCGGAATTTCCGGTGTGTGTATGCGGGAAGAAGAGCCGGGGGCGGGTGGTGACCAGGAAACCCGTAGTCCCGGGGGATGAGGAGATCGAAAGCAACAGACGCGCGCGAAGCGCCAAGCTGAGAGTTTTTGAGAGAAACGAGGGGTAGAGAGGATCCATGAAGAAAACAGTAAGTGATCACAATCCGTATATCGGCGGAAATACAGCAAAAAAGCTTGAGATCCAGGCGCGTGCGGCACGCGAATCCCGCAGACAGGAGAAAGAGCGGGAGCAGCAGAAGTATCGCACGATCAAGGGCGGACTCCGAGAGAAGACATCACGCAGGGGCAACATCCTGCAGCTGACGTTCATGGTGTGCGCGCTGATCGCTTCCGCACTGATCATGTATCAGTACGTCAGGATCCAGTCCGGACTCGAGAGCAGCGTGACGACCATCGCCTCCCTGGAGAAACAGCTGGCCGCGCTTCGGCAGGAAAATGACGAGGCCTACAGCAGAGCCAACTCGAAGGTGGATCTCGAGGAGGTCAAGCGTGTCGCGATCCAGGAGCTTGGGATGAAATATGCGGATGAGGGACAGATCGTCGTCTATTCCGACGAGGGCGCGGAGGATTATGTCCGACAGATCGCGCAGATCCCGGAAGCGGGGAAATGATGCCCGGCAGGAATCAGACACCGAGAAATCAGGAAGGGGCTAAGAAATCAAAACAGTTCACCTACTTCATGAAGAGGAAGCTGGTGGTGTTGTTTTTGATGGTCGTTCTCTGCTTTATCGGTCTGGGAGCCAGACTGATCGCGATCGCGAGAGAGAACGGGGAAGAGTACAAACGGCAGGTCCTTTCCCAGCAGGAATATGATTCCACCACGATCCCGGCCAGACGCGGTGAGATCCGGGATCGAAACGGCACCGTGCTGGCAGCCAGCGAAAGAGTGTACAACGTCATCCTGGACAGCAAACGGGTGCTGCAGGGAGAGGAGAAAACCCCCGGGGTCATCGATGCGACCGTTGCCGCCCTGACCAAATGCTTCGGCGTCGATGCCAATGAGATCCGACGCTATCTGCGCGACAACCCCACTTCCCAGTATTATAAGATCGCAAAGAAAGTACCGTATGACCGGATCGCACCGTTTGAGCAGCTGACGGATGCGTCCGGTGATTCTTATGATGAGAACGTGATGGGCGTCTGGTTTGAAAACGAATATATCCGCAAGTATCCGAACCATTCCCTCGCCTGTGACGTGATCGGCTTTACCACGTCGGATTCCCGCGGACAGTACGGTCTGGAGGAATACTACAACCAGGTTCTGTCCGGGACACCGGGAAGAGAATACGGCTATCTTGACGACAACTCCAATCTGGAGCGCACGACCATCGCCCCGCAGGACGGCAATTCCATCGTCACTACCATCGACGGCAATGTGCAGACGATCATTGAGAAATACCTGAGGGAATTCAACGAGGAATATCAGAATAAAGCCAGGATCGGCAACGGCGCACAAAATATCGGCTGCATCATCATGGAGGTGGACAACGGAAACATCCTCGGGATGGCGAGCTATCCCGATTTTGACCTGAACGATCCCCGCGACACCCAAAGACTCATCGGTATGGCGAGAGTGGATGAGAAGGGGAAGCTTCTGACCAATGAATACGGCCGCAAGACGTGGGAGGCGATCACAGAGGAGACCCTGCCGGAGATCGAAGCGGACAATGAACTGCTGTATCAGAATTACAATGCGCTCTGGAAAAATTTCTGCATCGTGGACACCTATGAACCGGGTTCTGTCGCCAAGCCGTTTACCGTGGCGACCGGACTGGAGTCCGGATCGATCACCGGAAATGAAGTGTATCAGTGTAACGGTTTCCTCCATGTGGGGGATCATGATATCAAATGTCACAATACTTACGGCGATGGGGCGGTTTCCGTCACCCGCGGGATCATCATTTCGTGCAACGTCGCCATGATGCACATCGGACAGTCGATCGGCTCCAATGTCTTCACCCAGTTCCAGAAGAATTTCGGATTTGGCTTAAAGACCAATATCGATCTCGCCGGAGAGGCGAGAACGGTGGGTCTGACCTATACCGCGGATCAGATGCGGCCGACAGACCTTGCCACCAACACCTTCGGGCAGGGCTTCAATGTAGATATGATCGAGATGATCGCGGGTTTTTCCTCTCTGATCAACGGCGGCAATATGTATGAACCGCATGTTGTTTCCAAGATCATCAATTCCTCCGGGGCGACCGTGGAACACATCGAACCCAGGGTGCTCAGGCAGACGGTATCGGAGACGACTTCTGCGCGGCTCATTGAGATGTGCAATCAGGTGGTCTCGGATCCGGAGGGCACCGGTAAGACCGCGCGTCCCGCGGGCTACATGATCGGCGGGAAGACGGGTACGGCCGAGACGCTGCCCCGCAGAAACGGCGAGTATGTGGTCTCCTTTATGGGCTATGCGCCGGCGGATGATCCGCAAATCGCGATCTACGTCGTCGTGGACCGGCCCAATGCCGGGTTGATGGGACAGCAGGCAGATGCGAAATATGCGACCCGTGTGGTGAGAAAGATCCTGACGGAAGTCCTCCCGTACCTCAATTTCCCGATGACGGAGGAACTCTCCGAAAAGGAACAGGAGGAGTTAAACGAGCTGCGCGCGGCCTCAGTAACGACCCAGCAGGGGATCACGGCGGAAGAGGAAAATGCGGAGGCAGAGAACGGCGAATCGACGGAGGAAGGGACGACCGAGGGAGGCGACACGGGAACGACGGAAGTAAGTCCTGCGGAATTTGCCGAGAATGCCCGACCGGTGTGGAAGGATTTCGAGAGGGATGAAGAAGGATATTACATCAATCCCACCAACGGCAATCGGATCGATCCCGATTCGGGCTTTGAGTACGGTAATGACGCACTGGATGAGACACAGGGCCAGGTGGCCGGTGTGGATGCCAATGGAAACAGTATCTTTGAACCGCTGGACAATGAGGTGAACTGGCCGTGATCACGATTGACTGGAATATGGATTATGTGTTTCGGATCCTGCTGCCGCTTTTGGCGGCATGGCTCCTGGCGCTTATCTTGGGCCGCCCGATGGTGCCGTTTCTGCATAAGCTGAAGTTTGATCAGACGGAGCGGGAAGAGGGCCTGGAATCGCACAAGAAAAAGACGGGAACGCCGACCATGGGCGGGCTGATCTTCCTGATCCCGATGGTGGTCGTGTCGTTACTCCTGTTTCCGGTGGAGATCGCATGGTCCGCTACTCTGAAGGAGCCATTCCGCGGCGGAGCCGATCTGATCGCTGTGCTGATCCCGACGATCGGATTCGGCGTCATCGGTTTCCTGGATGATTATCTCAAGGTGGTACATCACCACAATCTCGGACTCCGGGCGTGGCAGAAACTGGTGCTGCAGTTTGCCGTGACGCTTTTATTTGCGGGATATATGGCTTTGTTCTCCGACCAGAAGATCAGTTCGTATCTGATCCCTTTCGGGAGAGGGATGGCCATCGATCTCGGCCTGCTCTCGGTCCCGGCGATGATCCTCATCGCGCTGGCGACCACCAACGGGACCAATCTCACGGATGGGGTCGACGGCCTCTGCGCCTCGGTGACGGTGCCGGTGGCAGTGTTCCTTGCCTTTACGGCGATCCTTCGGGATGCGCCGGCCGCGCCCGCCGCGGCAGCCATGGCCGGAGCGCTTCTGGGATATCTTTTCTACAATTTTCATCCCGCCAAAGTGTTTATGGGTGACACCGGTTCCCTTGCCATCGGCGGTTTTGTAGTCGGCATGACCTACGTGCTCAGGATGCCGCTGTTCATCCCGATCATCGGACTGATCTACGCGGTTGAGGTGATCTCGGTCGCTCTGCAGGTGGGTTACTTTAAGCTGACAAAGGGGAAAAGGCTGTTTCGTATGGCTCCGATCCATCATCATTTTGAAAAGGGCGGATGGTCGGAAACTCAGGTGGTGGGCGTGTTTACAACGATCACGATCCTGATGTGCCTGATCGCTCTGGCAGGGATCGCGCAGCAGCTTCCGTAACCGGGAGCCGGGACGGTGTCCCGATCGGAATGGGATCCTTCCCTGTGAGCCGGATCCTGAAAGGAAAGGAATGACATGGAAACTGACATGAGAGGCAAACGGGTACTGGTGATCGGATCGGGGCTGTCCGGCGTCGGAGCGGTAAGGCTCCTGCGCCAGGCGGGGGCGGTGCCGGTCCTCCTGGATGAGAATGAGAAACTGACAGAGGAGGACGTCCGGGGGCGCCTTTCCGAGGAGGATCGTGCGGATACGGAGATCCTGCTCTGTAAACTCGTCACGCTGGATTGGGAACGGAATACCTATTTCGCAGTGGTGCCGTCTCCCGGCGTGCCGTTAGATACCCCGGCCTTTGACCGGGTACGTGAGGCAGGGATCCCGATCTGGAGCGAGATCGAGCTGGCCTATCGGTTTTCTTCCGGACAGCTGATCGCCATTACGGGAACCAACGGTAAGACGACCACCACGACGCTGGTCGGGGAGATCGTCAAGAATCATATCGGAAAGGAACATACCCATGTGGTGGGGAACATCGGGTATTCCTACGCCGAGGCCGCTCTCAAAACAGATCGGGACAGTATCACGGTTGCGGAGATCTCGAGCTTCCAGCTGGAGGCGGTGGAGAGCTTTCATGCGAATGTCTCTGCCATCTTAAATATCACGCCGGATCACTTAAACCGCCATCACACGATGGAGAATTACGCGGCCTGCAAGGAAAATATCACGAATCATCAGGGCGGGGATGATGTCTGTGTACTCAATTACGATAACGAACTGACGAGGAAATTCGGCAAGAAGCGCTGCCCGGCACGAGTCCTCTGGTTTTCCTCCAGAGAGGAGTTGAAGGACGGGATCTGGCTCGACGGGGATCAGATCGTGAAATCCCACGCAGGGGAGCGCACCACGTTGATGAATGTGCATGACATGCATCTGGTGGGCCGCTGCAACGCGGAAAATGTCATGGCGGCCATCGGGATCTGCCTGTCCATCGGGATCCCCGTGGATGTGATCTTAAAGACGGTAAAGGAATTCCGGGCGGTGGAACATCGGATCGAATTTGTTGCGACAAAGAACGGCGTGGATTATTATAATGATTCCAAGGCGACGAATCCCGATGCGGCGATCCAGGGGATCGAAGCCATGAGTAAACCGACGATCCTGATCGGCGGAGGCTATGACAAGGGCAACACCTGGGATGAATGGATCGAGGCGTTTCATGACAAGGTCAAGCTCTTGGTGCTCATCGGCGAAACGAGGGAGAGCATTGCGGAATGTGCCGGAAAACACGGCGTTAAGAATATCGTCCTGGCGGATTCCTGGGATGACGCGCTTAAGACCTGCGTGCAAGGAGCGGAGCCCGGAGACGCAGTCCTGCTGTCCCCGGCCTGCGCGAGCTGGGATATGTTCCCGAATTACGAGACACGGGGAAGAATGTTTAAGGATTATGTCAATTCGCTGAATTGACCGGAGGGATCATGGCACTGGACCGATCGGCATCTGCCGCCCGGCTCAACCGGGAGGAGACCAGAAAAAATACGGAGAAGAAACAGGCTGCGACGGAAGCGGTCCGTGCGAGGTTCCATAAGGAATACTACGCGGATTACAGCCTGATCTTTGTGCTGATCTTCATGCTTGCCTTCGGGTTGGTCATGCTGTTCTCCACCAGCTCCTATCAGGCCGGGATCGATTTTGACGGAGATTCCACCTATTATTTCCGACATCAGCTGCTGGCGGTTCTGCTCGGTGTCGGAGCCATGTTCGTCGTATCGATGATCCCGTATCGCATCTATCGGGGGAAGATCCCGATGATCGTGGCGTATGTGGTCTCCCTGGCCTCGGTCTTCCTGGTCCTGACCCCCTTGGGTTATACCGCGAACGGCGCCAGACGATGGTTCCGTCTCGGGGCGATCTCCGTGCAGCCCGCTGAGATCGCCAAGCTGGGGATGATCATCTTTCTGGCGGCCTATATCAATCGGGTCGGGAAATATGCGGCGGACAGGAAATTTTTCTGGATCATCCTGCTGATCCCGCTGCCGGTCTGCGCCGCGGTGTACGGTCTGACGGATAACCTCTCGAGTGCGATCATCATTCTGGGGATCGCGCTGCTCATGCTCTTTATCGCGATCCCGGACTACAAGCGCTTTTTCCTGATCCTGGGGGTCCTGGCGCTGATCGCCGGTCTGGCCGTACTGGTGGCGTGGACGACGAGAGACAATCCGATCAACTACCGGTTCCGTCGGATCCTGATCTGGCTCGATCCCGAGGCGTATGCATCGGATCGCGGATTCCAGACGATCCAGGCGCTTTATGCCATCGGCTCCGGCGGGATCTTTGGCAAGGGACTCGGGCAGAGCATGCAGAAGCGGTTCATCCCGGAGGCGCAGAATGATATGATCTTTTCGATCATCTGCGAGGAACTGGGGCTGTTCGGGGCGATCGCCGTCATCGTGATGTTTGTTCTCATCATCTGGCGGCTGATGATCATTGCGACCAATGCGCCGGACCGTTTCGGAGCGCTTCTTGTCGTCGGCGTGATGGGGCATCTGGCGATCCAGGTGATCTTAAACATCGCGGTCGTGACCAATGTCATGCCGAATACCGGCATCACGCTTCCCTTTATCAGTTACGGAGGAAGTGCCGTTCTCCTGCAGATGGCGGAGATCGGTCTCTGCCTGTCGGTGGCCCGGAGTATCCGGGTGGAGTAGCGGATGCGGTTCATAAGACTCCATAAGAGCCTGATCATCATCGGGGCATCGATCCTGATCGTGCTTTCGGGGCTTTTGTTCGGACTGAAATATATCGCCGATAATTACACGGTCACCCATATCTATGTCGATGGCAGCAAGCATTATACCAACGAAGAGATCATCGATATGGTCAAGACATCGCGGTTTTCCGATAATTCGATCTATCTGGCGATGCAGTACAGAGACCGTTCGATCACGGATATTCCGTTTGTCGAGCGCATCGATGTGGATATCGTTTCGCGGGATACCGTGCGGATCCATGTCTATGAGAAGATGATCGCCGGGTATATCCGGTATCTCGGCCGGTATATGTATTTTGACCGGGACGGGATCGTGGTGGAGAGTTCCACGGTCGCGGCGGCCGATGTGCCGATGGTGATGGGGCTGGACTTTGACCATGTGGTGCTCTATGAGAAGCTTCCGGTGGAGCGGGAGGACATCTTTGCCCGGATCCTGGATATCACGCAGCTGTTAAACAAGTATTCGCTCCGGGCGGATCGGATCTATTTTGACAGCAGCTACCGGATCTATCTGTATTTTGACGGGGTGGAAGCATCACTGGGCGACGGCTCCAATATCGACGAGAAGATCATCCAGCTGCAGTATATCCTGCCGAATCTGGAAGGGAAGAGCGGTGTGCTGAGACTGGACGATTATACACAGGCCACAAAAAACATCACATTCGAAGAAAGACAGGGCCCGTAACACTTTGAAACGTAACAGGGATTATTAAAAATCTCTTGCGTAAACAAAAAAAAGAGAATAAAATATTCGGGTAACATTTGTTCCCCGGGGGAAAAGGAGGCTTACCTTGCTTGAGATCAAATCAAACGAGACGGAGAACGGCTGCAGAATTATCGTGGTCGGCGTCGGCGGAGCCGGTAACAATGCCGTAAACCGCATGATCGATGAGAATATTTCCGGAGTGGAGTTTATCGGAGTCAATACGGATAAGCAGGCGCTCCAGTTCTGCAAGGCACCCAAGCTGCTGCAGATCGGCGAGAAGCTTACCAAGGGACTTGGCTGCGGCGCGCAGCCGTCTGTGGGAGCGAAAGCGGCCGAGGAGAGCGTGGAAGAGATCACGGCGGCACTCAAGGGCGCGGATATGGTGTTTGTCACCTGCGGCATGGGCGGCGGCACCGGTACCGGAGCAGCTCCGGTCGTTTCCAAGATCGCCAAGGATATGAACATTCTGACGGTCGGTGTTGTCACCAGACCTTTCACCTTTGAAGGAAAGACACGTAAGGTCAACGCGGAGCAGGGTATCGCCAACATCAAGGAAAATGTTGACACCCTCATCGTCATCCCCAATGACAAGCTGTTGCAGATCGTTGACAGGAGAAGCTCCATCAGCGATGCCTTAAAGAAGGCGGACGAAGTGCTCCAGCAGGCGGTACAGGGCATCACGGATCTGATCAATGTGCCGGCCGTCATCAATCTGGACTTCGCAGATGTCCAGACCGTCATGAAGGACAAGGGGATCGCACACATCGGTCTCGGCTACGGCAAGGGCGACAACAAGGCGAGCGATGCCGTCAAGATGGCGGTGGAGAGCCCGCTCCTTGAGACCAAGATCAACGGCGCGACCAATGTCATCATCAATATCTCCGGCGATATCACCCTGATGGATGCCAGCGACGCCGCAAGCTATGTCAAGGAGCTGACCGGAGACGATGTCAATATCATCTTCGGTGCCACCTATGACGAATCCCGCAATGATACCTGCAATATCACGGTCATTGCGACCGGTATCGACGAGAGAAAGTCCAAGGGCGGCACGACGGTAGTCAATAAGGGCCAGCAGGTGAGACCCACTGTGACCGTCGGCAACCCGGCAGGCGGTCAGACCATCGCCGCGGAGATCCCGGTAGAGGATGCCGCCGCAGCCGCTGCCACTGCAGTACCGCCGGTAGCGCCTCAGCCCGCTCCCATGCCGGTGCAGGCACAGAGACCGGTCTATACCGCGCCTCGCGTTCCCACCGTCAGCACGGTTCAGGAGCAGAGCCTGAAGATCCCGGATTTCTTGAAGAGGTAACCGATGAAGTGTCCTTTTTGCGGTAATGATGATACCAGGGTGATCGATTCGCGCCCTGCGGATGACAATACTTCGATCCGCAGACGCCGTGTCTGTGATTCCTGTTCCAAGCGTTTTACCACCTATGAGAAGGTGGAGACGATCCCGCTCATCATCATGAAGAAAGACGGTGTCCGGGAGCCCTATAACCGTGCCAAGATCGAGACCAGCATTCTGCGAGCCTGCCATAAGAGGCCGGTCAGTGCGGCGCAGATCACCAAGGTCGTCGATGAGATCGAGACCGAGATCTTCAATATGGAACAGAAGGAGATCCCGAGTAAGGAGATCGGAGAGCTCGTGATCAACAAGGTCAAGGAGCTCGACCAGGTTGCTTATGTTCGTTTCGCATCCGTTTACCGGGAGTTTAAGGATGTCGAAACGTTCATGGATGAATTAAAAAAGGTTCTGAATCAGGAGGAGTAAGAGATGAGAGGAAGAGATCGCTTTGTGAGAGCGATTCTTCCGGTCATCGCAATGTCAGTTCTGGCTGCTGCACTGGGCGGATGCGCAGGCGGCAAGACAGCGGACGATTCTTCCAGGATCACGATCGGCATCCCGCAGGATTTAGACAGCCTTGACCCCCATTATATGACGGCGGCAGGGACGAAGGAGGTGCTGTTCAACGTCTTTGAAGGGCTGGTAAAGCCCGATCAGGCAGGTGATCTTGTGCCCGCAGTTGCCAGTGACTATGCGATCTCGGAAGACGCATCACGGTACACCTTTACATTGCGGGACGGGATCCGTTTCCACGATGGTTCTGAAGTGACGACGGAGGATGTCGTCTATTCTCTGGAGCGATGCAAGAGCGCCGGGGTGAATCCCGCGCTGGATGAGATCGCTTCGATCAGTGCGCCCGACGACAAGACCGTGGAAGTGGCGCTCAATACCCATGATGCGGATTTTCTCTGCAATCTGACCTGTGCGATCATCCCGAAGAGTGATGCGGATCCGGGTACGAATCCCATCGGTACGGGACCGTATCGCTATGTCTCCCGCTCTCCGCAGGAGAATTTCGTGGTGACCCGCTTCGATGATTACTGGGGGACGCCGGCCTATATCAGAGATGTCACCTTTAAGATCGAGGCCAATGCGGACAGCATCGTCATGGATCTGGAGGGCGGTTCGATCGATATGTACGCCCGTGTCACCAGCGCACAGAAGGACCAGCTGTCGGATCGGTTTACGGTATATACCGGTGCGATGAACCTGGTGCAGGCGCTTTATCTCAATCATGATTTCGGCCCGTTTGCGGATGAGAATGTTCGGAAAGCCCTGTGCTGTCTGCTGGATCGGCAGGGTGTGCTGGATTTTGTCAGTGACGGCGAGGGATCTCCCATCGCAAGCAGCATGTATCCGGCATTTTCCAAGTATTTCCTTCCGGAATTAAATGACCTGTATCCGACGGATGTTGAGAAAGCAAAAGAACTGCTGAAGGCTGCGGGGTATGACGAATCCCATCCGCTGGAATTTACGATCACGGTCGCATCCAATTATCAGCAGCATGTGGATACCGCGCAGGTCCTTTCGGAGCAGTTTGCCAAAGCGGGTGTCAGGGCGACCATTCAGACGGTGGAATGGAATACCTGGCTCTCCGAGGTCTATACGAACCGCAATTACGAGTCCACGGTCGTCGGCGTGGATGCCTCCACTCTTTCGGCCTCGGCGCTGCTTTCCCGTTTCCGTTCGGACGCCGGGAACAACTTTACCAATTATCGGAATGCCGATTATGATGCGGCCTATGACCGAGCCGCCGCAGCGACCGATGACAACGACAAGACCGCTGCTTACAAGGATTGTGAGCGGATCCTTGCGGAGGATGCCGCCAATGTATACATCCAGGATCTTCCGTGCTTTGTGGCACTGAATAAGAAGTTTGAGGGGTATGTATTCTATCCGCTCTATGTGCAGGATGTCGCGCTGTTAAAGCCGGCAAATTGACGGAATATCACCGCAGGGACATATGGTGCGCTATCTCGGAAAAAAGCTCCTTTCAGCGGCAGTTACCCTGTTTGCGGTCTCCGTACTGGTTTTTGTGTCTTTTGCTCTGATCCCCGGCGACCCTGCCGTCCGTAAGCTCGGTACGCAGGCCACGCCGCAGGCTCTGGAACAGATGCGTGAATCCATGGGCCTTACTGCGCCGCTCCCCGTTCGTTATGTTCGGTGGGCGGCGCAGTTCATCCAGGGCGATCCCGGCATCTCCTATTCCTACGATATGCCGGTCCGCACACTGCTCGGTGACAAATTCTTTGTCACCATGTCGTTGGTCCTGATGTCGTTTCTGCTGCTGGTCGCGATCTCGATCCCTCTGGGTATCGCACATGCCAAACGGGAAGGCCATCTGTTTGACCGCCTTTTCCTCGTCCTGGGACAGATCACCATGTCGATCCCTCCCTTTTTCATGGGGATCCTGGTGACGCTTTTGTTCGGTATCGTACTGAAGCTTTTCGTCCCCGGGGGATATGTCTCCTGGAAGACCGATCCGGCCGGTTTTCTCCTGTATCTCTTCTTCCCGGCTCTTTCCATCGCTCTGCCCCGTGTCGCCATGACGGTGAAGCTCCTGCGCGCGGAGGTCCTTAAGGAGGCGGAGAAGGATTATGTGCGAACGGCATACAGCCGGGGCAATTCGACCATGATGGTGCTGTATCGGCATGTTCTCAAAAATGCGTTTATTCCGGTGCTCACCTTTCTGTCCATGAATCTCACGGACATGGTCGCAGGGAGCGTCATCATCGAGCAGGTCTTCGGGATCCCGGGATACGGGCGCTTTCTCCTGGTCTCGATCCTGGGCCGTGACTACCCGGTGGTGGAGGCCATCATCATGGGGCTGGCCGCTTTTGTGATCCTGGTCAATCTCCTGACGGATCTTCTGTATCGTTTGCTGGATCCGCGTGTGGGGGAAGCGGGATGATCGGGCGGTTTATGCAGAGGATCCTTAAGAACCTGGAGAAGAGCGGCATGTTCCGTGCCGGCTTTTTCATCACTCTCTTTGTCTTTCTGTTTGTGCTGGCGGGAGCCATGTATACGCCCTGGTCTCCGACCACGATGGATGAGGGGGCAAGGCTGGCCGGCTTCTCGGCCCGTCATCTGCTGGGAACCGATCATCTCGGGCGGGATATCCTGTCGAGACTGCTGACCGGTGCCGGAACGACCCTCTTCATCGCGACCGGGACCGTGCTCATCGGCGCCCTCTGCGGCAGCACCATCGGAGCTGCCTGCGGCTACTTCGGCGGAGTGCTCGATGAGATCGTCATGCGGATCATTGACGCGCTGTTTGCCTTTCCCAGCATCCTCCTGGCACTCGTGTTTGTGAGTCTCTTCGGGAGCGGCAGATATCACGTGATCGCCGCACTCGGGATCGCTTTTGTGCCGAGCTTCGCTAGGACCGTACGGGGAGAGTTCTTAACGGAAAAGAACAGGGATTACGTCACGAAGGCCAGGCTCCAGGGGATATCGGATCTCAGGATCATGTTCCTCCATATCCTGCCGAATACCGGGGATGTCATGCTTTCCTCCGTACTCATCGGCTTTAATAATGCAGTCCTGGCGGAAGCGGGGCTGAGCTTTTTGGGGATCGGCGTGCAGCCGCCGGATGCCTCCCTCGGCCGGATGCTTTCGGAATCCCAGCAGTATCTGTTCCGCGCACCCATGACCGCGCTTCTGCCCGGAATCCTGTTAGTGCTCATGATCCTCGGCTTTTCGCTTATGGGAGAGGGGGTGCGTTCGCATGAATAAACTGCCGCTCCTGAAAGTGGAGGATCTGCAGATCGAATTCCACGACCATTCCCTGCCGGAGACGGCGGTCTATGATTTTGACCTCACCCTCATGAAGGGGGAGATCGTCGGGATCGTCGGGGAGTCCGGCGCCGGAAAGAGCCTGTCGGCGCTGGCGATCGCCGGACTCTTAAAGCGACACAGTGCGATCCGGGCGGGCAGGATCCTCTTTGACGATCTGGATCTGTCCAACTGCTCCCGGGAGGTACTCCGTGAATATCAGGGAGACGAGATCGCAGTGATCTTTCAGGAGCCCATGTCGTCTCTCAATCCCGTGAAACGTGTCGGGGAGCAGGTGGAGGAGAGTCTCAGGATCCATCATCGGGAGATCGACCGCAAAGAGCGGAAGGAACGCGCGATCCGGGCGCTGGAAAGCGTGGGACTTAAGGAGAGCGCACGGGTTTATGAGAGCTATCCGCATGAGCTCTCGGGCGGCATGCGGCAGAGGGCGATGATCGCGGCCGCCATGATCGCGGAGCCGCAGATCCTGATCGCGGATGAGCCGACCACGGCGCTGGATGTCACGGTACAGGCTCAGATCCTCGCACTGTTAAAACAGATCAACCGGGAGAAGGGGACCACGGTCCTGTTCATCTCCCATGATCTCAGGGTGATCCGGCAGCTCTGCAGCCGGGTGCTGGTGATGAAGGACGGCCGTGTGGTGGAAGAGGGGGATACCGAGAGGATCTTCGAGCATCCGCGGGAGGAATACACCCGGTCGCTGATCCGTGCGATCCCGCAGGTAAAGCAAAAGGAACCGGCCCCTCCCAGAGAACGTGAGATCCTTGCGGTGAGCCATCTGGATGCCGGTTACGGGAAGCGTTCCGTGAAGAAAAATGCTGCCACGGGAAAGATCTTAACGGATGTTTCCTTTGTCCTCAAAGAGGGGGAGATCCTGGGACTGGCCGGTGAGAGCGGCAGCGGGAAATCCACCCTCGCCCGGACGATCCTGGGGCTGCTTAAGCCGATGGCCGGAACGATCACCCGAAAGGATTTCCGGCCGGCCATGGTCTTTCAGGATCCGTACGGAAGCCTCAATCCGGCCTATCCGGTCCGGTGGATCCTGGAGGAGGCCTATACCGGAGGAGGACGGATCCGAAGAGGTTCCCCGACGGAGATCCGGGAAAAGATCATCGATGCTCTCGCCCGGGTGGAGCTGCCGGAGAGCTTTCTGGAGAGAAAGCCCGCCGAGCTCTCCGGCGGTCAGAGACAGCGGGTGGCAATCGCTGAGGCGCTGATCGCGGATCCCAACGTATTGATCGCGGATGAACCCGTATCCGCGCTGGACGTCACGGTTCAGTCACAGATCTTAAAGCTCCTTGCGGATCTGCGGGATAAGACCGGTGTCTCGATCCTCTTTATCTCCCATGACCTATCGGTCATCCATTCCCTGTGTGAACGGGTGCTCATCATGAAGAAGGGACAGATCGTGGAGGCCGGCGAGGTTGACGCGGTCTATCGGGATCCTGAGCATCCCTACACGAAGGAGCTTCTCGCCGCTGCCGGTCTGTACCATATGTAGCGTTTGACATTTAAGAAAACACATGGTATTCTATTAAGCGTGCCGATAGAAACGAAATATGATCAAGATGTCATATTTTGCGAGTCTGCCCTAAATTTTTCGGAGAACAGGCCGAATAATATAGTGACAGTCAAAAACCAGGCACGAGGATACCGACATGGCACTCAGCATTGATAATCTCTCAACCGGATATCGCAGATTTGAGATTCAGGAGAATCCCCGCCTGCAGCGCGCAGACGAGGTCATGCGGGGGATCGAACCGAAGATCCCGGAATCTCCCAAAGAGGAAGTCTCCGAAGCCCGTATCACTCCTGTTGATGAGCTTCCTGTAGAGCGTGGCAATCAGGATCCGAGAGAGATCGCGGAGAAGATCCGTCCGATGGGCGGAGATCCCTTCGGCGGCAATTTCGGAGCGGTACATACCCAGGATATGGCACAGGCTATCTCCGGCATGCAGAAGGATGATATGCTCCGCGAGTATCAGTACTTTGTGGGCAGCGCCAATCGTGCCGGTGCTCCGGACAGCGGGATCGCCTGGCAGGATGAGGACGGACTGGTGCGTCGGATCGATTAGAGAATATAAACTGCATCGCAGTATGATCACAGGAGGGAGAAGCGTCATATCGCTTCTCCCTCTTCTTGTGTATATCTGCTCATGTATGAGTTGTATACCACAAGATTTTGTGGTATACTCATCCCCATGGCTAATACGACGAAACGAACAGAATCAAAGGAAGCGAAGCGGTCGACCGGAAGGCCGCGGGCGGAGGAAAAGGAGCCCCGAAAGAGCAGAGATACCGCAAATGTGAGAGGAAACGGATCCGGGAGAGCATCCGCGCGGGAGAGAGGTCCTGTCAGGGACAGAGAGCTGGTGAGGGAACCGGAATACGATACGCACGCGGATGAGATCCTGCTCATTCTGACCGGTGCGCTGACGGTTTTTCTCTTTCTGTGCAACTTCGGCATCTGCGGGACTGTGGGAAACGCCCTGCGCTATGTGATGTTCGGCTTATTCGGTCTGCCGGCCTATGTGCTGCCGCCGCTTGCTTTTTTTGCCGCTTTTTTTGCCTATGCCAATGGATACAGCAGGGCCGCGAAGATCAAGATCGGAGGGGGCATCGGGGCACTCACCCTGATCTCCATGATCTGCGAGCTGGCAGCCGGCAGGATCACGCAGATGGATCATTACTCCCTTCCGGAGATCTTTTCCGCCTGCGGCAAGGAGCGGAACGGCGGCGGTGTGATCGCCGGTTCCCTGACCTACGGGGGACTGCATACCTTGTCCTTTGTGGGACTGGCGCTGCTTCTGGCGGTAGGCCTGATCGTCTGTACGGTTCTGATCACCGGCCGTTCGTTTTTGAAGGGGCTTCAGAAGGGCGGCCGCTATGTGGCGGAACGAACCTCGCGGGAGATGCAGGAGATGCGCGAGAGAGGAGAGAGACGCCGCCGGATCCAGGAGAAGCGCCGCATCCGCGAGGAGGAAGAGCGGAAATTCCGGATCGAACAGCAGGAGGATGAGAAGGTCCTGCGCCGTGACCGCAAGGCGGACGGCGTCACCTGGAATACGAAGCTGGATCGGGATCTGTCGGAGGAAAGCGACGGCCTGCGGAATGAGACGGACCTGTTTGTGCCCGACGGACGCATCATGCGGGATGACGTGCATCAGATCACCGTACACCGATATGGCGAGGAGGAGGAACCGGAGCCCGAGAATGCCTGGTATGACAGGGTCGGCCCCGTAGACGCCGATGCGGACAACGTTCGCGGCAATATCCGTGAGATCGCCCCGGAGGGGGAGGGTGAGACTGAGACGGAATATCAGAGGGAACAGGTGCTGACACCGCCGGAGCCGCCGGCACCGCCGACACTGCCGGAACCGGCTGCGGAAGCTGCCGACGAACCGAAGGAGGTCCGGCCCAAAAAGCCGAAGCGCTCCTTCTTTGATGATCCCGAGGACGCGCCGCCGGCAGAGCCCAGGGCAGAGATTAAGGAACGCAAGCCTGCTGCGGCACCGGCTCAGCCGGAGCCGAAGAAGAAAGCGCCCGCCGTCTACCGATTCCCGCCCATCGATCTGCTGCACAAGGGCAAGAAGTCCGATGGCGACAGCGATGCGGATCTGAAGGATACCGCCGGGAAGCTGGAGGAGATCCTGAAGACCTTTGGCGTGAACGCCCGCGTGACGGATATCAGCCAGGGGCCGACAGTCACACGTTATGAACTGCAGCCGGAGGCAGGGGTCAAGGTGAGCAAGATCCTCGGTCTTACGGATGATATCAAGCTGAATCTCGCCGCGACCGATATCCGGATCGAGGCGCCGATCCCCGGTAAGGCGGCGGTCGGGATCGAGGTTCCCAACCGCTCCGTGGCGACCGTGTACTTCCGCGACGTGGTGGATACGCAGGATTTCCGGGCGTTTAAATCCCGGCTGGCCTTCGGCGCCGGGAAGGATCTGGCGGGCAAACCGGTCATCGCGGATATCGCCAAGATGCCGCATGTCCTGATCGCCGGTGCCACCGGGTCCGGTAAGTCGGTATGTATCAACACGATCATCATGAGTATCCTCTACAAGGCGACACCGGAGGAGGTCCGGCTCATCATGATCGATCCCAAGGTGGTGGAGCTTTCCGTATACAACGGGATCCCGCATCTGCTGATCCCGGTGGTCACGGAACCGCAGAAAGCGGCAGCTGCTCTCAACTGGGCGGTCGCGGAGATGACGAAGCGTTACAAGCTGTTTGCGGACAGCGGCGTCCGTGACCTGAGCGGTTATAACGCCCATCTGGAGAAGTCCGGCGAGGGCACCAGGCTGCCGCAGATCCTGGTGATCGTGGATGAGCTGGCGGATCTGATGATGACCTGCGCCAACGATGTGGAGGCGGCGATCGTTCGACTGACACAGCTGGCGAGAGCGGCCGGCATCCATCTGGTCATCGCCACACAGCGCCCGTCCGTCGATGTCATCACGGGACTGATCAAGGCCAATATGCCGAGCCGCGTGGCGTTCGCCGTCACGAGCAATACCGATTCCCGGACGATCCTGGATATGGTGGGAGCGGAGCGGCTGCTCGGCAAGGGCGATATGCTGTTCTTCCCGCAGGGGTATACGCGTCCGGCCCGCGTACAGGGGGCTTTTGTCTCGGACGAAGAGGTGGCGGACGTCACAGCCTTTATCAGAGAGCAGGGTTATGAACCGGCAGATCAGGAGAAGACACAGGAGGAAATGGAGCGCTATGAGAGCGCCGGCGGCAATCTGACCGGAGCGGGCGGCTCGGACGGCGGCGACGGGAGAGACGCGTTTTTTGCGGATGCCGCGAGACTGGTGATCGGCAAGGACAAGGCGTCGATCGGCATGCTGCAGCGCGTGTTCAAGGTCGGCTTCAACCGGGCGGCCAGGATCATGGATCAGCTGTGTGAAGCGGGAGTGGTTAGTGAGGAAGAAGGGACAAAACCGAGAAAGGTACTGATGTCACAGATCGAATTCGAAGAGTTGATGAAAGGGGGATCAGATGAAAACTGACATTGAGATCGCGCAGGAAGCAGTCATGAAGCCTGTCACGGAGGTTGCGGCCTCCCTGGGGATCCCGGAGGATGCGCTGGAAAGCTACGGCAGATACAAGGCCAAGCTCAGCGAACCCTATCTGAAGGAATTGTCCGGTAAGCCCGAGGGGAAGCTGGTGCTGGTCACAGCGATCAATCCGACGCCGGCCGGCGAGGGCAAGACGACCACCAGTGTGGGCCTCGGAGATGCGCTGTCGCGCCTCGGCAAAAAAACCGTCATCGCGCTGCGGGAACCCTCCCTCGGACCCTGCTTCGGAGTCAAGGGCGGCGCTGCGGGCGGCGGATACGCGCAGGTCGTGCCGATGGAGGATTTAAATCTTCATTTCACGGGCGATTTTCATGCGATCACCTCTGCCAATAATCTCCTGGCAGCCATGCTGGACAACCACATCAAGCAGGGCAATGAACTGAATATCGATACCAAACGAATCGTCTGGAAGCGCTGCGAGGATATGAACGACCGGGCCCTGCGCAACATTGTGGTGGGTCTCGGTGATGCGGGAGACGGCGTGGTCAGAGAGGATCATTTCGCGATCACAGTCGCGACGGAGATCATGGCGATCTTCTGTCTGGCCGCTGACATGAAGGATCTGAAGGAGCGGCTGGGCAGGATCATCGTGGCTTATGACCGTGACAGGAAGCCAGTCACCGCTGCCGATCTCAAGGCAGTCGGCGCCATGGCGGCTCTCTTAAAGGACGCGATCAAGCCCAACCTCGTGCAGACCATTGAACATACGCCGGTCATCGTCCACGGCGGCCCCTTCGCCAATATCGCCCACGGGTGCAACTCCGTGCGCGCAACGAAAGCGGCGCTGGCCCTCTCTGAGATCACGGTCACGGAGGCCGGATTCGGCGCGGATCTCGGGGCAGAGAAGTTCCTGGATATCAAATGTCGGGCGGCGGGACTTCACCCGGATGCCGTAGTTCTGGTTGCAACCGTCCGCGCCTTGAAATATAATGGCGGAGTGCCCAAGAGCGATCTTTCCGCGGAGAACCTCGAAGCGCTGCGGAAGGGGATCGTCAATCTCGGGAAGCATATGGAGAATCTGAAGCAGTATGGGGTACCGGTCGTCGTGACATTAAATGCCTTTGTCAGCGATACGCAGGCGGAGATCGATCTGGTGCGGGCATATTGCGAGGAGCGCGACTGTGCCTTTGCTCTTTCGGAGGTCTGGGAAAAGGGCGGTGCCGGCGGCGAAGCGCTGGCGAAGGAGGTCCTTAAGACCCTGGAGACGAAGGAGAGCCACTATGCACCGCTCTACGGGGACGACCTCTCGCCGAAGGAAAAGATCGAGATGGTTGCGGAGCGCATCTACGGCGCGGACGGGGTGAACTTCTCCCAGAAGGCGTTAAAGGAGCTTGCAAACGCGGAGAAGCTGGGATTTTCCTCCTTCCCGGTCTGTATGGCCAAGACGCAGTATTCGCTCTCGGATGATCCGGCGCTGTTAGGGCGCCCCACCGGCTTCCGCGTGGAGGTGAGAGACGTCTATGTCAGCGCGGGCGCGGGATTTATCGTCGCGCTGTGCGGCACGATCCTCACCATGCCGGGCCTTCCCAAGCGGCCGGCCGCCGAGGGGATCGATGTGGACGACGACGGCAGGATCACGGGATTATTCTGAACAGACAAATAGGTTTTTAAAGGAGACATCAATGGAACCCACGATCATCGACGGGAAAGCGATCGCTGCACAGATCAAAGAAGAAGTGCGTCTCGAGGTGGAGAAGGAGAGGGCCGCCGGGAGAGAGGTGACTCTTGCGGTGATCCTGGTGGGGGATGATCCCGCCAGTGCCGTGTATGTCAGAAACAAGAAAAAGGCCTGCGAGACGGTGGGGATCCGGTCACTGTCTCTGGAACTGCCGGCGGATACCGACACGGAGACGCTGCTTTCCCATGTCCGCGAACTGAATGACCGGAAGGATGTGGACGGGATCCTCGTCCAGCTGCCGCTGCCCGCGCAGATCGATGAACAGAAGGTGCTTCGCGCGATCGACCCGATGAAGGATGTGGACGGTTTCCATCCGGTCAATGTGGGCCTTCTGGCCATCGGAGAACCGCAGGTCGTCTCCTGTACCCCGGCGGGGGTGATCGAGCTCCTCGTCCGGAGCGGGGTTGAGATCGCGGGAAAGGAAGCCGTCGTCGTCGGGCGGAGCAACATCGTCGGCAAACCGATGGCACATCTGCTGCTGCAGCGCAATGCGACCGTCACCATCGCGCATTCCAGGACAAAGGATCTGAAGGAAGTGGTGAAGCGGGCGGATATCGTCGTCGCCGCGGTCGGAAAACCTCGGATGATCACCTCGGAATATATCAAAGAGGGAGCAGCGGTCATCGATGTGGGGATCAATCGCGATGCGGAGACCGGTAAGCTCTGCGGAGATGTGGATTTTGATGATGTGGCGCCCGTCTGCTCGGCGATCACACCGGTGCCCGGCGGCGTCGGACCGATGACGATCGCCATGCTCATGAAGAATTGCCTGGAGCTCTCCAGGATCAGACAGAGGTAGAAGGAACGATGTCGGAAGCTCAGAATACCAAGAGAATGAGACCGATCGGAGATCTTCCTCCGGAAGAGGGGATGTCCTGCCCCAGCTGCGGCGCCTCGATCCCGGACGGGATGCTCTATTGTGAGGCCTGCGGGGAAGAGATCCATTTTGTCAGCGATTTCGAACCGGAGGTGGACGACTCCATACTGGCAGCCATGAGCGGTGTCGCCGATGAGATCGCTGCCGGAAGTGACGGGAATACGGGAAGTATTTACGAACCGGAGGAAGAGGAGGCCTATATCGATCTCCATATCCGATTCCCCAAACGGTACCTGCGCTATGCCGGCGTCGGCGTTCTGGCCGCCGCTATCGTGATCACGGCGGTCATCGCCATTCCCAGAGTACTGAAGCTCACGGTGTTTGAGCGGGGGACGAAGGCCAGCGAAAATGCGGTGGAGCAGACGGTGCCGGAGCAGGATCCGGGCCAGGCCGAACCGGAACCGACACAGATCCGCCCCGTGGATTATCTGGAGGCGGAGGAGCCCAAGGCACCGGAATTTGACAACGGATCCGGCCGCTACGAGGCGGGCGTCATGATCTCGATCACCAACGCGGCCGCCGGAAATGCGATCCGGTATTACTATACGACCGATGGGACGAAGGCGGACGAAAACGCCACGCGCTATGTCGGCCCTATCCTGCTCGATGAGGAGGGAGAATACCGGGTCCGGGCGGTTGCCGTCAACCGGGATGGCAGGATGAGCGAAGAGACGGTGGCCGTCTATCAGATCGAACCGGCAGTGCCGCCGGCACCGGTCGTCCTGGAGGAGAGCGGGGAGTACACCCAGAGTACGATGATCGTCGTCGTCATGCAGGAGGGGTGCACCGTCACCTACACCACGGACGGCAGCGAACCGGAGGCCGATTCCACGGCATATACCGGCCCCATCGTGATGCCGGTCGGGAACAGTGTCTTCAAATTCCGCAGCTTTGACAGCGCCGGCGTCGGGTCCGAGACGGTCGAGCGTTCCTATCATCTGGCCTTTGCACGTCTGGTGAGCGAAGAACAGGCCACGGCATCCGTGATCCGTGTGCTGTTGGACAAGAGGGTCCTGATCGATGAGACGGGCAAGGTCCTGGGCGCGGACGGCAGAAATGTGTATCACGTCGACAGCGTGATCGAGATCGAGGGGGCCGGAGAGTATTATCGGATCATCGAACAGTATGTCGGCCCGGATCAGACGGTGGTGGATACCGGTCTGCTGTACGCGGTAAACACCAACGACGGCAGTGTTCACAGGCTCGGATACGATTCAAGCGGAAAATATACCCTGTTCACACTCTCCGGGCGTTGAAATCCTCCGGAGATTGGGATATAGTATACATTGTTTCGTAATTGGCGCACCACAGGAGGGAGATTATGTTTCAGATTTTGGAAAAGCATGTGCTGACCGAAGCGCCGGTGATCTTTCAGATGATCGTCGAAGCGCCCAGGGTGGCGGCAAGTTGTGAGCCCGGACAGTTCCTGATCGTCCGCGCAGACGCGGAGGGCGAACGCGTACCGCTCACGATCTGCGATTATGACCGCGAGAAGGGTACAGTCGAGATCGTGGTACAGGTGATCGGGGCGGAGACCGACAAGATGTCCCGGTTAAATGTCGGCGATTCCTTCGCGGATGTCGTCGGCCCGCTGGGACGGCCTTCCGATCTTATCGAGGAGGACATCGAGGAGCTTAAGAAAAAGAAGATCCTCTTTGTCGCAGGCGGTGTCGGAACGGCGCCGGTCTATCCGCAGGCAAAGTGGCTCCATGATCACGGGGTCACACCGGATGTCATCATCGGTGCCAAGAACAAGGATCTGGTCATCCTGGAGGATAAGTTCAAGAGCGTCTGCAATCTGACGATCACAACCGATGACGGCTCCTACGGCCGCTCCGGCATGGTGACCGTTGCGATCCAGGATCTGTGGAATGAAGGTGTTCGCTGGGATCACTGTGTAGCGATCGGTCCCATGATCATGATGAAGTTCGTCTGCAAACTGACCAAGGAGCTGGGAATTCCCACGGTCGTGAGCATGAACCCGATCATGGTCGACGGCACCGGAATGTGCGGCGCCTGCCGTCTCATGGTCGATGGCAAGGTGAAATTCGCCTGCGTGGACGGACCGGAATTCGACGGACATCTGGTGGATTTCGATCAGGCGATGAGCCGGATGAAACTGTACAAGACCGAGGAGGGGAGACTGTTCCTCAAGGAGCAGGAAGGTGACACCCACCACGGAAACTGCGGGAACGCCTGACAGGAGGAGGATAAAATGGAAGTAGATGTGATGAAAAAGATTCCCGTCCGGGAACAGGATCCCAAGGTACGGGCAACCAATTTTGAGGAAGTCTGCCTCGGTTACAACAAGGAAGAAGCGGAAGCGGAGGCTTCCCGCTGCTTAAACTGCAAGAATCCCCGCTGTGTGGAGGGCTGCCCGGTGTCGATCCAGATCCCGCAGTTCATCCAGGCGGTCAAGGACGGCGATGTGGCGGAAGCCTATCGCGTGATCGGCGAATCCTCTTCACTGCCGGCCATCTGCGGTCGTGTCTGCCCGCAGGAGACACAGTGCGAAGGAAAATGCGTACGCGGTATCAAAGGAGAGGCGGTCGCCATCGGCAAACTGGAGCGCTATGTCGCCGATACGGCACGTGAGATGGGAATTCACCCGACACCGCCGAAGGAAAAGAACGGCAAGCGCGTGGCGGTCATCGGTTCCGGCCCTGCCGGCCTGACCTGCGCGGGCGATCTGGCCAAGATGGGCTACGATGTCACGATCTTTGAGGCATTGCATGAGGCCGGCGGCGTGCTGACCTACGGCATCCCGGAATTCCGTCTGCCCAAGGAGCGCGTCGTACAGAAGGAGATCGACAACGTCAAGGCACTGGGTGTCAAGATCGAGACCGATGTCGTGGTCGGAAAATCCGTCAAGATCGACGAGCTGATGAAGAAAGAGGGCTTCTCCGCCGTATTCGTAGGATCCGGCGCAGGCCTTCCGAAGTTCATGAACATCCCCGGGGAGCAGGCGCTGGGCGTCTTTTCCGCCAATGAGTTCCTCACCCGGAGCAACCTGATGAAGGCGTTCTCTCCCGATTCTTCCACGCCGATCATGCGTCCGAAGAAGGCTGTGATCGTCGGCGGCGGAAACGTCGCGATGGACGCGGCGAGAACCGCTCTCCGTATGGGCGCTGAGGTGCATGTGGTCTACCGCCGCAGCGAGGCGGAGCTTCCCGCGCGTGTAGAGGAAGTCCACCACGCCAAGGAAGAGGGTGTCATCTTTGATCTGCTGACCAACCCGATCGAGATCCTCTCCAACGAAGAGGGATGGGTTTCGGGGATCCGCTGCATCCGCATGGAGCTCGGTGAGCCCGATGAATCCGGCCGCAGAAGCCCTGTGGCTGTCGAGGGGAGTGAGTTTGAGATCGAATGCGACGCGGTCATCATGTCCCTCGGCACCTCGCCCAATCCGCTCATCGCTTCGACCACGGAGGGACTGGATGTCAATCGCCGAGGCTGTATCGTGGCAGATGAGGCGAACGGCAAGAGCTCCAAGGACGGTGTTTACGCCGGCGGCGATGCCGTGACGGGTGCGGCCACGGTCATTCTGGCCATGGGTGCCGGCAAGGCCGGTGCCAAGGGGATCGACGAGTACATTAACGCCTGATCCATGCAGCGCCTGACCATCCTTTGTGTCGGTAAACTGCAGGAGAGTTGGTGGCGCGATGCCGCTAAGGAGTATGAGAAACGTCTGACGAGATACTGTGATCTCAGGATCACGGAGCTCTCGGACGAGAAGACACCGGAGCGGGCATCCGCTGCGGAACGTGATAAGATATTACGGATCGAGGGGGAACGCATCCTGAAGGCGGCGGACCCCCGCGCTCCTTATTGGGCACTTGCAGTGCAGGGGAAACGAATGGATTCCGAGACCTTTGCCGCCAGACTGGGAGAGCTCCCGCTCATGGGGATCCCGCATCTGCAGCTGGTCATCGGGGGTTCTCTCGGCCTTTCCCCCGAGGTACTGAAAGGAGCGGCGCTTCAGCTGTCTTTTTCGGATATGACCTTTCCGCATCAGCTGATGCGTGTGATCCTGCTGGAACAGATATACCGGGGATTTCGTATCCTTCGTGGAGAACCGTACCATAAATGAAAAAGGAAAAAGAGAAGCGCCTGTCTCTCACGGCGGAAGAATTAAAGCGCGTTTTCGGCGGCGGTGATCTGTACATCAAGAAGATCGAGCGGGAACTGCACGTCGATATCGTTGACCGCAACGGGGAACTCAAGATCACGGGAACAGGCAGCGCGCCGGATCGCGCCGCGGATCTGATCCTTTCCCTGGCGGGAAGCCGGGATGAGGACATCGAAGAGCAGCGCGTGGATTACGGGATCTCTCTGCAGTCGGAGGGACAGGCGGATCGGAGTGCACAATCCGTGATGGAGACCATCGATTCGGATGTGATCTGCCATACGGTGGCCGGAAAGCCGGTACGCCCGAAGACATTGGGGCAGAAGGCGTATGTGGATGCGATCCGCGATCATCTCATCGTATTCGGGATCGGACCGGCGGGAACCGGTAAGACCTACCTGGCCATGGCCATGGCGATCACGGCCTTCCTGCGGGGGGAGGTGAACCGGATCATTCTGACCCGTCCCGCCATCGAGGCGGGAGAGAAACTGGGTTTTTTGCCCGGGGATCTGCAGAGCAAGGTGGATCCCTATTTAAGACCGCTCTATGACGCGCTCCATCAGATCATGGGAGCGGACAATTTCCTCAAAAACATGGAGAGAGGACTGATCGAAGTGGCTCCGCTCGCATATATGCGCGGCAGAACCCTTGACAATGCGTATATCATCCTGGATGAGGCACAGAATACGACTCCGGAGCAGATGAAGATGTTCCTCACCCGCATCGGTTTCGGCTCCAAGGTTGTGATCACCGGCGATGCCACGCAGAAGGATCTGATGCCGCAGGTGCGCTCCGGACTGGATGTGGCCCGTGTGATCCTTAAGGATATCGGAGATATTGCATTTTGTGAGCTGACCGGCAAGGATGTCGTCCGTCATCCGCTGGTCCAGAAGATCGTTCAGGCTTATGAGGACTATGAAAAGAAACAGTTCCCCTCACGCAGAAAGAGCGGGGAACGGTCCTCGTCAAAACACGGAAAACAGTAGGTGATATGAAGTATACGAAGATTCGGATCCTGACCTTTGTGATCACCTGCGGAGGCGTCCTTGCAGCGGCTCTTCTCTACGGGCGCGATCTCTCGGAGATCATCCGCGCCGTTGTCAGCGCCGTCCTGGGAGCCGGAACCCTGCTGTTCCTCTTTGCCGATTTTGCGGCGAAAGGGGAGCTGTATGTGGACAACGGAGATCATCCCCGACGATTCTTTGCGGCGTATCTGCTCACCTTTGTCCTGTCGATGTTTTTCCCGCTCATTGCGACGGATGCCTGGCCGTTTCTTTCCTTCTACGTGCTCTTATCGCTCCTGTCCTGCCCGTTTGTCGGCGCCTACGCGGGGACGATGCTCCTCATGCTCACGGTCCTGATCCAGGGCGGCGGGACCGCAGAATTCTTCATGTACGTCTTTGCCGGCTTTGTTGCGCTGGCTCTGTTTCGCAAGCTGGATGAACAGGTGGAGGCAGGGATGCCTCTCTTTCTCTCCCTGCTGGTGCAGACTCTGCTTTTGGTCTGCTACCATGTGATGTTCTTAAATGAGAGCCTCTCGGTCGCGATCCTGGTGATCCCGTTGGTCAATGCGTTCATCAATTTCGCCATCCTGATCATCGTGTTGAACGCCTACTCCTTCTACGTGGTGAAGCGGGATTCCGAGCGGTATATGGAGATCAATGATCCGTCCTTCGCCCTGATGCAGCGGCTGCGCGGTGTCAGCGAGTCGGAGTATCAGCGGGCGATCCACACGGATTATCTCACCCAGCGGGCCGCGGCGGCACTGGGACTCGATCAGCGGGCGGTGCGCTCCTGCTCCTATTACCATCGCGCTGCGATCGTACTGCAGGATCGGGAACCGGAGAAGGTCATGGAGCTGTTCCGGAGCTATCATTTTCCGGAGGAGCCGCTGACGCTCTTAGAGGAGGTGATCACGCACAAGAAGGGCGATCCGCTCTCCGCGGAGGGAACGGTGGTGCTTCTGTGCGAGACGATGATCGCGTCCCTCCAGTTCATGTTTCAGAAAAACAGTAAGGCGCAGGTGGATTACGCGCTCTTAGTCGACAAGATCTTTGAGAAAAAGGAGGCCGAGGGAGAGCTTAAGATGAGCGGGCTGTCGCTCAGAGGCCTTCATGTGACAAAGGAACTTCTGAAGAAGGAAACGCTGTACTATGATTTTCTGCGTTGAGGATGAGACGGGGTTCTGCGACGGGATCGATCCGGCGTGCGACTCGCTTCTTACGAGGATCGGAGAGGAAGCGCTGCGCGAGGAACAGATCGAGGAAACGGCGCCCTTTGAGACAGAGCTGCTGATCGTCGGGGACGGGGAGATCCGCGAGATGAACCGTGAGAATCGGGGGATCGATCGCGTGACGGATGTGCTCTCCTTTCCCAACATCGATCTGTCGGAAGAGAAGGCGGAGGACGCGATCCGCTCCCAGGCGGCGGATATCACCGATCCGGAGACCGGCCATATCATGCTGGGCAGCATCGTGATCAACCGAAACCGTGTCATCTCACAGGCTGAGGAGTACGGGCACAGCCGGAAGAGAGAATTCGCATTTCTGGTGGCACACAGTCTGTTCCATCTGCTGGGATATGACCATGAAACTCCCGCGGAAGCGGCCCGGATGGAGGAAAAGCAGGAACGGGTGCTTAAGAACCTGGGGATCACCAGGGACCCTGATACCGTACAGAGCGAAGCAGGTTACGGGACCGGGTCCGTACGGCCGAAACCGGATGATCGCGTTCCATTATCCGGAGAAAGGATGAACAGTTGAACGGACAGGGCGGATACGGCGGCGGAACACGAGGCGACAGAGTGACCGGATGGTGTATGACTGCGATCGCGGTGATGGCGGCTATGCCGATCTTCGGTGTCCGGCTGATCGGAAGAGAGGGGATCGCGGTGCTTTCCCTTCCTCTCGCAGCCGCGATCATCTGTATCCTGTTATCGGATCTTATGTGGGAACGGCCGACCTTCCGCGGGGTCAGAAGACTCCTGTCGGCGGATCAGCAGAATGAAGCCAGGAAATACAGCCGGGCCATGTCCGTCTTTGGGGTGGGAGCTGCGATCCTCCTGATCCTCTTCCTGATGCTGTTAAGACCGGTGATCTACGGCGACTCCTATGAACTGGTCGGCAGCGTGGTCACCCTGGTTACAGGGCTGCCGGCGCTCATGCTGCTGTGCGCCTCCGGCGGAAGAAGGGGGTATCTGCGCGCACGCGGCGGCAAAGCGGAGCTGATGATCGCATCGTTTTTCCAGAATGTCCTCCTCTTTATCCTGCCGTTTCTGATCGGTCGGATCCTGGCCGGTTACGGCGAAAAAGTCGACGCTCTGTTGCGGACGAACAGCTACTCCGCGGTCTACGGCGCGATCGGTGCCATGATCGGAATGGATGTCGCCTGTCTGGTCTCTTTTATCATTCTGCTGGTCGGCAGCATCAAATACCACACCACCAGCTTCCTCACGGTCAGGGCAAGAGGACGCGGAGGATACGCATTTCTGTCACTGGACGGCCTGATCCCGGCAGGGTTTCTCGGGATCTTCCTGTTCGACACCTGGCGCTATTTCCACACGGCGGCAGCGGAGACGGCGGAGAGTGCGGAGGAAGCCGGCAGTATCATAGAACAGACCGCGGAACAGGTGACCGAACTGGCCCCGCAGGGGGGGCTGCTCGCGGACTGGGGCGGATACATGGGAGTCGTGTTCCTGCCGACACTTTGTCTGGCTGTCGTGCTGGCCCTGCCTTTTCTTAAAGCTGTCTTTCGGATCCATGCGCGTTATCAGAGGGATGACCGGTATGCAGCACAGGATCGCATGGCGGGTATGATCCGCCGTCTGATGATCCTGATCTTTCCGATATCGTTTATGGCAAGCGGCCTGGCGGGAGCGATCGTAAGTCTGATCTGTGCGAAACCGGACGATATGCTCAAGGGGGTCTTTCGACTGCAGGCCGCCGGTGTGCCGCTCCTTACCGCTCTGATCGTCCTGTCGATCCTGTTCAATAAACTGGGAGGGAAACTGGCGATCTTGGTGGCGGGCGCGATCGGCGCGATCGTGCACATCGTCGTGGTGCTCTTGATCTCCCGCGGGGGGCACGGATTGTATCCCTATGTGATCGCGCATCTCGCCGGCATTGCGGTCATGCTTGTCGTGACATCGGTGCTCATGT
>JAFPTK010000133.1 GCA_017400305.1 Lachnospiraceae bacterium | reverse complement strand
TAGCCCTTGCCCACCAGGCTGAGGAAGTTATGGACCGTATTGGGGGCGATTTCGGGGTAAAGCTCGGCTTTGATCACGCCTCCGCCCTGCATGGTGATGGTTACAATGGGGTTCTGCTTGTCACTCATAAGGATTCCTTTCTGTGTTCGGAAGATTGGTTTTTGAAAATAATAACCGCCGAAAAGCTTCCGCAAGGCACGGCCGCATCGGTTGCCTGAAAGCGGAAACACTAGTATTATAACTAGGAAAGAAGAAAGTCGTAAAGAGGAGATTTTCGGATGCCCTTTCGCGATGCATGGACACCGGAAAAATACCTGAAAAGGGTCATACGCTGCTCGGTCCGGGCCGGGGAAAAACCGCCGCTTTTGCCGGAGGAAAGCCTTGAGATCGGCCCCGGGGACGGCACGCTGCTGGTTTGTGACGCACATGTCAGCGGGCGCGGCGATTACCTGGGCTATCTCTACCGGGACGGCTGGACCGGCGGGAATCCGCCCCGCACCAGGTGGGCGTACGAGGGCGATTTTCCGATGGATCTGGGGGAAGCGGACCCGGATTATCTGGAGGAGATGTACCGCAGAACCCACCGGATCCCCCTCTACGAGCGTACGACGAAGCGGTGCCTGCTGCGGGAGACGAGCGAGACGGACCTGGACGCATTTTACGAAATCTACCGGGACCCTTCGGTGACGGCGTACATGGAGGATCTCTTCCCGGAGCGGGAGCGGGAGGAAGCCTATACGGCCTCCTATCGGGAAAACATCTATGAAATCTACGGCTTTGGCATCTGGACCGTCATCCGGAGAGACACGCGGGAGATCATCGGAAGGGCGGGGATTTCCTTCCGTCCGGGGTATGAGGATCCGGAGCTGGGCTTTGTCATCGGAGCGCGCTGGCAGAAGAAAGGCTATGCCTTCGAGGTCTGCTCGGAGATCCTGACCGGTGCGCGGGAGCGCGGGTTTGACCGGGTGCTGGCGCTCGTACAGCCGGACAACGCACCTTCCCGGGCACTTTGTGAGAAGCTGGGCATGGGCCCGGCGGGAGAAGTGACCGAGGACGGCCGGACCTTTGTGAAATACGTTTTCGATTTCGGCGCTCCGATGTAAGCACAAAAAAAGGCGCAGGGCTTAATTGCCTGCCGCGCCTTCGGAAGCAGCGGGATCGGCGGCATCCTCCGATGCCTTTCCGGCTGCTTTGGCTGCTTTCAGTTTTTCGCGCAGCTCCGTGAAAAAGCGGGTGAGAAGCGCGCTGCATTCGTCCGCGAGGACGCCCTTGGTCACGGAGACCTGATGGTTGAAGCCCGGGTTGTTCAGTATGTCCAGCACCGACCCGCTGCAGCCGGATTTCGGACTTTCGCTGCCCATCACGACTTCGGGGATCCGCGCCTGCACGATCGCTCCGGCGCACATCTGACAGGGCTCGAGCGTCACGTACAGGGTGCAGTCCTCCAGCCGCCAGTCACCCAGTGCCTTGCTCGCCCGGCGGATCGCCGTGATCTCGGCGTGGGAGAGGGTGCAGTGGTCCGTGTTGCGGCGGTTGTATCCGCGGCCGATGATCCGGCCGTCATGGACGATCACGCAGCCGATGGGAACCTCGCCGAGGCGATAGGCTTTCAAGGCCTGTCGGTAGGCCTCGCGCATGTATTTTTCATGAATGGAAGGAATGGAAGCCATAGCGTCTCCTTTTTGCTCTTTTTACTATAGGAGACCATCGCGCCTGCGTCAAGCAGACGGATTTTTGCCGGATATGTTGCGAAATCCTACCGGTTTGGGGTATAGTACCATAAGAACTTTGCAGAGGGAAAAGCTATGAGTGAAAATAACGAAAAAAACAGGACAGAGCTGGAAGAGATCGTGGGGACGCTCCTGGACGATTACACGTCGGATCGCATCATCAACCGTGTGGAACTCTTTGACCAGCCGGACAAGGAGGTCGTGGTCGACCTTCTGGACAAGCTGATCAAGATGATCTTTCCCGGGTTTTTCCGCGAGAAATCCTATCGCTTCTACAATATCAACAGCCGTCTGACGGTGATGATCGAGGATGTGCTCTACAACCTGAACAAGCAGATCATCATCGCGCTCAAGCAGGATCCGGAGCATGAAAATGATTCCTATGAGCAGCGGGCGGATCTGGCGCATGATCTGTGCCGGAGCTTTTTCCTGACGATCCCGAAGATCCGCGAGATGGTGGAAACCGACGTGCAGGCCTTTTTCGAAGGAGATCCGGCGGCCTACAACCACAGCGAGATCATCCTGTGCTATCCCGGACTGCGTGCCATCGTTACGGCGCGGATCGCACATGAGCTGTATCTGCTCGGGATCCCTCTGATCCCCCGCATGATGACCGAGCATGCACATTCCCGCACCGGGATCGATATCCACCCCGGGGCGACGCTCGGAAAATATTTCTTTATCGATCACGGGACCGGCATCGTGGTGGGTGAGACCACGATCATCGGCGATTATGTGAAAATCTATCAGGGCGTCACCATCGGCGCTCTTTCAACCCGCGGAGGGCAGAGCCTGCGCGGCAGAAAGCGTCATCCGACCATCGAGGACCGCGTGACCATCTATGCCGGTGCTTCCATCCTGGGAGGCGAGACGGTGATCGGACACGACGCAGTCATCGGCTCCAACGCATTTATCACCTCCTCGGTGGATGCCGGAGCGAGGGTTTCCATCAAGAACCAGGAGCTCGCCATCCGTCCCGGGAGCGATCACGATTCGATTTCCTCCGTGGAGAGCAGTGACCGCGAGTCGGATACCAACTGGTACTACATCATCTGAGACCGTGAAAGCAAGAAAGGACAGTTTTTATGAAGTGGGTCAGATTCCGGATCAAAACGGTGACGGGTGCGGAAGACATCATCATCAGCACGCTTTACGATATCGGACTCGAGGGCGCGCAGATCGAGGACAAAATCCCGCTCTCCCCTCTGGAGAAGGAGCAGATGTTCGTCGATATCCTGCCCGATGTGCAGGCCGATGACGGCATCGCCTACCTGAATTTCTTTGTGGAAAAGCAGGAGGACGGTACGGTTTCGGTGGAGGGGGAGACCCTGGAGATCGCCGAGCTGCAGAGGCGGATCGAAGAGGAGCTCGAGGAGCTTAAAAGCTTTCAGCTGGATATCGGGGAAGGCAGCATCACGGTGGATGAGACCGAGGACATCGACTGGATCAACAACTGGAAGCAGTATTTTCACCAGTTCTGGATCGATGACATCCTTGTCATTCCCTCGTGGGAGGATGCGCAGGCCGAACCGAAGCCCGGGGAGCCGGATCATGGAGAGCCTTCTCTGGTCCTTCACATCGATCCCGGAACGGCCTTCGGAACCGGAATGCATGAGACCACGCAGCTGTGTATCCGTCAGCTGCGCAGGTACGTAACCCCGCAGACGGAGCTTCTCGATGTCGGAACCGGCAGCGGGATCCTGTCCATCCTGGCTCTGAAATTCGGCGCCGGGCATGCCATCGGGACCGATCTCGATCCCTGCGCGGTGGAGGCGGTCGCACAGAATTGCAGAGCGAACGGGATCGATCCTTCTTCTTTTGAGATGTTCATCGGCAATATCATCGACACCCCGGAAGTGCAGGAACGGGTGGGTTTTGAGAAATATGACATTGTTGTCGCCAACATTCTGGCGGAGGTTCTCGTCATGCTGACACCGGTGATCGTCCGTCAGCTGAAGCCCGGCGGCATCTACATCACCTCCGGGATCCTGGATATCCGGGAGGATATGGTGCGGAAGGCTGTGGCAGACGCGGGACTGGAGCTTCTGGAGGTCACGGCACAGGGCGAGTGGCGGAGTGTGACGGCCCGGAAGCCTCTGTGATACGCGCGGGAACAGTTGGTAAGGAAGCAGTATGTATCAGTTTTTTGTGGAGGAATCGCAAATCCATACGCAGGAGCACCGCGTTCTCATCACCGGGAGCGATGTGAATCACATCAAAAATGTGCTTCGTATGCGTCCGGGAGAGGAGATCAGTGTCAGCAACGGACGGGACGGGCGGGACTACCGCTGCGGGATCCTGGAGCTGACGGAAGATGTCGTGATCTGCGAGCTTCGCTTTATCCGGGAGAGCTCGAATGAGCTTCCGGTGGAGGTGACGCTGTATCAGGGACTTCCCAAGTCGGACAAGCTCGAGCTCATCATCCAGAAATGTGTGGAGCTCGGCGTCACCCGGATTGTGCCGGTACAGACGAAGCGCTGCATCATGAAGCTGGATCCGAAGAAGGAAGAGAGCAAACGCGCCCGCTGGCAGGGGATCGCGGAGGCTGCGGCCAAGCAGAGCAAGCGCGGGATCATCCCGGTGGTGGAACGGCAGGAAACCTTTGCCCATGCGCTCGAGGAGAGCCGTCAGCTGGATCTGGTTTTGATCCCTTATGAGCTGGCAGAGGGAATGGAGCGCACCCGGGCGCTGCTGGGAAGCGTAAAGCCGGGGATGCGGATCGGCATCTTCATCGGGCCGGAGGGCGGCTTTGAGGAGGAGGAGATCCGGCTGGCAGAGGCAAGCGGCGCGCAGCCGATCACGCTTGGAAAGAGGATCCTGCGCACGGAGACTGCCGGGATGGTGGTCCTCGGCTGGCTCGGATATCTCACGGAAGGACTGGGACAGGAATGAGAGAGATCTATCTGGACAATTCCGCCACCACGATGGTGGCGCCGGAGGTCGCGGACCGGATCCGCGAGGTGATGTGTGTAAGCTACGGCAATCCCTCCAGCATGCACTCCAAGGGAGTGGAAGCGGAGCGGATTCTCCGGGAGGCTAAGAACCGCCTGGCCTCCCTTTTAAAATGCGAGGAAAAGAATCTTCTCTTTACCTCCGGCGGAACGGAGTCGGACAATCTGGCCATCATCGGCGCAGCCATGGCCTCTGTGCGGCGGGGGAAGCACCTCATCACAACCCGGATCGAGCATCCGGCGGTCCTGCAGACTATGAAATATCTCGAGGATCAGGGCTTTTCCGTGACGTACCTCGGAACGGATTCCTGCGGCCGGGTAAGCCCGCAGGAGCTGCGGGAGGCCATCACGGAGCAGACGACCCTCGTGTCGGTCATGCATACCAACAATGAGATCGGCTCGGTTCAGCCCGTTGACGAGCTCGGGGCGATCATCAAGGAGTGCAATCCGGATACGCTTTTCCATGTGGACGCCGTGCAGGGCTTCGGAAAGGCCCGGATCTACCCGAAACGGATGAAGATCGATCTGCTCTCCGCGAGCAGCCACAAGATCCACGGCCCGAAGGGGGCAGGGGTCCTCAACGTCGGCGACCGTGTGCGGATCCTGCCGATCTCCAACGGAGGCGGGCAGCAGGGCGGCCAGCGAAACGGCACGGAAAATGTGCCGGGGATCGCGGGGATGGCG